>JBDLRB010000103.1:0-2800 GCA_039800205.1 Pseudomonadota bacterium | reverse complement strand
CCGAGGGTGTGGAGATGGTGATGCCTGGGGACAACGTGAAGATGACGGTGACCTTGATTGCGCCGATTGCGATGGAGCAGGGGTTGCGCTTTGCGATTCGCGAGGGCGGTCGCACGGTCGGCGCCGGCGTGGTCGCCAAGATCATCGCCTGATGACCGTTTGCTGAACAGCAGGTGTGTCGATTCTTCAGGGATCAAGGGGCATAGCTCAATTGGCAGAGCGTCGGTCTCCAAAACCGAAGGTTGGGGGTTCGATCCCCTCTGCCCCTGCCATCACACCGGAATGAGTGCAGCATGTCGCAAAACCAAGCCGTAGAAACCGTTTCCAGCGCAGCCGATCGTCTGAAGATCGCCCTGGCGATTGCCTTGGTGATTCTGGGCGTGGTCGGTTTCTACCTGCTTGCCCAGCAGCCTGCGGTTGTCCGGGTGCTGAGCGTCCTGGGCGGGTTGGCGGCGGGTGTGGCTGTTGCCTGGTTTTCGGTGCCGGGGCAACGACTGCTTGCATTTGGTCGGGACGCCTGGTCGGAGACGCGCCGGGTGGTCTGGCCCACTCGCAAAGAGACGGTACAGATGACGCTCACGGTGTTCGTGTTCGTCGTGGTCATGGCGATTTTCCTGTGGCTCGTTGACAAGACCCTCGAGTGGGTGCTCTACGATCTGCTTCTGGGCTGGAAAAAATAATGTCGAAGCGCTGGTACGTCGTGCATGCCTATTCGGGCATGGAAAAGAGCGTGGCCCGTGCGCTCCAGGATCGGGTCGATCGTGCGGGTATGCAGGATCGGTTTGGTCGCATTCTGGTTCCGACCGAAGAAGTCGTCGAAATGAAGGGCGGCCAGCGAACCATCACCGAGCGCCGTTTTTTCCCGGGGTATGTCCTCGTCGAAATGGAAATGGACGACGACACCTGGCATCTGGTCAAGCAAACGAACAAGGTCACCGGGTTTGTCGGTGGCACGGGCAACCGGCCCACGCCCATTTCTGAGCGCGAGGTCGAAAAGATCCTCGCCCAGATGCAGGAAGGCGTTGAAAAGCCGCGCCCCAAAACCTTGTTCGAAGTCGGCGAAATGGTGCGCGTCAAGGACGGCCCGTTTGCCGATTTCAACGGCAATGTCGAAGAAGTCAACTACGACAAGAGCCGCTTGCGGGTCTCGGTCACGATTTTCGGTCGGGCCACGCCGGTTGAATTGGAGTTTGGCCAGGTCGAAAAAGTCTGAATCCGACCTTGCCCGGGCCGTAAGGCCCAGTTAAACCGGCGGGCCGTATTGGACTGCCGGCCGAGGAGCGCAAGTAATCGGCGGTGGCCGAACGAACGCGCGATTGCACTCAAACCAGGAGTAGCCTGATGGCGAAAAAGATCGTCGGCTTTGTCAAACTGCAGGTCCCTGCAGGAAAAGCCAACCCCTCCCCCCCGATTGGTCCGGCGCTCGGCCAGCGTGGCTTGAACATCATGCAGTTCTGCAAGGAGTTCAACGCCAAGACGCAGGGCATGGAACCCGGCCTGCCGATCCCGGTTGTGATCACCGCCTTTGCTGACAAGAGCTTCACCTTCGTGATGAAGACGCCCCCCGCGTCCATTCTCATCAAGAAGGCTGCCAAGATTGACAAGGGTTCGTCACGGCCGCACACCGACAAGGTCGGTAGCGTCTCCAGGCAGCAGGTCGAGGACATCGCCAAGCTCAAGATGCCCGATCTGACCGCGGCCGATCTCGAAGCGGCTGTTCGCACGATCGCCGGTTCCGCGCGCAGCATGGGCATCAATGTGGAGGGCCTGTGACATGGCACGCCTGACCAAACGACAGAAAACGATCCGGGCGCAGGTCGACCGGCAGAAGCTTTATCCGCTTGCCGACGCCCTGTCGCTCGTGAAGCAATGCGCAACGGCCAAGTTCGACGAGTCCATCGACGTGGCCGTCAACCTGGGGGTCGACGCCAAGAAATCCGACCAGGTGGTCCGCGGCTCGGTTGTTCTGCCGGCCGGCACGGGCAAATCGGTTCGGGTGGCGGTCTTCACCCAAGGCGCCAAGGCCGATGAGGCGCGGGCTGCCGGGGCCGACGTGGTGGGTCTCGAAGACCTCGCCGAGCAGGTCAAGGCCGGACAGATCAATTTCGACATCGTGATTGCGACGCCGGATGCGATGCGCGTGGTGGGTACGCTGGGCCAGATCCTCGGTCCCCGCGGCTTGATGCCGAACCCCAAGGTCGGAACGGTCACTCCCGATGTGACGACGGCGGTTCGCAATGCCCGGGCCGGTCAGGTTCAGTACCGCACGGACAAGGCCGGCATCATCCATGCCACGATCGGCCGCGCGTCATTCGGTGTCGAACAGCTCGAAACCAACATTCGAGCGCTGGTTGATGCATTGAACCGTGCCCGCCCTGCGAGCGCCAAAGGCATCTATCTGCGCAAGGTTGCCGTGTCGAGCACGATGGGCGTGGGCGTACGCGTCGACGCGGGTTCGTTCTCGGCCAATGCCGCCTGACGCATTCACGGATGAGGGTCCGGCGTCACGGAAGTGATGCCGGGATAGGGAACTTTGGGCCGGTGGGCCCGCTTCGGAATCCGATCAGGATTTCAATCGGGCAGACCGGGTTGTCAAAGACCGCAGGGGGGCGAGGTTCAATTGAATGCTTGCCTTTAATTCCAAAGGGTCCCTGCGTAGATGGCGTCCCCGAAGCGAGAGTTCAAATGAGTGGTTCAGTTCCTGTGACTGTACCGGTCAAGCGGCTCACGATCGGTCGCCGTGTAGCAACGGAAGAGAGTTTCCGCTGTATCTGTCCCGTCGAGCTGCGATGGTCGCTGG
>JBDLRB010000102.1:0-6655 GCA_039800205.1 Pseudomonadota bacterium | reverse complement strand
CCGAGGGTGTGGAGATGGTGATGCCTGGGGACAACGTGAAGATGACGGTGACCTTGATTGCGCCGATTGCGATGGAGCAGGGGTTGCGCTTTGCGATTCGCGAGGGCGGTCGCACGGTCGGTGCCGGTGTGGTCGCCAAGATCATCGCCTGATGACCGTTTGGAGCGCGGGGTGGTTCGCCCCCCGCGCTGCGTCGACGCCTCCGGGCCCGAAGCAGTCGTTCTTTCAACCAGCGGCCCAGTCCGCGTCGTTCTTTTGGATTCATCATGCAAAGCCAGAAAATTCGCATTCGCCTCAAGGCCTTTGACTACCGTCTGATCGACCAGTCGGCCGCCGAGATCGTTGATACCGCCAAGCGCACCGGTGCGGTTGTGCGGGGTCCGGTACCCTTGCCCACGCGTATCCAGCGCTTCGATGTGTTGCGCTCGCCCCACGTCAACAAAACCTCGCGCGATCAGTTCGAGATGCGCACTCACCAGCGCCTGATGGACATCGTCGACCCCACCGACAAGACCATTGATGCGCTCACCAAACTTGATCTTCCGGCCGGCGTAGACGTCAAGATTTACGTCCAGCAGGCAGACGGCTGGCGGGGTTGATCCCCGGGTTGCCCGGTCAACTGTTTGCAGTCCATTTGCATACGGTCTGATCGGGCGCTATACTCGAATGCTTTTCTTTTGGCGGGGCAATAGCCTGCGCCAGAAAACCAGGGTCAGTGACCGTGATCATCACGGAACCTTCCCTGCAAACAATCACCCGGCCAATTGCAGTCGGGATCGGAGAGAAAAATGAGCCTTGGCCTATTGGGGCGCAAGGTCGGCATGATGCGCATCTTTACCGACGATGGTGATTCCATCCCGGTGACGGTCGTAGATGTGTCCGACAATCGCGTGTCCCAGATCAAGTCCGTCGAAACCGACGGCTACAGCGCAATCCAGGTTGCCTTCGGTACGCGGCGTGCGTCGCGCGTCACCAAAGCACGTGCGGGACACTTTGCCAAAGCGGGCGTCGAAGCGGGTTCCGCCGTCAAGGAATTCCGAGTGGCGGCCGATGTGCTCGCGCAGTACCAGCCGGGTGCCTCAGTCACAACCGGTTTGTTCTCGGTGGGCCAGAAGGTCGACATCCAGGGAACCTCGCAGGGCAAGGGCTTCGCAGGAACCATCAAACGACACAACTTCGGCTCGGGCCGTGCCTCGCACGGTAACTCGCGGTCGCACAACGTGCCGGGATCGATCGGTATGGCCCAGGATCCGGGTCGGGTCTTCCCGGGCAAGCGGATGGCCGGACACCTGGGTGCCGTGACCATCAGCGTCCAGAACCTCGAGATCGTTCGAATCGACGAGGCGCGCGGGTTGTTGATGGTTCGCGGTGCGGTGCCCGGTGCACGTAACGGCGACGTGGTCGTCACGCCCGCAGTCAAAGCGCCGGCTCCGGCGGCCAAGGCCTGAAGGAGCCAACCAACATGGAACTCAATCTGCTTGATGAGTCGGGACAGGCCTGTGCCAAGGTCGAGGCCCCGGACACGATCTTCGGGCGTGAATTCAACGAGCCTCTGGTTCACCAGATCGTGGTTGCCTTCCAGGCGAACGCGCGCAGTGGTAACCGGGCCCAGAAAGATCGCAGCGAAGTGCGCCACTCGACCAAGAAGCCCTGGCGCCAGAAAGGTACGGGCCGTGCGCGTGCGGGGATGACCTCCTCGCCGCTCTGGCGCGGAGGCGGCAAGATTTTCCCGAATTCGCCCGACGAGAACTTTTCGCACAAGGTCAACCGCAAGATGTACCGCGCAGGCCTGTGTTCAATCCTCTCGCAACTCGCACGCGAAGGCCGGATCGGTGTTGTCGAGTCGCTCTCGATCGATGCACCCAAGACCAAGCTGCTGGCCGGAAAGATCCGCGCGATGGGCCTGGGTCAGCAGGGCGCCTCCGTGCTCGTGATTGCCGATTCAATCGACGAAAACCTGTACCTCGCAGCGCGCAACCTTCCGCATGTCATGGTCGTCGAACCGCGCCACGCCGATCCGGTATCCCTGGTGCATTTCTCCAAGGTGCTGATCACGCGGCCCGCATTGGCCCAAGTTCAGGAGATGCTCGCATGAACCAGGAGCGACTCACCAAAGTGCTCGTGGCCCCGATCGTTTCCGAAAAGGCGACCTCGGTGGCTGAGCGGGATAACCAGATCACCTTTCGCGTGTTGCAGGACGCAACGCGGCTTGAGGTCAAGGCGGCCGTTGAACTGCTGTTCAAGGTCGAGGTCGAGTCCGTGCAGGTGCTCAACCAGAAAGGCAAGGCGAAGCGTTTCGGCCGGTTCCAGGGTCGTCGTCGCAACATTCGCAAGGCCTATGTGAGCCTCAAGCCCGGTCAGGAAATCAATTTCGCGGAGGCCAGGTAAATGCCGATCTCCAAGATGAAGCCCACATCGCCCGGTCGCCGGGCGATGATCAAGGTCACCACGCCGGGTCTCCACAAAGGACGCCCCGTTGACGCGCTGACCGAGCCCACGGTTCGCAGCTCGGGTCGGAACAATCATGGCCGGATCACCACTCGACATAAGGGCGGTGGCCACAAGCGCCAATACCGGATTGTCGACTTCCGGCGGAACAAGGACGGGATCGCCGCGCGCGTCGAGCGCATCGAATATGACCCGAACCGCAGCGCGCATCTTGCATTGCTGTGTTACGCCGATGGCGAGCGCCGCTATATTCTTGCGCCGCGCGGTGTCGAAGTCGGTACGACCCTGATGAGCGGGGCCGAGGCGCCCATTCGTGCGGGTAACACCTTGCCCATCCGCAATATCCCGGTGGGTTCGTCCATCCACGCGATCGAGATGCTGCCCGGCAAGGGTGCGCAGATTGCGCGTTCGGCAGGTGCGTCGGCGCGCTTGCTGGCTCGCGAAGGCACGTACGCTCAGGTTCGTCTGCGTTCGGGTGAGATCCGCAAGATCCACATCGAGTGCCGGGCGACGATCGGCGAGGTCGGTAACGAAGAGCATTCGCTGCGCCAGATCGGCAAGGCCGGGGCCAAGCGCTGGTTGGGGATTCGCCCAACGGTGCGAGGCGAGACCATGAACCCGGTCGATCACCCCCACGGCGGTCGTACCCGAGGCAACCGACATCCGGTATCGCCCTGGGGCCAACCGACCAAGGGATACAAGACCCGCCGCAACAAGCGCACCGATTCCATGATCGTGCAGCGCCGCGGTCGCAAGTAATTCACAGGTGACTTAAAGCCATGGCACGTTCAGTCAAGAAGGGGCCCTTTGTCGACGGCCACCTGATGAAGAAAGTCGACACCGCAATCGCAGCAAAGGACAAGCGACCCATCAAGACCTGGTCGCGTCGGTCGACGGTCATTCCCGAATTCATCGGGATGACCATCGCGGTCCACAACGGCAAGCAGCACGTACCCGTGTTCATCAACGAAAACATGGTTGGCCACAAGCTCGGCGAATTTGCTCTGACCCGTACGTTCAAGGGTCACGCTGCCGACAAGAAGGCCGGATCGAAGAGATAAGGACGCCCCATGGAAACGCAAGCCATTCTTCGCGGCGTTCGGCTATCTGCTCAAAAAGGGCGGTTGGTGGCTGATCTGGTCCGTGGAAAGCCCGTTGAGCAGGCGCTCAACATCCTGATGTTTTCGCCCAAGAAGGCGGCGCGCATCGTCCAGAAGGTTCTCGAATCCGCGATTGCGAATGCCGAGCACAATGACGGGGCCGATATCGACGAGCTGCGGGTCAAGACGATCTATGTCGAGAAAGCCACGTCGCTCCGCCGTTTTTCGGCCCGGGCAAAGGGCCGCGGCGCGCGCATCGAGAAGCAGACCTGTCACATCTTCGTGACAGTCGCGGACCAATAAGCGGCATTCGGAAGGAAAATCATGGGACAGAAGATTCATCCGACTGGTTTCCGGCTTGCAGTCAGCCGAAACTGGACTTCGCGTTGGTTCGCTTCCGGTCGTCAGTTCGCGAACTTGCTCACCGACGATCTCCGGGTGCGCGAATATCTCCGCCGTAAACTCAAGGGCGCTTCGGTCAGCCGAGTTGTGATCGAGCGCCCGGCCAAGAACGCCCGGATCACCATTCACTCGGCGCGGCCGGGAGTGGTGATCGGCAAAAAGGGCGAGGATATCGAATCGCTCAAGTCCGATCTGCAGCGTCTGATGGGCGTTCCAGTTCATGTGAACATCGAAGAAGTCCGCAAGCCTGAGATCGATGCACAGTTGATCGCGGATTCGATCACCCAGCAGCTCGAAAAGCGGATCATGTTCCGTCGCGCCATGAAGCGTGCGATGCAGAACGCAATGCGCCTGGGCGCTCAGGGCATCAAGATCATGAGTTCAGGTCGGCTGAACGGCATCGAGATTGCCCGGACCGAGTGGTACCGCGAGGGTCGTGTGCCGCTCCACACGCTTCGGGCCGATGTCGATTATGGCTTCTCCGAGGCGAGCACCACCTACGGCAGTATCGGCGTCAAGGTCTGGGTCTATAAAGGCGACACGCTCGGTCGTCACGATGCGCCCCAAGCCGCTGAAAAGGACGCTGCGCCCCCCAGTGACCGCGAGGACCGCCGCCCACGTCGTGGTCCAGGCGGCCGCCCGGGCGGCCCGTCAAGGGGCGGACCCCGGCGCCGTGACGGTGAGGCTGTCGTAGCAGCCCCCGCTGAGGGCGCCGGCGCAGATGCCCCTCGCGCTGCGATCAAACGAGTCCGCAAGGTGGCTGGCCCTGCCGGCACCGACGACACCAAAAAAGTCGACTGAAGGAGTGAGCGATGCTGCAACCCGCTCGACGCAAATATCGTAAAGAACAGAAAGGCCGTAACAAGGGCCTCGCCACCCGTGGCGCCACAGTCGCGTTTGGTGACTTTGGTCTCAAGGCGACCGGCCGCGGCCGCTTGACCGCACGCCAGATCGAGGCGGCTCGTCGTGCCATGACCCGTCACATCAAGCGGGGGGGGCGCGTGTGGATCCGGATCTTCCCCGACAAGCCGATCTCCAGAAAGCCGGCCGAGGTCCGGATGGGGAACGGCAAGGGGAACCCGGAGTACTACGTTGCCGAGATCCAGCCGGGTAAGGTGCTCTACGAGATGGATGGCGTGGACGAGACCCTTGCCCGTGAGGCGTTTGCTCTGGCTGCGGCCAAGCTGCCGATTTCGACGACCTTTGTCACCCGTATGGTCGGCGCTTGATGCGCGCTGACCGCTTTATGTGAGGCTATCGATGAAGGCCAAGGATATTCGCGCCAAGGATGACGAGGCGCTCAAGAAAGAGCTCGGCGAGCTGCTGCGCGCGCACTTCTCGCTGCGCATGCAGGCTGCCACTCAGCAATTGAATGATTCGAGCCAACTGGGTAAGGTCCGCAAAGATATTGCGCGGGTCCGCACGGTGATGAACGAGAGGGCGGTTGCCAAATGAATACTGTCGCCACTGAAGCTCCGGTCCGTATCAAACGTACGCTGACGGGGCGCGTCGTCAGCAACAAGATGCAGAAGACCGTCACGGTCGTGGTCGAGCGCAAGGTCAAGCACCCGATCTACGGGAAGTACATCCTGCGCAGCACTCGTTACCACGCGCATACCGAACTCTCGATCAACGAGGGCTCGACGGTTGAGATTCAGGAAGGTCGGCCGATGTCCAAGACCAAGTCCTGGTACGTGTCGCGTGTTGTCGAGTGATCACAGTTTGACCACTTGCTTGCGCAAGAGTGTTTTGTGTGCCACTATAGCGGGCTTCGCTATTTAGCGGTCAGGAGCCGGGGTTGTTCCCTGGGGGCCTGCCCGGTTCAAGTGAAGTCTTTCAGTTAAACCCAGTCACGGGGCCAAGACTGTCCGTCCGGGAGTGTCCCAGATGGTTCAAGTTGGTGAAAAAACATGATCCAGATGCAGTCGACGCTGGACGTCGCCGACAACACAGGCGCGCGTTCAGTCATGTGTATCAAGGTGCTTGGCGGCTCCAAGCGTCGCTACGCCGGTATTGGCGACATCATCAAGGTGTCGGTCAAGGACGCGCAGCCGCGCGGCCGGGTCAAGAAGGGCGAGATCTATAACGCAGTCGTTGTGCGCACGGCCAAGGGTGTGCGCCGTCCGGACGGCTCCCTGATCCGCTTTGACGGCAACGCTGCGGTGTTGCTGAATGCCAAGCTCGAGCCGATCGGTACCCGCATTTTCGGGCCGGTGACTCGCGAGCTTCGGAGCGAGCGCTTCATGAAGATCGTGTCGCTGGCGCCCGAGGTCATCTAGGAGTTTGTGATGGACAAAATTCGCAGAGGCGACGAAGTCATCGTTGTGTCCGGTCGGGACAAGGGTAAGCGCGGAACGGTCGTGCGCCGGGTCGATGATCGCCATGTTGTTGTCGAAGGCATCAATATGGTTCGTAAGCACCAGCGCCCCAACCCCATGAAGGGAGAGCAGGGCGGCATTGTGGACCGGACCATGCCGATCGATCAGTCCAATGTGATGCTGTTCAATGCCGCAACCGGCAAGGGCGATCGGGTTGGCTTCAAGGTCCTCGAAGACGGTCGAAAGGTCCGGATCTTTCGCTCGAATGGCGAGATGGTCAAGGCCTGATCGGCCGGTGGGTTCGTTTGCACAGAGTGCTCGCGTCAGGCCCTGACCGTCCCGCTTCCGGTGACGAAGGCCGCAAGGAAAAATGATGGCTCGATTCAA
>JBDLRB010000101.1:0-5136 GCA_039800205.1 Pseudomonadota bacterium | reverse complement strand
GCGTGACCTTGCTGATGGCGACGCTCGGCATTACCTACTTTCTGGACGGCTTTGGTCAGACGCTGTTCGGCAGCGCGGTCTACAAGATCGATATCGGCATGCCCAAGGAACCCATCTTTGTGCTTGACGCCATCTTCGAGGGGGGCTTGCTGGTCAATCAGGAGGACCTGTACGCCGCGCTGATTGCAGCGGCCCTCGTTGGCGTCCTCACGCTCTTCTTCCAGAAAACCACAACAGGCCGGGCCTTGCGCGCAGTCGCGGACGATCATCAGGCGGCGCAGTCGATTGGTATACCGCTTCAGAAAATGTGGGTGGTTGTCTGGTTTGTGGCAGGGATCACGGCATTGGTTGCCGGCATGATCTGGGGGTCCAAGATTGGCGTGCAATTCTCGCTGACCACCGTCGCGCTCAAGGCCTTGCCGGTCATCATCCTCGGTGGGTTGACCTCCGTGCCGGGCGCGATCGTTGGCGGATTGATCATCGGTGTGGGCGAAAAGCTGTCCGAGGTCTACCTCGGACCACTGATGGGCGGTGGCATCGAGATCTGGTTTTCTTACGTCCTTGCGCTGATCGTCCTGCTCGTCCGACCGCAGGGCCTGTTCGGCGAAAAAATCATCGATCGGGTCTGAAGGGGTCACGGATGCTCTACCGGGAAAACGGTCAGTTCAAGATCAGCTACCGCGATGACCAGCAGATCTTTCCCATCGCGCAGGATCGCTGGTTCGTGCTGGCTCTGGTTGCGTTTGCGTTTCTGGTCGTACCGTTTCTGTTTGATGACTATGTCTTCAAGGCCATCCTGATCCCGTTTCTGATCCTTTCTCTGGCTGCGATCGGCGTCAATGTGCTGGTCGGTTACTGCGGCCAGATCTCGCTGGGTTCGGGCGCCTTCATGGCTGTGGGTGCTTATATGGCCTACAACATGTTCGTTCGATTCGAAGGCATGCCGCTGGTCGCAGCGCTTTTGCTGGGTGGTGTCTTCGCAACGATGCTCGGTATCGTGTTCGGCATTCCCAGCCTCCGGGTGAAGGGGCTCTATCTTGCGGTGGCCACGCTCGCCGCCCAATTTTTCTGCGACTGGGCGTTCAGTCGGATTGCCTGGTTCACCAACAACAGTTCATCGGGTTCAGTGGCTGTGGGCCGGCTTGAGGTGATGGGCTGGAGAATCGATACGCCGGTCGAAAAGTACCTCTTCTGCCTCGGCTTCCTGGTGGTCTTTGCCCTGCTCGCCAAGAATCTGGTGCGGGGAGCCATTGGCCGACAGTGGATGGCGATTCGGGACATGGACGTCGCGGCGGCGGTGATCGGTATCCGGCCCACCTACGCCAAACTCAGTGCCTTTGCCATCAGTTCCTTCATCGTCGGCGTCGCTGGGGCGCTCTGGGGCTTTGTCCACCTGGGTGCGTGGGAGCCGCTTGCCTTTTCGATCGACCGGTCATTTCAGTTGCTCTTCATTGTGATCATCGGCGGGCTCGGTTCCATCATGGGGAGCCTCTTCGGCGCGGCCTTCATCGTGATCCTGCCCATCTTTCTCAATCAGTTTCTGCCCTGGTTCGGAGATCTGTTCGGTCTGACGATCTCGACGGCCCTTGTTTCGCATGCCGAGTTCATGATCTTTGGTGCGCTGATCGTCTGGTTCCTGATTGCTGAGCCCCATGGGTTGGCTCGGCTCTGGAGTATCGGCAAGCAGAAGCTGCGTTTGTGGCCGTTCCCGCATTGATGGCGTGCCATGCGGAGCGACGGCCTGGACCAGGCGTGAAGGCGAGGATGAATTGCGGGATTCGATCCCGCTGTGTAGCATCGGTTCACATCCGGTGATGTGACGGATCCGTTCAACAAGCACGACGTGGAGACAACAATGAGCATCTCTCGATTTCTTTCGACAGCGGCCTTTACAGCGGCCGCAGCAGGCTTCGCGGCCGTATCCGGCGCAGCCCTCGCGCAGGAAGCCGTGCAGTTCTTTCCCAGTCTGACCGGCCGCACCGGTCCTGTAGCCCCCAATGCCACCCCGTTTGCAAACGGCTACTGGGACTACATGAAACTGGTGAACGTGCGCGGCGGGATCAACGGCGTCAAGACGCTGGTTGAGGAGTGTGAGACGGCCTATGCCACCGATCGGGGGGTCGAGTGCTACGAGCGCCTGAAGGGTAAGCACGGCGGCGCGACGGTGATCCAGCCTTTGTCCACAGGCATCACGTTTGCGCTGACCGAAAAGGTGCCCGCAGACAAGATCCCGCTGATTACTTCGGGCTATGGTCGGAGCGATTCCGCCGATGGCGGCATCTTCAAATGGAACTTCCCGTTGATCGGCCACTACTGGGTCGCAGGCGATGTGGTGTTGCGTCACATTGCCAACCTCGAAGGCGGATGGGACAAGCTCAAGGGCAAGAAGATCGCGGTGGGCTATCACGACAGCCCCTTCGGCAAGGAACTGCTCCCCATCGTCGAAGCCCGGGCCAAGCGTCATGGCTTCAATCTGCAGTTGCTGCCCATCCCGGCACCTGGCGTCGAGCAGAAGGCCATCTGGTTGCAGGTTCGGCAGCAGCGTCCGGATTACGTCATCCTCCAGACCTGGGGGATCATGACCGCGACGGCCATCCGCGAGGCCGTCGCGGTGGGCTATCCGATGCGCAAGGTCTTCGGTACCTGGTGGTCGGGTGCTGAGCCTGATCTCAAGGATATCGGTGCGTCCGCCAAGGGGTACAGCGCGGTGATGATGCAGCACGGGTCAACGCGCGATGCGGCGGTGGTCAAGGAAATTCTTGCTCAGGTTCATGGCAAGGGGCAGGGTACGGGCCCGCGTGCCGAGGTGGGTGACGTGCTCTACATGCGTGGCGTCGTGGGCGCGATGCTGGCCGTTGAGGGGGTATTCCGAGCGCAGGAGCGTTTTGGCAAGGGTAAGCCGGTCACCGGCGAGCAGGCGCGCTGGGGCTATGAGAATCTCAACATCGATGCGGCCCGCCTGAAGGCGCTGGGTTTTGACGGGGTCATCAGTCCGGTCAAGACCAGTTGCTCCGACCACATGGGCTCGGCTCGTGCGCGGATCCACACCTGGGACGGCGGCAAGTTCACCTGGGCATCGGATTTTCTGGATGCCGACGAGGGCCTGATCACGCCGATGGTCAAGGCATCGGCCGACCGCTATGCAGCCGAAAAGAAGCTGACCCGCCGGCCGGCTTCGGATTGCAACAGCTGATCGGCGTCGAACGCTCCCGGAGCACCTGATGCAGCACGCCGCCACCGCAGTGTCGATGGTTCCGGATTCCGCTCCGGCGGATCCGGTTCTCACCGTCAACGGGATCGAGGTCATTTACAACCACGTCATCCTGGTGTTGAAGGGCGTCTCGCTGTCCGTGCCCCGGGGCGGAATTGTCGCCCTGCTGGGCGGAAACGGGGCGGGCAAGACCACCACGCTTCGCGCGATTTCGAATCTGCTCCGGGGCGAGCGGGGCGAAGTGACCAAGGGGAGCATCGAGTTCAAGGGCGAACGCGTCGAATCGCTCACGCCCGCTGATCTGGTTCGACGCGGTGTCGTACAGGTCATGGAAGGTCGTCATTGCTTCGCCCATTTGACGATCGAGGAAAACCTGATGGCGGGCGCCTACACCTGGAGTCCGTCTCGGGGGGACATGCAGGCGGCGCTGGACAAGGTGTATGCGTATTTTCCGCGTCTGAAGGTGCGCCGCCATTCTCAGGCCGCGTACACCTCCGGCGGGGAGCAACAAATGTGTGCGATCGGCCGCGCCTTGATGGCCAAGCCCGATACCATCTTGCTCGATGAGCCCTCAATGGGCCTTGCGCCCCAGATCGTCGAGGAGGTCTTTCACATCGTTCAGGATCTCAACGCCCGCGAGGGGACGAGCTTTCTGCTTGCCGAGCAGAACACCATGGTGGCGCTTCGTTTTGCCCAGTACGGCTACATTCTTGAGAATGGTCGGGTCGTGATGGATGGCAGCGCCGACGACCTCCGCAGCAACGAGGACGTCAAGGAATTCTATCTGGGTGTGTCGTCCGGCTCCGAGCGCAGTTCTTATCGCGAGGTCAAATCCTACCGGCGGCGAAAGCGCTGGCTGGCCTGAGCGCTTTTTACGGATCTCACACCATGCTGGATGCGCTTGAAACCCGCGATCAAACACAGCGGGAATACGACCTGCTGCGTGCCCTGAACGAGACTCTGGCCCACGCTCGGTCCCATGCGCCCTACTATGCACAGGTGCTTTCGGCGCTCCCCGAGAACGGCCTGACCCGTCTGGCCGATCTCTCTTCCTTACCGGTCACTCGAAAATCCGATCTGGTCGCCCGTCAGTCTGCGGCGCCGCCGTTTGGTGATTTGCTTGCGGTGGGTCCTTCCGCGCTGAGGCGCGTCTTTCAATCGCCCGGACCGCTTTACGAACCGCAGGGCCGAGCAGTCGATGTGTACCGCACCGCGCGGGCCCTGCGCGCTGCCGGATTCAAGGCTGACGATCTGGTTCACAACAGCTTCTCCTATCACCTATCGCCGGGTGCATGGATCCTCGAAGGCGGACTCCACGCGCTGGGTTGCTGGGTCCTGCCTGCAGGGGTGGGGCAGACTGAGCTCCAGGCGCAGGCCATGGCGGCGCTACGGCCGGTCGGCTATACAGGCACACCGAGCTTCCTCAAACTGATTCTCGAAAAGGCCGACGAGTTGGGCCTCGCAGTAGATTCACTCTGCAAGGCCGTTGTGTCCGGCGAGGCGCTGATTCCGTCGACGCGGGCCTGGTTTGCGGGACGAGGTATTGCCGTGCGCTCGGTCTATGCGACCGCCGAACTGGGGCTCATCGCCTACGAGGCGGGTGATCCCTCCGAGGGTATGGTGATCGATGAAGAAGTCATCGTCGAGATCGTCGAGCCGGGTGGGACGCGTCCAATGCCCCCGGGCGAGACCGGCGAAGTCGTGGTCACCCATTTCGGTCGCGAATACCCGATGATCCGCTTTGCTACCGGAGATCTATCGGCGATTGATCCCGCCTCGATCGAGCGCCCGTCCTCGTGCGGGCGGACCAACCTGCGGATCAAGGGTTGGTTGGGACGGGCCGATCAGACCAGCAAGGTGAGGGGCATGTTCGTCCACCCCGGCCTGGTCGCGGCGACCGCGCGTCGGTTTCCAGAGGTTCTCAA
>JBDLRB010000100.1:0-24563 GCA_039800205.1 Pseudomonadota bacterium | reverse complement strand
CTTGTAAGCGACCATCGCATCGAGCTCGCCCGCGGCCAGCAGATCCGAGAGGTTCTGCCCATCATCGACGATTTGAACCCGAACGCCCCGCGGCAAGACCCGAATCACGGGTCGGGTGTCCGAATCATCGGCCGGCCCGCAGCGCCAATCGATCTGATCCGATCGAACCCCGTAGTCGTCCTGGAGAATCCCCCGCGCCACCAAGGCCGCGGTCATCGAGAACTCGCGAACGCCAACGGTCCGTCCGATCAGGTCACGCGGGCTTCGAATGCCCCGATCGGCGCGTACGAAAATGGCCGAGTGCCGGAACATGCGGGACGGAAAGATCGGCAAGCCCACATACCGGCATCCGCTCGTCGCGGTCAGGTACAGGAAATTGGAAAAACTCAACTCGGCCACATCGTACTGCTCGGTGTCAAAGGCCGTCGCAAACAGGGTCTCGATCGGCGGACTGTCGACCTGCGTGTCGTATCCAGCTACGGTCACCCGGCTATCGATCAAGGCCTGCGTCCGGTCATAGCGACCGATACCGATTCGAAGCATCACGTTCAGCGCCTTTGAGAAAAAGGGTCAGCAAGGGGGACGCGCGCGCTCGGGCGCTCAGAGCACGCGCTCGACAAAGACCCCCCGGACGTCCATCTCGTAATCGAGATGAACGACCGGTGGACGCGCGAAGTGCCAGTTCAGTCCGCCCCGCATCGCACCCCGCCGAACGATTTCATTACCCAGAAACGGATGGACGTCATACACGGTGTAGAGCTGGCTGGCGGTAACCTCAGCCCAGGTCATGCCCAGAACGGCCATACGCCGCTCCATCTCGCCCAGCACCCAGCGGGCTTTTTCGCGAAGTGCGTCGGCCGACTGATCACCCAGCCGGACGGTGTGATCGCGGTAGCTGCCCAGACCCTCCGGCGCCTCACCACTGCCGGCAATCACGAAACTCGGTTGGGCCGATGCCGGATCGCGAGCGGGCACGACGCAGGAAAACGCGTAAAAGGATGGAGCAATCGGCGGATCGAGTTCGGGGCAGACATTGCTTCGGGCCACGGGATTGACGCCGTCACGGACAATGCCCCAGCGTTCGAGCGTGCCGACGTAGACGCGATTGAAGGCCTCGAAACCGCTTTCGGTAAAGGGCGCGGGCGACCGCAATTCGCAGGCACAAAAGGCCTGCAGGGGACGGCCCAGCGAGCGGAGATATTCGGCAATGCGCTCAAATCCATCGGCCAGTGCGATCGGCTCACGAAAACGCACGCGCTCGATCTCGAAACCTGGCTGCGCGGCGACGCCCGCAGAATACTGAAACACGCCGGGCGCGTAGCGATACCCGCCCGCCTGAAAAACGATGCTCTGTGTCACGTTCAACTCCTGAAATCGGTCTCAAATCGGCCGATCGGGCGTCGCAACGTGTCGCACGCAGCAGGCCGCTCGAGGCCCGCGAGACCATATCAGAGTCCGTGCGCGCTGACGAGGTCCCGCATTTCTGCGATCAGGTCGGCCTTGCCCTCAAAGCCAATGCCCGGAATCGGGGGCAAATCGACAAAGCCGTCGCAGACGGCGACCCCGTCCGGGAAGCCTCCAAAGGGCTGAAAAAGATCGGGGTAGCTCTCGTTGCCGCCCAGCCCGAGGCCGGCTGCGATCGCGAGCGACATCTGGTGGCCCCCGTGCGGAATGCAGCGCCGCGGCGACCAGCCGTACTCGCCCAGCATCTCGAGGGTTCGAAGATATTCCACCAGCCCATAGCTGAGCGCGCAGTCGAACTGCAGCCAGTCGCGATCCGGACGCATGCCTCCATAGCGAATCAGGTTTCTTGCGTCCTGCATGGAGAAGAGATTTTCGCCGGTCGCCATCGAGCCTGGATAGACCTCGCCCAATCGGGCCTGAAGCTCGTAATCGAGCGGATCGCCCGCCTCTTCGTACCAGAAGAGGGGGTACTGCGCGAGTGCACGTCCATAGTCAATCGCCGTCTGGAGATCGAATCGGCCGTTGGCGTCCACGGCGAGGCTTTGTCCCGGACCGAGCATCTGCAAGACCGCCTCGATGCGCTCGCAATCCTCGGACAGACCCGCGCCGCCGATCTTCATCTTGACAACGGTGTAGCCCCGCTCGAGATAGCCGGCCATCTCGGCCCGTAAGCCATCCAGTCCCTTGCCGGGGTAGTAGTAACCGCCTGCCGCGTACACGAAGACGCGTGGATCGGCCTTGCCCGAACCGTAGCGCGTCGCCAGCCAATCATGGAGGGGCACGCCGGCAATCTTGGCCACCGCGTCCCAGACGGCCATGTCGATCGTTCCCACCGCAACGGAGCGCTCACCATGACCGCCCGGCTTTTCATTGCGCATCATCGCGGACCAGATCGCGTGGGGGTCGAGGTTCGAGCCATCGGGCTCGATCAGGGACTGCGGATCCGCCTCGAGAATTCGGGGTGCGAAGCGCTCCCGGATCAGCCCGCCCTGCCCGTAGCGGCCGTTGGAATTGAATCCGAAGCCAATCACTTTCTGACCGTCCCGGATCACATCGGTAACGACGGCCACCAGGCTCAAGGTCATCTTCGAAAAATCAATGTACGCATTACGGATCGGGGATCGGATCGGCCGCGTGGACTCAAGGATGTGGGTGATTTTCATGGCGAATTCAAAACGGTTTGAAGCTCAAATTCAGTTTGGCAGAGAAGCCCCACCACAAATCGCAATATCCTGCCCGGTGATTGCGGCGGCCTCAGGAGATAACAGAAAGCCCACCAGGGACGCAATCTCGTCAGGCTCGATCAGGCGCCCAAGCGGCGGCACCCGGGGCGGGCTGGATGCGCGCGCCGGATCATCGAGCATTGCAGTACGAGTCGCTGCGGGCGAAACGATGTTGGCGGTGACCCCAAACGGGGCAAGTTCGCTGGCCCAACTGCGAACCATGCCGATCAGTGCGGACTTGCTGGCCGCGTATTGGCTGCGGCGCGGCAGGCCTGCGGCAACGCGACTGCCGATCACGACCAGACGGCCTGCGCCGCGCGCGCGCATGGCCGGCAGCAGGCGGTTGGCAAGACGCTCCAGCGCAACAACATGCAGTCGCCAAAGCCGCTCTCCCGCCTCGGCGTCCAGTTCGCCAATCGGTGCGGCATGCATCCCCCCGGCCGCATGAACCAGTGCTTCGGCCTGGGCATCATCTTCGCTCAGCCGGGCCTCAGGATCGGCCCCGGCCAGATCCGACGCCCGATGAACATAACGCGTGTGCTCGATGGTGGCGTGGGATCGGTCCAGCCCGGTCACCCACCAACCCCGCGCAAGCAAACCCAGCG
Source organism: Pseudomonadota bacterium (assembly GCA_039800205.1). Taxonomy (GTDB): domain Bacteria; phylum Pseudomonadota; class Gammaproteobacteria; order Burkholderiales; family Burkholderiaceae_E; genus SYIM01. The sequence continues at coordinate 21,271 of JBDLRB010000100.1, read as the reverse complement.
CAATCGCGCGACCGATCCCGGCACTGCTTCCGGTCACGATCGCCCGATGCGTTGAGCCCGGCTCAGTTGACACGAATATTGCCTTCAGTGATCAGCTTTTGCGCGCGCGCCATGTCCTCGGTCTGAAAGCGCACGAAATCAGCGACGCTTCCAGGCGTGACCAGTAATCCTTGAGGCGACAGCTTTTCCCTCATCTCACCGTTCAGGGCCTTGTTCACCTCGGCATTGAGCCGGTCGCGGATCGGATCGGGCAAGCGGGCCGGCCCCCACACCCCATACCAGCTGTAAAACTCGAAGCCGGGGATCGTTTCCGACACGGCCGGTACATCCGGCAAGTTGGGGACCCGGGAGAGCGCCGTGACGGCGACAACGCGCACCCGGCCCGCCTTGTGATGCTGGACCGAACCCAGAATGGGATCAATGAAGCCGTCAATCTGTCCACCAATCAGATCCTGGAAGGCTGGTGCGGTGCCCTTGTACGGAATGACCGTGTAGTTCATGCCGCTTTTCTTGAGCAATTCGGTCGCAAGGTGACCGGCTGAACCAATCGATCCGACCGCAAACGTCATCTTGCCCCCTTGAGCCTTGGCATGAGCCAGCAAGGATTTGACGTCGGTGATCGGCAGATTCTTGTTAATGGCAACGGACAGAGGTGCCTTGGCCACCAGGGACACCGGGGTAAAGTCTTTGGTCACCGAATAAGGAACCTTGGACATGGTCATGGGGGCCGTCACAAAGGTCGATGCGTTGAACAGCATCGTGTAGCCATCGGGCGTGGCCTTGGCGACCAGGTCGGACCCGATGATGCCGTTACCGCCGGGGCGATTTTCAACGACGAATGACTGCCCGAACTGATCGCTGAGCTTCTGTGCCAAGAGGCGCCCCACGGTGTCGAGCGTACCGCCCGGCGGGAAGGGAATGATCATCTTGACCGGGCGTGCGGGCCAGGTCTGCGCGGCCGCCGGCGGGGCGTGCATCGACAACAATGCGCCGGCAAACAGTGACGCTGTCAAACCCAGCAATGCATGACGTTTGTTCATGGTACGTGTCTCCTTGATAGTGAAATCAGTGATCAAACTACTTTTCAGCGCGGGACCTCAGCGTTTCAGCAGGCCGGCCTGCTCGACCGCTGCCCTCAGTCGCGACATATCGGCCTCGCCCGGGGCCAGCGTGGGCGGACGGACGGTCGGATCGTCAATCACGCCGGCCAGGTACATGCCGGCCTTCATCCGCGCGTGCGCCTCACCCGTCGGTTCGCCTGCGCCATACACGGCCTCTTTCAAGGGCGTGATCACCGCCTGGATCGAAATCGCCCGGTTGAGATCGCCCGCCTTGACGGCCTCCCAGAGATCCGAAATCAGAGAGGGAATGAAGGTCGCGAAGCCGACCAAGGCACCATCCACGCCCTGCACCATCGAGGCCAGCAGATACTCGTCATGACAGGTCAGGATGGCTTTGGATGGATCAGCGTCCCGAATGGCCTGGATGTCGCGCGCGTACTTGTTCATGTCCCGCTGCCCGGACTTGAAGGCCTGCAGATAGGGCAGCCGTGCGAGATCGGCCAGCAGGCCCGACGAATATGCGGCGCGCGTCCAGGCGGGATAGACGTGCGCGACCAGATCGAGATCGGGCGCGGCCTGGTGAATCGCATCGAAATATGCGAGCGCATGATGGGGCGTGCATCCGAAGCGCAGCCAGTGGTGGGGCGGCATCACATCCAGCGCAACCGCGCCCGCGTCGCGTGCAGCCCGGGCGTGCGCCGCCGCATCGAGCAACCCTTCGCACACGATCGAAGAAATCACGGGAATACGCCCACGCAACTCATCCGCGACGATGCGCGTGACCTCGGCGCGCTCGTGCGGCAAAAGCGAGAACACCTCGCCGGTATGACCGTTGGTCATGACGGCAACGACGCCGGGCTGCTCCCCGAGCCATGCGGCCAGTCGCCTGAGCGCGGGCTCGTCGATGCTGAGATCGGGTCTGAAGGGGCAGGCGATCGCGGGAATCAGTCCGCGGTAGTTGGCAATCCTGGGCATGTCGGACCACTCTGTGTTTGAGAGGTGCTGATCATGCGGCCTGACCCAAGAACCGCTCCAATACTAAAATCGCATCAAACTATTCACGCACGGATCGACCCGCCCGAAGATGGGACCTGAAAACCGACCGCTGGACCTGGACTGGATCGAGGACTTCATCGCCTTGGCTGAGACGGGTAATTTTTCGCGTGCCGCGGAATCCCGAGCCATCGCCCAGCCGGCCTTCAGTCGGCACATTCGCGCACTTGAAGAATGGGTCGGGGCAGACCTGGTCGACCGCAGTACCCATCCGGTGGAGTTGACCGCCGCCGGGGCACGGTTCCTGCCCCTGATCGAGGAGGTCGTCGCTGCGCTTGAAGCCTCCCGTATCAAGGCCCGTGCGGCCCACGACGAGGCGGCTGCGGGTTTACGCTTTGCCGTTACGCACTCGCTGTCCATCTGCTACTTCCCGGGTTGGCTCGCCAGCATGGAGGCCCAACTGCGCCCGGGCCCGGTCCAGACAATGAGCGACCACTCGCGCGCCTGCGAGCACCTGATGGCGCAGCGTCACGTCCAGTTTCTGCTGTGCTATGGCCACCCGGACGTACCCAGCCGGATGGATGGCGACGCCTTCGCGCTCACCCGGCTGGGGCACGACCACCTCATCCCCGTGTCCGTGCCGGACAGTACGGGGCAGCCGCTCTACTCGCTCAAGGCAAGCGGTCCGATCCCCGTGCTCCAGTACAGCGAAGCCTCGGGGTTGGGTCAGATCATGCGCCATCGGCTCCGGCCGCTGTACCGCGAGCGTCCGCACGACGACACCAAGCGCGCCCAGGTGTCGTTTGTCTTTACCGCCCACAATGCCTTGCTGTTGAAGACGATGGCCTGCTCGGGCCGCGGTCTCGCGTGGCTACCGCGCAGCCTGGTGGCCCCCGAACTGGCCTCGGGCGCATTGGTCGAAGCGGCTGACACCGACTGGACGGTGGAGATCGAAATTCGCCTGTATCGGCAACGCGCAAAAATGAGTGCGATTGCCGAACGGTTATGGGGGCTCGTGACCGCCACCGCCCCTCCCCTTCCCTCACCCTGAATCCAAAATGACCTCTACCATTCGTCAAGGCGGGTCGCGATCGATCCTGATCGCAGACGGTATTCGCGCTGCGGCCTTTCGCACCCCGAAAAAAATCGCAATCACCGAAGGCGAGCGAGCACTGAGCTACCGCACGCTGGTCGAGCGCATCGATCGGGTTTCGAATCTGGCCGTGGGACTGGGCCTGCAACAGGGCCACAAGGTGGCCATCCAGTGCCGAAACCGCATTGAGTATCTCGAGATTGTGGCGGGCATGTCATCCGTCGGCGTCGCAGTCGCGACGATCGGACCGGCCGCACCGGGACCGGAGATCCGGTTCATTTGCGAAGACGCCCAGGCACGCGTGCTCTTCGTCGATGGCGCACTTGAGGAGCAGGCGCGCGCGGCCATTCCGCCGAGCATCGAGCGGGTCATTGTGATCGAGCGCGATTACGAAGCGCTGATCGCTCAAGCCCGTTCATCGCGCGTCGACCGGGAGGTCACCGAGCACGACATCTTTTCGGTGCCCTACACTTCAGGAGCGACTGGGCGACCCAAGGGGGTCATGCTGGCGCACCGCGGTCGCGTGCTCGCCTGTTTTGCGATGGCATCGGAGCATGGGTGCTATGGCCCGGACGACCGTGCCGTAGCCACGACCCCGATGTTTCACGGCGCGGGTTTCCTGATGGCCCTCGCACCCGTTTTTTTCGGGGGATCGGTCACGCTGATGCCCCGCTTTGATGTCGAAGCGTTGCTTGCCGCAATCGAACGCACCCGCGCCACGAGTGCCTACATGGTGCCCACGCACTTTGCTGCGCTGTTTGCGCTCGGCGAGCGCGCGCGCCGATTCGATGTCAGCTCGCTGAAAGCCGTGATCTCGGGTACTGCGCCGCTCGCTCAGGCGATGAAGGCACGAATCATCGAACACTTCGGTGAGGGCCGTCTCTACGAACGCTACGGCACCACTGAAACCAATATCGCCTGTGCACTGCGTCCGGCAGACCAGTTGCGCAAGATCGCCTGCGTGGGCCAGCCGCTCCCCGCCACCCATCTCCGGGTCCTCGATGACGAGGGCAACGATTGCGCGCAGGGCGAAGTGGGCGAATTGGCCGTGGCCTCGCCTTACCTGTTTTCCGGTTACCTGAATCTGCCCGAGGTGACCCAGCGCTCGATGCACGGTGACTGGTTTGTCACGGGCGATCTTGCGCGAATCGACGAAGAAGGTTACGTGTATCTGGTAGACCGCAAGAACGACATGATCATCAGCGGCGGTGAAAACGTCTATCCCAGAGAGGTCGAGGAAGTTCTGCTTTCACACCCCGGAGTGGCCGAGTGTGCCGTGGCCAGCCTGCCGCATGCCTACTGGGGCGAGCAGGTCACCGCCTGGGTCGTTGTCCGTACCAACGATTCAGTGGACGCCCATACGCTGACTGAGCTGTGCAAGCAAAGGCTTTCCCCTTACAAGGTCCCGAAGGAGATTCGCTTCATCGAGGCCCTGCCCCGCAACTCGATGGGCAAGATTCTGCGGCGGGTCTTGCGGGACGCCTGAGTCGACAGGCGGGCGGGCGCTCGTTATGATCCCGAGTGTAGATTGTCAACATGCAGACGCTCTCCCCCTGAATGGATCCGGCCATGCGAACACGCGGTGCGATCGACATTGTCGTCAACGTCAGAACGCCACAGGAGATGGCCGCAGGACTCAATCCGACGGACGCCTCATTCGCTGCGCAGGTTCGACAGGGTGATGCGATCTCCCGATTGCAGGGTGTTCCGATTGACGACTATCTGCGCAAGATGGACCGGTGCGCCATCGAACGATCGCTACTGATCGCAGTGCGATGCGGTGACCGAAACCATTCGGCGTCGGTCCACCTCTCCTATGAGCGGGTCCACGAAATTTGTCAGGCCTACCCGGACCGTTTTTCCGGTCTGGCCGGGATCGACCCAACGCAGGGTCTGTCCCAATTACGCGAACTTGAACACGCGGTCAAAGACCTCGGCTTTGTTGGAGCCCATTACTACCCGCACTGGTTCGACATGCCGCCCGACCACCCGTATGTGATGCCCATCAACGCGAAATGCGCAGAGCTGGGCGTCCCAATCATGATGCAGGTCGGTCAGAACCTGGTGTATCGGCGTGACCTTCGACTGCCCACTGTCGCGAAGCCGATCTGTTTTGACCGCGTGGCAATTCTCTATCCGGAGTTGACCCTGATTGGTATTCACCTGGGGGTGCCCTGGGTCGACGAGATGATCGCCATGGCCTGGAAGCACCAGAATGTCTACTTTTGCGGCGACGCCTACGCGCCCAGCCACTGGCCGCCGCAGGTGCTGCATTACGCAAACACCTACGGTCAGGACAAGTTCATGTTCGGAACGGACTGGCCCGTCATCGAACCCGAGCGAGCCCTGAAGGACATCCAGGCCCACAAGTTTCGCGCAGAACCGTACAGGAAGATGATGCGCGAGAATGCTCTCAAGGTCTTCCGCCTGCCCAGCGATGGACTGGCTGAACGTCCGGCCGAATGGGGCTCACTGCTGCCCGGCAACGAACTGGCCGATCAACTTCAATAACGGGGCCCACACTCGAGGAGACGAGACATGTCTTTACCGATCCGCACGCTCTTTGCCGCCACCGTCCTCGCGCTCTCAGCCTCGCAGGCATACGCCCAGACGTATCCAGATCGACCGATCATCTCGCCTTGTCCGGCCTTTGCCCTCAATTTTGAACAATGGTTCAAGCTTTGAATCGTCGCCGGCTACGGGCTGACCGATTACTGTTCGACTCACGCCTTCACGCTGAGCGACCCGACCTGAAAGCTCGGATCTGCGGGTCAAGTTCGTCGAGGGATTGAGGCTCGGGTGGTCGATTCGGACGACTTCGACGTCCCCGTCGGCGAGCCGGGCGAATTGATTCTGCGCAACAACAACCCCTGGGAAGCGGGCGAGGGCTACTACAAAATGCCTGAGGCGAGCTTCGAGAGCGTGCGCAACGGCTGGTTCCATACCGGCGATCAGGTGCGCATCGACGCCGATGGCTACATGTGGTTTGTCGGTCGGATGAAGGACAGCATTCGACGCAGGGGCGAAAATATCTCAGCGCATGAGATCGAGACGGTGGTCAAGAAGCATCCGGCGATAGCGGATGCCGCCGCCTATCCCGTGCGATCGGGCCTCGGCGAAGACGATGTTGCCCTGGCGGTCGTTTTGCGTGACGAACATCATATCGACGAGGCAGAGCTGATTCGTTACTGCGCGGCAAACATGCCCTACTTCATGGTGCCGCGCTACATCCGCCGATTGTCCGACCTGCCGCGAACACACAGCTTCAAGGTGCAAAAGTTCAAGCTCCAGGCGGAGAGTGAACAGGATGCCAGCGACCTCTGGGACCGGGAGGCCGCCGGGATCGTGGTCGGCCGACTGGACCCCTAGCGCGCACGCAGGCTCACCAGATTGTGAATGTGCACGTGGGCCCCTGCTGCAATATCGACCCGAGCCTCGCCAATCACTTCACCGTACTTCTGCAGGGGTGTCCCTTTTGAGATCGCTTGCAGAGCGATCTTGTGATGCATGGGAATCCGATCGATCGCGAGCAGCTGACGAAGACCGCCCGGCGTCGCGACCGTACAGGTCTGGCCGGCCTCGATGGCATGGAGCAGCGTGGCGACCGAGTCTCGTTCGTCAAGCTGCAACGCGTCTACTTGAGAATCCGCCGCGTCGACGCTGCATGATGTTGTCCGATCGATTGACATCAAAGCGCCTCCCCGATCCGGCTGAGGACCTCATCGCCCTCATCGAGCACCTCGCCCCAGGTGAGGCTGCCCGAGGCAATCTCCATGCAGAGCTCGAGCAGACGCTCGGTCGCCTCGTCCGGTGAAGTCGTACCCAGCGTCACCGCGCTGGCGTCGAAATCCAGCTGTTCGTGCAGGACCTTGCAGGCCTCAGGGTTGGCCGACAGTTTGATGGTGGGCGCGAGCGCGCTCACGTAACTGTTTCCGACGCCGGTCGAGAACAGCATGAGCTGCGCGCCCGAAGCGACGAAACCCGTCAGCGACTCTGGCGAAAAGGCGGGTGCATCCATCGCATGCACACCCGGGCCTTTGATGACTTCACCGATGCCCACCAGGCTTTCGATCGGTCTCGATCCACTCTTGGCAATCGAGCCCAGCGACTTCTCCTCGATCGTCGACAAGCCGGCGGCGACATTGGTCGGGTTTGGATTATTGCCCAGCAGATCGAGGCCGCTGTCAATGGCCAGCCGCTCCCGACGCAAGACGGCGCCGGCCACCGCATCGCCCACGGCCTCGGTGCGCCCCCGGCGCCGCAACAGATGTTCCGCGCCCAGCCATTCCATGGTCTCGCCAAAAACGGCTTGACCGCCTTCGTCCACCAGTCGGTCAACGACCCGCCCGATCAAGGGATTGGCCACGATTCCGGAGCTGGGGTCCGAGCGCCCGCATTCCACCCCCAGCAACAAGGCGGTGGCCGACACCGTGCGCCGACGAAGGCGGGACATCTCGCGCATCAGTCGAGCCCCCTCCCGAAGACCGCGATCAGAGAGCGTCAACGCATCGTGCCCGTGGTCATCCAGGCACAGCGTCACGATCGATTGCCCCGAAGCCCGAATCGTCTGATCGAGCGCCTTGAGCTTCGGCCCATCGGTTCCAATCATCAGTACTGCACCGACATTGGGGTGCTGAGCCATGCCGACCAGCGCTCGAAACTGAAGATCACGATCCGCGCCGATCAGGCCGCTGCCGTAGGGCATCGCGACCAGGCGTGACCCCGGCAATGCACGCGCGATTCGGCGTGCCGTCGGTCCAGTGAGATGCCCGACGGACAGAATCAGGAGGTAATTGCGTACCCCCGCTCTGCCATCGGGACGAACGTAGCCCTCGAATACCCGTTGCCCCATGACTTCCCCTGACCTCTGTGCGCGTGTCGACCGAGAACCGTATCAATCCAGCGAAATCTTCGTCTCGCGGATCACCTGGGTCCATTTGTCCGTTTCGCTGTCCAGCCACGCTTTGAATCGAGCGGGACTCTCGCTGACCGCCTCCGCACCCAGTTCTCGCCACCGCTTCTGGACATCCGGCAACGCCATGATGCGAGCCAGTTCACCATTGAGCCGCTGAACCACATCGGCGGGCGTCCCACCGGCTGCGAATACGCCCTGCCCACTGGTTGAATCAAAGCCAGGAATACCCAATTCGCCTAAAGTCGGAACATCGGGCAGGTCTGGCACACGCTGTGCGGTGGTGACGGCGAGGGCTCGCAGCCGACCGTTGGCAAGCAGCGGCATGGCGGGCGGGGTTCCAATGAACATCAGCTCGGCCTGACCGCCCAGCACGTCATTCAAGGCGGCTCCGCCCCCCTTGTAGGGCAGATGCTCAAAGCGGGTGCCCGCCATCTGGTTCATCAGCGCGAGCGTCAGATGACCGCTGGCGCCAATGCCCGATGACGCAATGTTCACGCTGCCCGGCGACTGCCTGATCTGCTTGAGCGCATCATTGAAGGATTTGATCCGTGAGCCTGAAGCGGTGATGAGAAGCTGAGGCGCACGCGACACCTGAATGACCGGTGCCAGTTCAGCCCTGGAATAGGACAGTTTCCGCTGGAGGACGGGCGCTACCGTATACATCGCCACATCGGACAGCAACAAGGTCTGTCCGTCCGGGCGCGACTTGGCGACCAAACCGGCCCCGATCGTGCCTCCGGCTCCGGGTCGATTCTCGACGACCACGGTCTGCCGCGTCTGCTCGGTCATCTTCTGCGCAATCAGGCGGGCGAAGATATCCGACTGCCCGCCCGGGGCGAAGGGCACGACGATGCGAATCCGCCGGTCTGACGCATCCGATGTCTGGGCCAAGGTCCCCACGGCTGGGAACAGGCACAGCGCCGAGGCAAGGGCGAGGCGACGATCGATCAACTTCATTGGGAGTCTCCTGGAAGTATTGGTTTGGAACACGGCCCGTCTGGAGCCATTGTCCATGCATGCGCCGCATCTGTCACCCGAACAGGGCGCATCCGAGCGAGATCCCGGCGCTCTGAACACACCCGGATCAGACGCACATCGCTTGAATGTCCTTCATCGTGAGGCCCAGGCCAAACCCCGGCTCATCGCTGAGGCGCACGCGCCCGCCCACTGGCACCGCCATGCCGGGCGTCAAACGGACCTCATCGAAGGGGACACCCGGGGCCGAGCCCACGAAATACTCCCCCATCGGGCAGTTGCTGGTGGCCAGACTGAAATGCTGACCATAGGGCGTATTCATACCCGCATGAAGGACGATCGGCTGTCCAAACGCCTGGGCCAGTGCCGCAATCTTGATGCAGCCAGTGAGCCCACACGCCCAACCGATATCCGGCTGAACAAGGTCGAGCAGACGGCGAGACAAGGCGTGAGCGAAGGGCGCGGTGGTGTACCAGTGCTCGCCCCCCGCGAGCGTGTGGCCCGGCAATCGCTCGCGCACGGCCTTCAGTCCATCGAGATCGTCGGGCATCAGACAGTCCTCGATCCAGGCCAGGCGATAAGGCTGAAGCTGCTGAGCCAGACGCACCGTGTAGTCCACGTCGAAGGCCATCCAGCAGTCCAGCATCAGATCAACGGATTCACCGATGAGCGCCCGACGGTCGGCCACAAAGGCCTCGTTACGATGCAGACCGCTTGCACCATCCACCGGTCCGTAGGGGCAGGCCAGCTTGGTCGCAGTGAATCCCTGCTCGATATACCAGTCGGTGTCGTTGCCGGTTGCGTAGCAGCCGATATCGTCCCGGACCGGCCCTCCCATGAGACTGTAGACCGGTTCGCCAAGGATGCGCCCCTTCAGGTCCCAGAGCGCGAGATCGATCGCGCTGATGGCGTAACACGACAAGCCGCCGGCATACGGCGAGGTGATGCCCTGCATCATGTCCCAGAGCCGCTCGGTGGCCATACACGGTTCGCCGACAAGGAGCGGTCCCAGATGCTCGTTGATGAGCGCAATGACCGGGCTGCCATAGCGGGTCATGCCGAAACCCCAGCGACCGTCCTCGGCGGTGACCAGACAGCCCACCGAGGGCCAGGTGGGACGCCACGTGGCACGCAAGCGCTTGAAGCGCGGATGGCGTGACATCGGATTGGCCACCTCGGCATCGCGCGTCCAGACGGGGCGTCGTTCGGGCGTGCGCGCGGGGCCACCGGTCAGATCACTTCGAATCGCGAACGCCTGGATCGAGCGGATCTTCATGGTGCTAGGCTCGACGGCTGCGCTCGATGTAGGCCCAGTCCGGCTCTGCGCCAAGCCCGGGCCCGGGTGGCAGATGAAGCATCCCATCGGGCCCGATCCGAGGGTAGCGATCCATGCCGTATTCATACGGTGCTTCGGGAAACAAGACCTCGACCATGCTCGGCTCCGGCGTCGAACACAACACATGCAGGTTCGCCAGATTCATCAGGGCACTTGCTCCATGATGCGAGACGACCGGTACGCCTCGGCCGTGGCACAGCTCGATGGTGCGCAAGCAACCGGTGATGCCGCCCTTCCAGTAGACATCGCACAACACGGCATCCCAGGCACCCGCCGCCAACCCGTTTCCAATCGCCGGGTACAACCCGGGCAGGGTTTCGCCGCCCACGACATCAATCTCAAGCTGTGCCCGAAGCAACCGATAGCCCTCCCAATCATGCTGCGCAAGCGGCTCCTCGAACCAGTGAAAATCAAGCTGCTGCAGGACTCGCCCCACCCTCAACGAGGCCGCACGATCGTATCGCTTGGCGGCATCAAGCATCAACAGCACATCGGGTCCGGCCGCGTCACGCAGCGCTCGGGCCAGCGCAATATCACGGTCTGGGTCATAGAACGGATGAACCTTGTAGGCGCGAAAACCTCGCTGCAGCGCATGCCGCAGATCATGCACATAGTCGTCGATCGCGGCGTAATGCGTGGAGCTTGCGTAGGCCTGCACAGCGGCTCTCTTGAGCCCGATACGGTCGGCGACCCGTTGTCCATCCAGTCGGGCAGCGAGGTCCCAGAGAGCCACATCGACCGCGCTGATTGAAAACACGCTGACATAGCCCGCTGGCTCGAGGGCAAGCATCCGCAGCCACGCCTCCTCGGGCTCGCGGGCCGCTGTTCCGATCACTCGCGGTGCGAGCGACACCTCGATGGGAGCCGCGATGGTTGAGCCGGGCTGCCCGCCATGAGTGCGTGCGAGCGAATAGCCCCGATGGCCGTCCTCAGCCTCGACGATGGTCAGAACCAGATCCAGCATGCCCGGGAAATTCCCCTGGTGAATGGGGATCATGGGCTGAGCAAAGGTCACCGTCGAGACCGAACGCACTTTCATGCTCAATCAACCTTGACCTTCAGCTTGACGGCCAGATCCGTCCACAGCTTCAGGTCGGCCGCAATCGTCTGGGCGAATTGGGCCGGCGAACTGCCCACGATCTCGTGACTGCCTTGCATCAGGGTCTTCCGAACGGCTGGGTCAGCAAGCACGGCGCGAAGCTCGGTATTCAGACGATCGACAACGGCCTTCGGTGTACCTGCGGGCGCCAGCAGGCCATACCACGCGTCCAGCGTGAAGCCGGGCTGCAGGGCCTCACGCGTGGTCGGTACGTCCGGGAACAGCGGGCTGCGGTTTGCTGTCGTGACGGCCAGCGGCTTCAGCTTGCCGGCCCTGACCTGAGGCAACGCAATCATCAAGGCGGGAAACCCAAGCTGGGTCTGATCCTGCATGACACTCATCACCTGCTCGGCCGCGCTCTTGTAGGGCACATGCACGATGTCCAGATTGCCGCCATGAGTCTTGAACAACTCACCCGCGTAATGCCCGATACCGCCATTGCCGCCCGACGCATAACTGAGCACCCCGGGCTTGCTGCGGGCCAGGGCCACCAAGTCCTGCAGCGTGTTGACCGGGGACGAGGCCGGCACCACCAGCAGGGCGGGGATGCGCGACACCAGCGCGACCGGCGCAAAATCGCGAATGGCATCGTAGCGGGTATTGCCCAGACCGGGATTGCCCACCAGTTGCGTCGCAGTAAACAACAGGGTGTAGCCATCTGCCGCTTGCCGAGCCACATGCTCGGTCCCGATATTGCCCCCCGCACCCGCCCGATTGTCAATGACAATGGGTTGACCCAGCGCCGGAGCCATCTTCGAAATGACCTGCCGGGCGACCGTATCAACGCCCGAGCCGGCCGGGAAAGGCACGACCACCCGCACAGGCTTGCCCGGATACGCTTGCGCCAGGACGACGGTCGGTGCAAGCGCCGAGGCCGCCAGGCAGAGCGCCGCTGCAAGCACGGCCCGTCGTGGTCTCGGGGCGCTGGATTTCAAGGACAGTCGGATGTGCTTCATGACAGGGGTCTCCGTATTTTGAAGGGGAACGGATCAGAGGCGAATTGCTGAATCGAGCCTAGTTCAGCCGATGAAAATTGAGCAGCCCCGACCGCTCCCGTTTTTCCGTTCAGCGGAAAACTCTGCTCGATTCGGTAGACTCCGTTCATCGCACTTCGAATGTGGGGTTCACGACCATGAGCCGGCCCCAACGGACCAATGAGACCCGCTCGCTCGATCGCGCGCTACTGCTTGCGCGCCTGCTGGCCAGCAATATCCGTCTGGGCTGGCGGATCAGTGACCTGGCGCGAGCAGCAGCGCTTGAACTGTCCACCACCCATCGGCTGCTGCGCGGTCTGATCGACGCCCGGATGGCTTTTCGGATCCCTGGGACGCACCGCTACACCCTCGGGCCCCTCGCCTTCGAACTGGGCCTTGCCACGCGGGTGCATCACGACCTCGAACGACCCATGGGGTCAGCGCTCGAGGCCGTCGCGCGCCGGCTGGGGGGTACCGTCTATGTGATGGCCTGGTCGGGCGCAGATACCGTGTGCGTGGCCCGACAGGACGGGATGGCCGCCCCACCCGGACTGATGCTCGAGTTGGGCGGGCGGCGCCCTCTGATGCAGACCGCCGGCGGGCTTGCAATCTTGCTTGAGTTGCCCGAGGACGAGCGGACCCGATTACTGGCAATCAATCGCAAGACGCTGGACACGCGTGACCGCGCCTTGATGGCGGGCATTGAACGCATGATCGAGCGCTCAGAGCGGGCGGGCCATGCAGTCAACCTGGGCGACGTTGTTTCGGGCATCAATGCCACCGCAGTTGCGGTCGCTCAGGCGCCTGCACGGCTGCTCGGATCGGTCGTCTTTGCGCAAGCGGGCCCGCCCTGGGCCAACCCGCAGATCGAGGAGATTCGAGATGCGCTGCAAGCGCTTGCCCCGGCGCTGCTCGAGACGTGGCGCGGGCTTCGGTACTGACCGACCCTCAGTAGGTCGATCGCCCCCCCGAGAGATCAAACACCGCACCTGTCGAGAACGAGCACTCTTCGGTGCACAACCACGCCACCATTGAAGCAATTTCTTCTGGCTGACCGAAGCGACCCATCGGAATCTTGGAGAGCATGAATTGAATATGCTCAGGCGTCATCTGGTCGAAGATGGCCGTCTTGACTGCGGCAGGCGTCACGCAGTTGACGCGGATGCCGGTATCGGCAAGCTCCTTGCCCAGTGATTTGGTGAACCCGATGACGGCCGCCTTGCTGGCACTGTAGGCACTGGCGTTGGGGTTGCCGTCCTTGCCCGCCACCGATGCAATGTTGACGATCCGGCCATAGCCCGTCTCGCGCATCCAGCCGACCGCCTCGCGGCAGCAATAAAAAATACCGTTGAGATTGACATCGATGACTTGTCGCCACGCGTCAACCGGATAGTCCCACACACGCGTGTTGGGCCCGGTAATGCCGGCGCTATTGATCAGCGCATCCAGTCGGGCGTGCAGTGAGCGCGTCCGCGCCAGCGCGGTCACGACCGACGAATGCTCAGCCACATCGACTTGAACCGCATGCGTCCCGGAACCCAGTTGCTGTGCAGCGCGCTGGGCGCCGTCCACATCGCGATCCCAAAGGGTCACGCTGCCACCTGATTCGATCAAGCGCTGGGCGATCGCGTAACCGAGACCCGTAGCGCCCCCCGTCACGATCGCGTGACGACCCTTGAAGTCGAGTTGATTCATTCGGATGGATTCCCAATTCGGTGTGTGGATGCGAGCAGATCAGAGCGTGATGCCGCCATCGATATTGTAGGCCTGACCCGTGACAAAGGCTGATTCGTCACTGGCCAGGAAGACCACCAAGGGGGCAATCTCGTCGGCGCGGGCAAGCCGCCCAAGCGGTTGACGGGCGATGAAGTTGCGGCGCGCCTGGACCGGGTCGTCGTAGGCATTGATCCGGTCGGCGAGCGACGGGGTGTCCACGGTGCCCGGGCAAATCGCATTGCAACGTACGCCCTGAGCCACGTAGTCGGCCGCGACGCTGCGGGTCAGGCCAAGAACCGCCGCCTTCGTTGCGCTGTAAACGAAACGACTCGGGAGCCCTTTCACGCTACAGACGCTCGCCATGTTGATGATGCTGCCCCCGCCCGCAGCGGTCATCTTTGGCAGGGCGGCGCGAATCATCCAGAACTGCGATCGGCAATTCAGATCGAAGCCGAACTGCCACTCTTCGTCGGTCGCCTGCTCGATCGTGCCGTTGTGCACATAGCCCGCGCAGTTGAACAGAATATCGATCCTCGGCATGTGCGCGACGCACTGCTCGATTGCGTGGCGGTCCATCACATCCAGCACCCGGGTGCTGATATTCGGCATCGCCGACAGGCTGTCAAGCAGGCCCGGGTTGATGTCTGTGGCAAGGACCTGCGCTCCTTCACGAGCGAGAGCCAGCACGCTGGCGCGTCCAATGCCTTGCCCCGCCGCTGTGACGAGCGCTGTCTTTCCTGAAAGTCTCATGCGTTTGATCCCTGATCACGGTCACCCTCTGGCCAGACACTCAGCGCTGCGAGGGATCGCTCCCGTTCGCTTGACGCCTTTTACGCTTGGCCAGCACCCAGCCGGTATTCAAGCCTGTCAGCAACATGATTGGCCAAAGAAGCGCGCACAGCAAGAGCCAGTACACGACACTGACCCACCCGCGACGCCCTTCAGGCGGCTCAAGCGTGGTGGGTCCTTCGCTGAACAGGTGCCGATTTGAATACGAGGCGATGCCCAGGCAGAGACCGAATAGCAGAAAAAGGCCGATGGTGATCGTCATGTCCGGTCCTTTCGGTTGGGGGGCCGGTCTGCTGTGCGAGATCACGCGAGGCGCTACGGACCCGGCGTGCGCCATGTGGCCGACCGTCAACCTGAGCTTACAGTTTTACCTGTCCCAGCAGGAATTGCCCCTGAGCAACGAATGGGAGTCCCGACCTCTCGGCCTCCGGTGCCCTCGGGCTCGACGACTGCACGCTTTGCGGCGAGAGCGACTGCATCCATTTCATCGTTGCGTCATCAACGATCCTGAATCTGAGCTGTCGTAAATCCCCCCACAGAGTCACCATGACGACGCTCCAAACGCGCTTTAGCTCATTACTCGCTTCGCGATGCGCCGCCCTTATTCTTGCAACACCCTTGATCGGTTGCGGAGGCGGCCCAGGCTCAGCCATGGAAAGCACGGACCTCCAATCGCCCACTCCCCCGTCCGTCGCACTGAAGGTGCTTGACCCGCCTCAGTTGAGCTTCAACGACACGGGCTTCAGCATCACGGATGGCATTACCAAGACCGGCTTTTGGACCGTATCGAGCGCCAACGACATCGGCTGGGAGTTTTCGCTTGACCTTGGTGTGACCTGGACACGCGGCGAGGGCGCCGGTTTCGACGTACTGGGTGACGGTTCGAAGACGATCTGGGTTCGCGCCCGGGACGATTTCGGCAACACCTCAGAGATTGTCGTCGCCCATTGCACCCTCGACACCATGGCCCCTGCGGCACCCAGCGCAACGCTCAGGTCTGGGGACCAGGCGGAAATAACCCGGCTTTCACTGGGCAGTCTCGAACCCGGATCACTTTGGGACTACTCCATCGATCAAGGGCAGACGTGGCGACCGGGCGACGGTCAAGGCTTCATCCTGTCCGGTAACACGCTGCTATCGCTAAAGATTCGGCAACAGGATCAAGCGGGGAATGTTTCTATGCCGATCAGCATCGATCTCAGTGCGTCTGGCGCGGGGTGGCGCGAGCTGTCTGGCGATCCGATGCTCCCCACTCAATTGGGCACAATCGAAAGCACAATCCTCGTCCATGGGGAGATTGTGAAGGGCGACGCAGACTATGCGGCCCTCGACGTTCCCGAAGGCTTCAAGTTGAAGTCGGCCAAGTGGGTTTTTTACGAATCCAAGGATAGGATTTCGTTTTATGCCATGCAGCGCAAAGCCCTCTTCGATGCGGGTACGGATGTCAGGCGGATGCTGAGCTTCGGGCATTTTGGGCCGGAAGACCTGGGGCGTAATCTCCTCGACGGAATCCCTGCGGATCAACTGGGTGCAGGTCCTCTGGTGATATGGATCAACCAGACCGGCTCGGTACCCACACGCTATGCGCTCGAAGTGCTCATGGAGCCGATTCGCTGAGGCCGCACGGTCGGGCGAATCGTTCTGGTCATGTGCGGTCGGCTCCCGCACCACAGTCTCACCGGGTGATCCCGTAGACTCGGTATGCTCACCCCTTACGCAAGCCCTACACTTGACAAGCACTTACCCTCGGAGCGATCAAGGATGCGTATTCCATTCGCAGCGACGTGGATCTGCGCGGGCCTCGTCTTCTCTCAGGTTCAGACCGCAGCAGCTCCCTTTCCCGAGCAATCGGGCAGCGTGTTCAGAGACTGCGCACACTGCCCGGAAATGATCGTGCTCCCAGCGGGCACCTTCAACATGGGTCTGAACGAAGCCCTCGGCGAGGCGGACTGGATGCCCGAGGGTATCCGCAACCGGACGCTGCCCGCCCGATCGATCGACCTGCCCCGCTTTGCGATCGGGCGTTATGAGGTCAACGTCGCCGAGTATCGAGCCTTTTCAATGGCGACGCAGCGGCCTCTGAAGCCCGGCTGCGAGGTCTGGGCCGACGGCGACTGGACCAGCGATGCTTCCCGTTCTTGGCAAAACCCGGGCTTTCCTCAGGATGACTCGCATCCGGTGACCTGCGTCGGCTGGCGGGATGCCCAGGACTATGTCGCGTGGCTATCGGCTCAGACGGGCCACGCCTATCAGCTACTCAGCGAAGCGCAGTGGGAATACGCAGCGAGGGCAGGCTCTGCAGCGATACGGACAGTGATCGGCGACGAGACATCCTCGTTCTGCCTGTTCGGCAATGTGCTCGATCGCTCGGCAGTCAGCGCACTATCTGGAGGCGACCAACTATGGCGCGCCGAATGCGACGACGGCTACCGGAACACCGCGCCGGTCGGGCGATTTCGCCCCAACGCATTTGGCGTGTACGACATGATCGGGAACGTCTTTGAGTGGCTGGCCGGATGCATGGATGAATCGGCCGTGGACGGGTCGAATTTGGACGGCTCGGCCAACCTCCTGGACTGTTCACGCCCAGTCATCCGTGGCGGTGGGTGGATGGACGCCCCGATCCTGACTCATCCGGCATTGCGCTGGGGGTTTGCGGGCGATCAACCCCTCTTCACAGTGGGCTTCAGGGTGGCGCGGGTGCGTTGATGCGAACAACGGGCTTGATCACCTGAGACACACCGGTTGAGGCAACGCCCAGGGACGACCATCATGACCAGGCCGACCGTCTCCCCTACGCCTACCGTATGTGCACCAGCGAGCCCCCGAACATCGAAGAAAAGCCGTCCGACCTGGTCCAAATTCGCCAGGGCCTCGAAGCCTTTGATATTGTCCGATTCGCGGTCGCGTTTGGCTCAATCGCGCGAGGACAGCCCCGGCCCGACAGTGATCTGGACCTTGCGGGCCTTGCAGAGAAGCCCCTCAGCGCCAAACAACGTATCGAACTGATCGACGCCCTGGCCTCAGCCTTGGGCCGCCCCGTCGATCTGGTCGACCTCGCTTCCCACATCCTGTCCGGTCTGGATCGGCCCGCCCCTTCGACGATGGGAGACGTCTTTGACCTGTTGGCCGCCGATGGGGTCATCGGACCCGATCCAGCGAAGCGGATGCGAAAGGCCGTGGGCTTTCGAACTATCGCCGTTCACAACGATGAGGCCATCAATTGGGAGGTCGTGTTCAGCATCGTAAACGACCGTCTTGAGGATTTCAGCGACTACGCCCGCTCGCTCGACCACTGGCTGCCGAGCGGCCAATAAGTTAAAGCAAGACGTCCGGGCTCTCAGTCCGGTGCCCAGCAACGTAAACCCCGCATGCGCTCGAAGGCTGCGAAATCCCGATCGCCGTGCATCAAGGTGTAGCCACGTTCGATGCAGAAGGCAGCGACGATCACATCGATGGGACTGCGTACGGTAAACCCCGCCTGACGAAGTCCCCGGTAGTGCTCTGCAGCAAGCTCGGCAATGACTGCACCGCCGGTCGATTCGACCGAGAGGCCGCCGAGCAGTGATCGGGCCTGCCGATAGTCGCGCTGGAAGCGAAAACCCCGGAGCACCTCGAAGAGAATCAGGTCCGGTACGACCAGCGTGACCTCGCCCGCCTGGAGCAATTCTGCAAGCTCGGAGCTTGCACGGTGGTCGCGCCCGCTGAAAAAATCGATCCAGACGCTTGTGTCAACCACCAGCACGTCGAGGCTCCGGTTCATGAACGGCCAGGCCCACCTGCGCCCCTGTGGTGGGTGCCTGCCAATCAACGCTGTCATCGCCCTCCCACTTGAGGAGTCCGCGCCACTTGAGGATCTCGCGATAGTGCGCCTGGCGCGCGAGCAAGCGAAGGCCAGCCTCGACCGCGTCTTTCTTGGTCTTGAACGGCCCCGCCGCGAGGGCCGCAGCGAGCAAATCATCATCAATATCGATGTTTGTGCGCATAATGTGGACGAAGTGTGTGTATTGAACACATATTGGATATTGTTTTGTCGAAAGAGTCAAGTGCGAGGATCACGCAACAGGCATGCGTGCGAGGGCCGATCGGCTCAGGGCGGCGACTCGGTTAGGATCGAACCACCATCCCTGATACCGAGCGGACGGATGACCCGTCAACCCATCCTTGCTTAACGAATTGAGGTCCTGCGTGAAAACCTTCCTCGTTGCCCTGATCCTCTGGCTTGCGGCTGGGCCTGGACCGACCTCCTGGCTACAGGCGGCAGAACTTCGTGTTTCACCCAAGGTCTTCAGCGCCGAACCCATCGGCCGCTACGACCGGGCCAGACTGAACGCAATCGTCAATGCTGAACTGCGTCAGTTCCTGACCGGATCGTCCGCCGGCTTCGATCGATTCAAGGGACGGTTGGCAGAGCCGCGACACGAAGTCGATCTCTACCGTATCCGCTATCTGACGGTCGTCCCCGAACTCGGTAACCGATCGGTCAGCGCATCGGGTCTGATCGCCCTCCCGGTCGGCGCGGGGCCGACGCTGCCGCTGCTCTCTTACCAGCATGGCACCGTCTTCGAGAAGGACAGCGTCCCGTCCCGCCCGGACCAATCGATGGAGACACGGCTCGTGCTCGCCCAGTTTGCGAGTCAAGGCTACGCTATGATCGCAACCGACTATCTGGGCCTGGGTGAATCCGACCTGCCGAATTCCTATTTCGTGATGCAAAGCATCGAGCAGGCAAGCTTCGACCTCTATGCAGCGGCATTAAGCTTTCTCGAGCAGCAAGGCCGCAAGGCTTCAGCCCTCGCGACCCTTGGCTGGTCGCAAGGCGGCTACAGCAACATGATCATTCTGCGTAAACTCGAGCGGGAGGGCATCCCCGTGGCTGCGTCGGTCACTGCGGCCGGCGCGGTCGACCTGGGCCTATTCATCGTGCGCGGGATCACCAACCCCCGGCCCATCGAGGCCGTGTTTCGGGCCGCGGCGCTTTCAAACATGCTGTTTGCGCTTGAGCATTACCGACAGTTGCCGGGCTTGGCCACAGAAGCCTTGCGTCCCGAATTTTTCCCCACCGCGCGGGCCTTCTACGAATTCAAGATCGGCTTTGGTGAGTACATGAGCCGTATCCCGATCGATCCCAATCGGGTCCTGCGTCCTGCCTTCATCGCGCAGATGGTCCAGGGACAAGGGCCCTTCGTCGGCATCCTGGATCAATCGGCGTCTTACCGCTGGCTGAGCCGAACGCCGCTGCGCGCGTATTACGGCGGCCGCGATGAGGCCGTCCCCGACTTCATCGCTCGGCTGGCCGTGGATTATCAGCAGACCCTGGGCAAACAGAACGGGCAGGCGCTCAGCGCCGGCGCTGACGCGGATCACCGGGACACATTTGTCCATGCACTGATCGATGCCAAGCCCTGGATCGATCAGCAGGTCAAACAGTAACGCGCTCGCCTTCGGATCAGCGTGCGGCCGATCGGGCGGCCAACACTCGGTCAACCATTACACCGGCCTGGCCGACGTGGTGAACCGGGTTGCACAGATGCTCGAGTTGCGCGCGGTCAACATGTCGGTTGATCTCAGGATGAGCCTCGAGGATGTCGATCAAGGGTCGGTTCTCCCGCAGGGCCTGACGGCAGAGGTCATAGACCAGATCGTGCGCGTACTCGCGACCCAGATACGGGCCCAGACCCATCATCACCGCCTCGGACATCACCAGGCCATGGGTCATGTCCATATTGGCGCGCATACGCTCGGCGTCGACCTCAAGCCCCTGCAGCACGAACTTCGTCTGCTTGAGCGCCCCTGAAATCAGGCAGAAGATCTCGGGCACTGACACCCACTCGATTTCCCAGGGACCCGTGGAGCGTTCGTGATCAGCCACCATGGCGTCCATCAAGGCAGCGGCGTGCTGGCGCGCGACTGAAATATTCGCGTGTATGTAGAGGCAAGAGATCGGATTGCGCTTCTGCGGCATGGTGGAGGACGAGCCGCGCCCCGGCGCAAAGGGTTCGAACACTTCGGCAACCTCAGTCTGCATGAGCAACTTCACGTCCATCGCAATCTTGCCGAGTGAACCGCCCACCAGACCCAGAAAGGCACCGACCTCGGCCACCGTGTCGCGCACGGTGTGCCAGGAAATCAGCGGTTGTGCCAGGCCGAGCTCCTCCATGAGCGCGGCCTGGGTTTCCATTGCGCCCGTCTCGAGCGAGGACAGCGTGCCTGAGGCGCCGCCGAACTCACCCATCAGGACACGGGGCTTGAGTTGCTCGAGCCGCTGCCGGTGACGCTCGATCCCCGCAAGGATGCTCGCCATCTTGTAGCCAAAGGTG
>JBDLRB010000099.1:0-6313 GCA_039800205.1 Pseudomonadota bacterium | reverse complement strand
GCAGGTCGAGCAGTACATGAGGAAGGTCTATCAGGATCACGGCTATCAGGAGATCCGTTGTCCGCAAATCCTCGATCGCTCACTCTGGGAGCGCTCGGGGCACTGGGAAAACTACAAGGACAACATGTTCACGACGGCGTCCGAAAACCGGGACTATGCCGTCAAACCCATGAATTGTCCGGGTCATGTCCAGGTGTACAACTCGGCCCTGCGCAGCTATCGTGATCTGCCGCTTCGCTACGGCGAATTTGGCGCCTGCCATCGCAACGAGCCTTCGGGCGCACTGCACGGCATCATGCGGGTTCGCGGCTTCGTTCAGGATGATGGTCATATTTTCTGTACCGAAGACCAGATCCTGGATGAGTGCGTGGCTTACACCGAACTCCTGCATCGTGTTTACCGCGATTTCGGCTTTGAGGACATCCTGTACAAGGTCGCAACCCGACCCGCCAAGCGCGTCGGCGATGATGCGCTGTGGGATCGGGCTGAGCATGCGCTCATGGAAAGCCTGCGGCGGTCGGGCGTCGAATTTCAGATCGCCGAGGGCGACGGTGCGTTCTACGGCCCGAAGATCGAGTACACGCTCAAGGACGCGCTGGGTCGACCGTGGCAATGCGGCACCATGCAGGTCGATTTCAATATGCCGCAGCGTCTGGGCGCCGAATATGTGGCCGAAGATAATGCGCGCAGGCACCCCGTCATGCTGCACCGGGCGATCGTCGGTTCACTCGAGCGCTTTATCGGGATTTTGATCGAAAACCATGCGGGTGCGATGCCGATATGGCTTGCACCGGTGCAGGCGATGGTGCTCAGCATCACCGATGGGCAACGCGAGTACGCCTCAAGTGTTGTTCAAGCGTTGAAAAAACAAGGGTTTAGGGTTGAGGCTGATTTGCGCAACGAAAAGATCAACTATAAAATCCGCGAAAACAGTCTGCAAAAGCTCCCTTATCTGCTTGTCGCGGGTGAAAAGGAGCGACAGGCTGGTACGGTGGCCGTGCGTGCGCGCGGTGGGGTCGATCTCGGTGTGATGACAGTCCAGGCCTTTGCAGAGCGCCTGGCCGCTGACGTGTCGAGCAAGCGAGCCCAGCCGCAATGATCGGTTTCGGGGTCCGGTTTCCTCGGGCCTCATCATCCGATCAGCGCAAGAACGCACGGCTCTATTCTTTTTTGAGATCTGGAGGACACCGATATCGTTACCCGTTCCCCCCCCGTCGCAGAACAACGCGCGCATCGTATTAATGGCGAAATCAATGTTCCCGAGATCCGGCTGATCGGGCCGGACAACGAACCCCTCGGTATCGTTCACATCCGCGAGGCGCTGCGTCTGGCCGAAGAAGCCGACGTGGATCTGGTCGAAATTGCGCCGACGGCGACACCGCCTGTGTGCCGCCTCATGGATTACGGCAAGTTCAAGTACCAGGAGCAGAAGCGCGCGCACGATGCCCGCCTGAAGCAGAAGATCATCCAGGTCAAGGAAGTCAAGTTCCGGCCCGGTACGGATGAGGGCGACTATCAGGTCAAGATGCGTAACGTCAATCGCTTCCTCGAAGACGGCGACAAGGTCAAGGTGACGTTGAGGTTCCGAGGTCGGGAAATGGCGCACCAGGAGTTCGGTGTCCGCTTGCTCGAGCGGATTCGGACCGAGCTTGAGGAAACGGCGATGGTTGAGCAGATGCCCAAGCTCGAGGGGCGGCAGATGATCATGGTGATTGCGCCCAAGCGCAAGAAGTAAGACATCAGAATTCGAGCAGGGGTCCGCAGGGCCCTTGCGCGGACCAGCCAGGCGGGTTCAATAAGCTCCGACGCGGTTGTCGGACACCTTGCCCGGTCATAGAAGGAAAGGCAGACCATGCCAAAAATGAAGACCAAAAAGAGCGCAGCCAAGCGCTTCCGGGTTCGGGGTTCGGGCAGCGTCAAGCGCGGCCAGGCGTTCAAGCGCCACATCCTGACCAAGAAAACCACCAAGACCAAGCGGCAGCTTCGCGGAACCGAGGGCGTGCACAGCACGAACATGGCGTCCGTAAAAGCCATGCTGCCCTACGCATAAGGAGAGCGCGATGCCCCGAGTCAAACGTGGAGTAACGGCGCGCGCCCGTCACAAGAAGGTTCTTGCGCTGGCCAAGGGTTACCGCGGTCGTCGCGGTAATGTGTATCGCATCGCCAAGCAGGCGGTGATGCGTGCAGGGCAGTATGCCTACCGTGATCGTCGCACCAAGAAGCGCGTGTTCCGCGCGCTCTGGATCACCCGGATCAACGCGGCAACCCGCGAGCACGGTTTGAGCTACAGCCGCTTCATCAACGGCCTGCATCGTGCGTCGATTGCGCTCGATCGCAAGGTCCTCGCCGAGCTGGCGGTCAACGACAAGCCGTCCTTTGCGGCGATCGTCGAGCGGGTCAAGGCGACCTTGGCTGCTTGAGCCGGTCCCGGGCGATTTCTGGTTCGCCCGGGTTCGAGTGCTGCTCCGATACGAGCAGTTGTGAGGACGACGGGGCCCCAGGGCCCCGTTGTTCCGGGTTGGTCTCCCCCCACGGATTGAGCAATGGAAGAGATGTCGCTGAGCGAGTTGCTTGATGCGGCGCGTCAGGCTGTCGCCGCTGCAGAAGATGCGCCGCAACTGGCCAATGCCAAGGCCCGGTACCTGGGTCGGGAGGGCGTTCTCACGGCGCGCATGAAGGCCTTGGGTCGGCTGGCGCCTGAGCAGCGTTCGGTGGCGGGTCGGGAACTCAACGAAGTCAAGCAGGCCGTCGAGGCGCTGATCAGTGACCGCGAGGCCGCGCTTGAGCGCCTCGCGCTTGAGGCGCGCTTGCGCGAGGAAGCGATCGACGTCACTCTGCCCGGACGCGGTCCGGGGCGGGGTGGCTTGCATCCGCTCACGATCACCATTTCGCGCATCGAAGCAATCTTTCGCTCAATCGGTTTCGATGTCGCCGATGGTCCCGAAATCGAAGAGGATTTCTACAACTTCACGGCACTCAATACGCCCGAGAACCATCCCGCTCGGTCCATGCATGACACCTTCTACGTCGAAGGCGGGCTGCTCTTGCGGACGCACACCAGTCCGGTGCAGGTTCGCTACGCGCGCATGCACGAGCCACCGATCCGCGTCATCGCGCCCGGCAAGACCTATCGGGTGGACAGTGATGCCACTCACTCACCGATGTTTCATCAATTCGAGGGGCTCTGGATCGATGAGCAGGTGAGCTTCGCCGATCTGAAAAGCGTCTACACCGATTTTCTCAGGCGTTTTTTCGAGAGCGATCGCCTGGATGTGCGCTTCAGGCCCTCTTATTTTCCGTTTACCGAGCCGTCCGCCGAGATCGATATCCGCTTTCCGGATGGCCCGCTGGCGGGGCGCTGGCTCGAGGTCAGCGGTTCGGGCCAGGTTCATCCCGACGTCGTCCGCAACTTCGGGCTCGATCCCGAGCGCTACATCGGGTTTGCGTTTGGGTCGGGGATCGAGCGCCTGGCGATGTTGCGCTACGGCGTGGGCGATCTGCGCCTTTTCTACGAGAACGATCTGCGCTTTCTGCAGCAGTTCGATCGCTGACTGATTCACGAGGGTTGACGCGATGCGAGTGCCCGAGCAATGGTTGCGCCAGTACGTGGCCACCGACTGGAGCGCTGAACAAATCGGCGAGCGCCTCACCATGGCTGGCCTTGAGCTGGAGGAAAGCCTTCCGGCTGCGCCGCCGTTTGAGCGTGTGGTCGTGGCCGAGGTGCGTGCGGTCGCGCCGCATCCCAATGCCGACAAGCTCCGTGTGTGCGAGGTTGATACGGGCGAAGGCGTGGCGACGATCGTATGTGGCGCGCCCAACGCCGCAGCGGGAATCCGGGTGCCCTGTGCGCTGCCCGGAGCCGTACTCCCGGGTGGGATGAGCATCCGCGCGGCCCGAATGCGCGGTGTGGAGAGCGCTGGAATGTTGTGTTCGTCCCGCGAGCTGGGGCTGTCGGATGACCACGGCGGACTGATGCTGCTGCCGGACGACGCGCCGGTGGGAACATCCTTGCGCGATTACCTTCAGCTGGACGAATCGGTCTTGCTCTTCAAGCTCACGCCCAATCTCGCCCATTGCATGAGCGTCTATGGGATTGCGCGCGAGTTGGCCGCTCTGGCCGACGTGCCGCTCAAGCCGCTTCGCTTCGACCCGGTCCTTGTCTCACTCAACGATCGCTTGCCGGTCCGTGTGGACGCCCCTGATCTGTGCGGCCGCTTTTCGGGTCGCATCATTCGCAGGGTCAATGCGCGGGCAGCGACGCCCGACTGGATGAAGCGCCGTCTCGAGCGAGCGGGCCAGCGCAGTATTTCGGCGCTGGTGGATATTTCCAACTACGTGATGCTCGAGCTGGGCCGTCCGTCGCACGTGTTCGACCTGGCCAAGATTCACGGTGAACTGGTCGTTCGGTGGGCGCGCGAAGGCGAGCGCCTGGAATTGCTGAATGGTCAGACGGTGTCGCTCGCGCCCGATGTCGGCGTGATCGCGGATTCGGTACAGGTCGAGAGTCTCGCGGGCGTCATGGGCGGACAATCCACCGCGGTATCGGACGACACCACCGATATTTATCTTGAGGCCGCCTTCTGGTGGCCGGCAGCCATCGCAGGACGCGCGCGCCGGTACAATTTTTCGACCGAAGCCGGCGCCCGGTTCGAGCGCGGTGTCGACCCATCCAGCACCGTCGATCACATCGAGTATCTCAGCCGACTGATCCTTGAGATCTGTGGCGGGCACGCGGGCCCGGTGGATGACCAGACGCTCCGCCTGCCCGAGCGTCCGCCCGTGCGAATGCGGCTGGATCGGGCCCGGCGCATCATCGGCGCGCCGATCGAAGATGCCGAGATGCTCGCAGCACTCGACCGCTTAGGGCTCGCGCCTCAACGCGAAGGCGATGCCATCGTGGTCGTCTCGCCGCCGTGGCGCTTTGACCTCCGGATCGAGGAAGACCTGATCGAAGAGGTGGCGCGGACCTGGGGCTTTGACCGCTTGCCGATGCGCCCGCCGCTGGCCCCGTCACCGATGCGTCCTCAGCCTGAGGGTGTGCGAGCGCCGATCGAGATTCGGCGCGCGCTTGCGGCACGTGACTATCAGGAGGTCATCACCTACAGTTTCGTCGAGGGCCAACTCGATCAACGCCTGTCGACGCAGCCGGCCCTTGCCTTGCTGAACCCGATCGCGGCCCAGATGGACGTCATGCGCACGACACTTTGGGGCGGCCTTCTCGATTGTCTGTGCACCAACCT
Source organism: Pseudomonadota bacterium (assembly GCA_039800205.1). Taxonomy (GTDB): domain Bacteria; phylum Pseudomonadota; class Gammaproteobacteria; order Burkholderiales; family Burkholderiaceae_E; genus SYIM01. The sequence continues at coordinate 1,073 of JBDLRB010000099.1, read as the reverse complement.
TCGCCGCAAGGCCTCGCGGGTGCGGCTCTTTGAGCTCGGTCGGGTCTTTCGTGCCGACTCGTCCATCGAGGCGGGTCCCGTACAGGTGCCCGGTATTGCGCAACCCTGGCGGATTGCGGCGCTGGCGTCGGGGTCCGCCTGGCCCGAGCAGTGGGGGAGTCCCACACGAGGCGTCGATTTTTTCGACTTGAAGGGTGATTTGCAGTCCCTGCCGGGTGCTGAGGATTTGTCTTTCCAGACCGATGAGCATCCCGCGCTGCATCCGGGCCGAAGTGCGCGGGTACTCGATGCACGCGGCACCCCGATCGGCTGGATTGGCGAAATTCACCCGGCTGTCCAGCAGAGTCTCGATCTGGCCCTGCCCGTGATGGTCTTTGAGCTCGAGCTGTCTGCCCTGCTGGATCGCGAGCTGCCTCGGCACACCGAGCTGTCCCGCTTCCCAGCGGTCTATCGTGACATCGCGCTGGTGGTTCCTGTTGAAATCGATGCGGCGCATGTTCTTGCGCAAATTCGGGCGGCGTGCGCCGCAACCCCTCTCGTCAAGCAGGTCGACCTGTTCGATGTCTATCGTGGTAAGGGTCTGGAAAATAAGGAGAAAAGTCTTGCGTTCCGGGTCCGGCTGCAAGATACTGAACGGACACTGAGCGATGCTGAAGTGCAGTCAGCCATCCAGTTCATTGTGGATTCGCTGGGTCGCAGCATCGGTGCGCGACTGCGAAGCGCCGCCTGAGCCAACCCGATGCCGATCTCACCGCCGATGAACTCGACCCTCTCCTCCGATGATCAGGACCGCTCCGTGGATCGGCCTGCCGCGCGCTCGGCAGGTCTTGAACCCGAATTCACGCTCACCAAGGCCGAGATGGCTGAAACGCTGTTCGAGCGGGTTGGTCTCAACAAGCGTGAGGCAAAGGATATGGTCGAGGCCTTTTTCGACGAGATTCGGGCAGCGCTGGTCTCCGGGCGTTCGGTCAAGTTGTCCGGCTTCGGCAACTTTCAGCTGCGTGACAAGCCGCAGCGCCCGGGTCGCAATCCCAAGACCGGTGAAGCCATCCCCATTTCTGCGCGTCGTGTCG
>JBDLRB010000098.1:0-17156 GCA_039800205.1 Pseudomonadota bacterium | reverse complement strand
GACGGGCCCCCTGGGTCAGGGACTGGCCAACGCGGTCGGGATGGCGCTGGCCGAGCGCTTGCTGGCCGCGCGGTTCAACCAGGACGGGCTGAACCTCGTTGACCACATGACCTGGGTGTTCGCCGGCGATGGCTGCCTGATGGAAGGCATCTCTCACGAGGCCTGTTCGCTGGCGGCCACCTGGCAGTTGTCCAGGCTGGTCGTGTTCTATGACGACAATGGCATATCGATTGATGGTCAGGTCGCACCGTGGTTCGGTGACGATTCGGTCGCCCGGTTCCGCGCGTATGGCTGGCACGTGATCGAAGCAGTCGATGGCCATGATGTCGAGGCGGTACGCGCCGCGATTGCCCAGGCCCGCGAATGGGCTCGCACGGGTCGCGACGGGCGGTTTGCACCGACCTTGATCCAATGCCGAACGGTGATCGGACAGGGCTCGCCCGCGCGGGCCAATACGGCCAAGGCGCACGGCGAACCCCTGGGGGCCGCCGAGATCGCCGCCACCCGCGCTGCGATCGATTGGCCGCACGCACCCTTTGAGATCCCCGGTCCAATCCGCGCAGCGTGGGATGCGCGTGCGTCGGGTCAGCACGCCCAGGCCCAGTGGGCGTCGATCCTTGCGCAGTACCGCGAACGTCACCCTGAACTCGCTGCCGAGTTCGAGCGCAGGATGCGCGGCGAACTCGCCCAGGATTACGACCAGGCCTATGACGCAGCCCTTGCCGAGGCCGTCGCCCGGGCGGAATCGATCGCGAGCCGCAAGGCCTCACAGAACGCGCTCAACCATTTCGGTCCCGCGATGCCCGAACTGCTCGGGGGATCGGCTGATCTCACCGGCAGTAACCTCACCGACTTCGCTGGCTGTGGTGCGTTCCGCGGCGATGCCCCCGCCGGCACCGTACCGGGCCGACACATCAATTATGGTGTTCGCGAGTTCGGCATGAGCGCGATCATGAATGGGTTGGCCCTTCATGGGGGCTTCATTCCCTACGGCGGAACCTTCCTGACCTTCTCCGATTATTCCCGGAATGCAATCCGCATGGCCGCCCTGATGCGGATCCGCTCCATCTTCGTTTTCACCCACGATTCGATTGGATTGGGCGAGGACGGGCCCACCCATCAGCCGGTCGAGCACGCGGCCAGTCTTCGTCTGATTCCCCGGCTCGACGTGTGGCGGCCGGCCGATACCGTTGAATCGGTCGTCTGCTGGGGCGAAGCGCTTGCGAGCGCCGACCGGCCCAGCGCCTTGCTGTTTTCCAGACAGGCCTTGCCCTTTGTCACGCGTTCGACGGGTCAGATCGACGCCATCGCGCGGGGGGGCTATGTACTTCGTGATGCAGCGGAGGCGCGCGCCGTATTGATCGCCACCGGTTCTGAACTCGGCCTGGTGCTCGAGGCCCGCGACCGTCTGGCCGAGCAAGGCATTGCGGTTCGGGTCGTTTCCTTGCCGTCCACGACCGTTTTCGATCGACAGTCCACCGAGTATCGCGCTCAGGTACTGCCCGAGGGCGTGCCCCGAGTCGCAGTCGAGGCCGGGGTGACCGATTTCTGGTGGAAATACCAGGTCGATGCGGTGGTTGGACTGGACCGGTTCGGCGAGTCTGCGCCTGCCGCCGCCCTCAACCGGCACTTCGGTTTTACGGTCGACAACGTGGTCGATACCGTGCTCGAGGTTTTGCGCCGCCGCGGCCTGCGCTGAAACGCTTTCAGATTTCATTCAAGGAGCTCTTTCATGACCATTCGCGTTGCCATCAACGGCTATGGCCGGATCGGCCGCAACATCCTTCGCGCCCACTACGAAGGAGGCAAGAAGCACCCGATCGAGATTGTCGCAATCAATGACCTGGGCGATTCGAAGACCAACGCCCACCTGACCCGTTTTGATACCGCTCATGGGCGGTTTCCTGGGACGGTCGAAGTCGATGGCGATTCGATCGTCGTCAACGGCGATCGTATTCGGGTGTTGGCCGACCGTAATCCCGCGGCGCTGCCCTGGGGCGATCTCGGTGTGGACGTCGTGCTCGAGTGCACCGGATTCTTCACAAGTAAGGACAAGGCCGGTCTGCACCTGAAGGGCGGGGCCCGCAAGGTGGTGATTTCGGCACCGGGAGGCAAGGATGTCGATGCGACCGTCGTCTATGGCGTCAACCATCAGGTGCTGAAGCCCTCGGACACCGTGATCTCCAACGCCTCCTGCACAACCAATTGCCTCGCGCCCCTGGTGAAACCGCTTCACGATACCCTCGGCGTGGTCAACGGCCTGATGACTACGGTGCATGCCTACACCAACGATCAGGTCCTGACCGATGTCTACCACGAGGATCTGCGGCGGGCCCGTTCGGCGACCATGTCCATGATTCCGACCAAGACGGGTGCCGCAGCGGCTGTGGGTCTTGTGCTTCCAGAACTCGACGGTCGCCTGGATGGGTATGCGATCCGCGTGCCGACCATCAATGTGTCGATCGTCGACCTCTCTTTCATTGCGGCGCGTGACACAACGGTCGAAGAGATCAACGCCATCATGAAAGCCGCAGCCGACGGTCCGCTGAAAGGAATCCTTGCCTACAACAACGAACCCCTGGTTTCGGTCGACTTCAATCACAACCCGGCTTCAAGCAATTTCGATGCATCGTTGACCAAGGTCTCCGGTCGCCTGGTCAAGGTCAGCAGCTGGTACGACAACGAGTGGGGCTTCTCCAACCGGATGCTCGATACCACCGTTGCGCTTGTTAACGCCCGTTAAAGGCAGGGCGATGCAGTTCAAGCGACTCACAGATCTCGACATCGCGGGCCGGCGTGTATTCATCCGGGCCGATCTCAATGTGCCCCAGGATGATGCGCTGGTGATCACCGACGACACGCGCATCCGTGCGTCGCTCCCGGCAATCCGACATTGTCTGGAGCGCGGGGCGGCGGTCATGGTCACGTCTCATCTGGGGCGTCCGACGGAAGGCGAGTGGACCGCTGCGGACTCCCTTGCGCCGGTGGCTGTCCGGCTGGGTGAATTACTGGGCCGGGAGGTTCCCGTGATTCGTGACTGGGTGGACGGGCGCTTCGAGGTCGCACCGGGTCAGTTGGTCATGCTCGAGAACTGTCGCTGCAACCGCGGAGAAAAGAAAAACGACGATGGGCTCGCCCGGAAGATGGCCGCGCTGTGCGATGTCTACGTGAACGATGCGTTCGGTACCGCCCATCGGGCCGAGGCAACCACCCACGGCATGGCGCGCCACGCGGCGATTGCGTGTGCCGGCCCCCTCCTGGCGGCCGAACTCGATGCGCTGTCCAAGGCGCTGGGTGCGCCCCGTCGCCCGCTCGTGGCGATCGTGGCGGGGTCCAAGGTGTCGACCAAGCTCACGATTCTGCGAAGCCTCGCGGCCAAGGTGGATCAACTGATTGTCGGGGGCGGTATCGCCAACACCTTCATGCTGGCCGCGGGCTTGCCGATCGGGCAATCGCTGGCCGAGCGCGACCTGGTCGATGAAGCCAAGGCGATCATCGATCTGATGGCGGCGCGGGGCGCCCAGGTACCGATTCCCGTGGATGTCGTCTGTTCGACCCGCTTTGCGGCCGATGCACCGGCCCAGGTGGTCGATGCGACGGCCGTGCAAGCCGACCAGATGATTCTCGATATCGGTCCGCGCACCTCTGCGATCCTCGCTGCCCAGATCGCACAGGCCGGGACCATCGTCTGGAATGGTCCGGTGGGCGTGTTCGAATTCGAGGCCTTTTCGGCAGGCACAGAAACGCTGGCCCGTGCGATTGCCGATTCGTCCGCCTTCTCGATCGCAGGAGGCGGCGATACGCTCGCCGCAATCGCGCGTTTCGGTGTGGCGGACCGAATCAGCTACATCTCTACGGGCGGCGGAGCCTTTCTTGAGTTTCTCGAGGGCAAGACGCTTCCCGCTGTGGCCGCGTTGCTCGATCGCGCCTGATCCGCGTTCAGTTGGGCGGCGCTCAGTGGCCCGTTGCAACCGGGCGGGCGGGGTCCTGGCACCACTCGCTCCAGGATCCCGCATAGAGCCTGGAGCCGCTCAGGCCCGCGTATTCCATGGCCAGCATCTGCTGACACGCGGTGACCCCGGAGCCACACTGGTGTACGACCGAGGCCGGTGTACGCCCCGCCAGGATCGATTCGAATTCAGCGCGCAGGACTTCGGCCGGCTTGAAGCGACCATCGGGTCGAACGTTCTGGACAAAGGGCCGGTTGGTTGCACCCGGAATGTGTCCCGCGACCGGATCAAGGGGCTCAACCTCCCCGCGAAAGCGCTCGCCAGCGCGCGCATCGATCACCAGCATCGAGCGCTGCCCGAGCGCGGCCACGACTTCGTCAACGGTCACCGGCTCGCCGATGGGTGCGCGATGGCTCAGCGAGCCCGCGGTGCGATTTGACCGACCAGCGCCCGGTTCCACCGGAAAGCCAGCCGCAACCCAGGCGCGAAAGCCGCCGTCCAGTACGGCGACCTCGGAATGACCCAGCCAGCGGGCCAGCCACCAGAGGCGGGCAGCAAAACTGCCGTTGTCGGCGTCATAGATGACCAGCTGCCGACCGCTCGACAAACCGAGCGTCTCGAGCTTTGCCCGCAACGTGTCCCGGTCTGGCAAGGGATGGCGGCCTCGCCGGCCGTCGCCTTTGGGCGATGCCAGATCGTCATCGTTGGACAGGAAGGCCGCACCCGGGATGTGGGCCTCTTCGTAGAGCAAGCGTCCGCGGCTTCGATCAAAGAGATCGTTGCGACAGTCAACGACCACGCAATCATCGAGATGGGTGGCCAAGGACTGGACGTCGATCAGGGTCGTACAGGCAATCATGGTTGACATTCTTTGTTGTACAAGCGGTCTGATGGGGATGTGCAACTATAGCGATATTTCGGATGCTGTCCCTCGGGACTCTGGAAGGACGATCGCGATGCGCGATTTCATCGGTTATGGTGCCCAGCCGCCGGATCCTGTGTGGCCGGGGGGCGCGAGGCTGGCCCTGCAGTTTGCCCTCAATGTCGAAGAGGGTGCTGAGCGAAGTGTCCTCGATGGTGATCCGTCCAGCGAGTCGGGCCTCGCGGAAGTTCCGGGGGGACGCGTGCCTGCGGGGGTTCGCGATCTGGCGTTCGAGTCCATGTACGAGTTTGGCAGCCGGGTGGGGGTCTGGCGGATCCTGAGGCTGTTTGCCGAACGGGGGCTGCCCTTGACGCTCTTTGCCGCGGCCCAGGCGCTGGAGCGTAACCCTGCGGTCGCACAGGCCGCGCTCCGGGCGGGGCATGACCTGTGCTGTCACGGTTGGCTCTGGATCGAGCCCTTCAGACTTTCCGAAGCCGACGAGCGCGAGCAGATCGCCCGGGCCGTGGCGTCGATTCGAGCGCTGACGGGTGAGCGGCCGATGGGCTGGTATTGCCGCTATGGGGCCGGGGAGAATACCCGTCGCCTGCTCGTTGAGGAGGGAGGCTTTCTGTACGACTCCGACGCCTACAACGACGAAATCCCCTACTGGGTCGAGGTCGGTGGGCGCGCGCACCTGGTCGTTCCCTACACGATGGACGTCAACGACGGGAAGTACGCGGCGCCCGCAGGCTTTGTGACTGGAGATGATTTCTTGACTTACCTGAAGGACAGTTTTGATCAGCTCTACGACGAGGGTGCAGACAGCCCGCGCATGATGTCGGTGGGGCTGCATGCCCGGATCTCGGGCCGGCCGGGGCGGGCCCGAGCGCTGGCCCGTTTTCTGGACTATGTCGCTTCGCGCCCCGGCGTCTGGATCTGTCGACGGATCGATATCGCCCGGCACTGGCACACGCACCACCCTCCAGGCTCGATGGCGATGTCCGGCAGTCCGCCTCCGGTCTGAATGGGTCCGGTCGGCGGATCGCGCGGCGGCGGTTGACAGCCAGATTGCGTGACCTCTATGCTCGATTGATTGTCCAAGGAGCGCCTCGAGATGTCCCTGCCAAACGATTTCAACGTGGGTCGCCGTCGCCTGCTCTCGGGCGCGGCCGTGGTCGCCGCTCTGCCCGGGTCCTTGCTTGCGCAGGATCGCTATCCCTCCCGAAGCGTACGGATCGTGGTGGGCTTTGCGCCGGGCGGTCCGACCGACATTCAGGCGCGTCGACTCGCGGCCCGGCTCTCGCCGATTCTCGGCCAGAGCGTTGTGGTGGACAACAAGCCCGGTGCCGCAACAACGATCGCGGTGGCCGAGGTCGCGCGCGCCGCGCCGGATGGCTACACGCTTTATTTCGGGGGATCCGGGGCCTATGGGACCACCCCGGTGACGATGCCTAACCTGCCCTACGATCCGGTCAAGGATCTGGCGCCCGTCGCGCTGGTGGGCGAGGAGCAGATCGCGATCGCAGTGCATCCGTCGATTCCGGCGCGAAACCTGGCCGAGTTCATTGCACTGGTGCGATCGCAGCCCGGGAAGTATGCCTTTGCCAGCTCAGGCGCGGGCAACATCACGCACCTGACGGGCGAATTGCTCAATGCGCGGGCAGGGCAGCTGGGCTTGACGCATGTGGCCTACAAGGGTGCGGCGCCGGCCGTCAATGACGTGCTGGCGGGGCATGTGGCGGCCGTGATCGGCGGACTTGGAAGCGTCTATCCTCACCACAAGGCGGGCAAACTTCGGGTCCTGGCGATTACTTCAGAGCGGCGGGTTTCTTACGCGCCCGACATCCCAACCGCGGCCGAGTCGGGGATGCCCGGTCTGATCTCGGGCAGCACATTCGCCGTGCTCGCACCGGCGGCGACCCCATCCGCAGTGATCAACACCCTGGCCGGTGCCGTGTCGAAGGCGCTGACCGATGTCGCTTACCTCCAGGAAATGCGCCAGGCATCCGTTGAACCGGTCACGGGGTCGACGCCGTCGAGTACCGGTGCCTTGCTCAACCGCGAAATCAGGATGTGGGCCGAACTGGTCCGATCGACCGGGCTCAAGCTGCGCTAGCGCTCGGGGGCGTCTGTGCACGGTAGGCCTCAACGATCTCGAGGCCCGTCGCGCACCAGACCCCCGGCTGGCTCAGGATATGGGTCAGGGCCTGTTCGAACGCGTCGATCCGATGGGGCTGGCCGGTGATGAAGGGGTGTACGGCGATATTCATGACCCGGCCGCCTTCGGCATAGAGGGTCTCGAATTCATCAATGATCTTCCGGGCAAAGGCCTCAGCCTCCATCCCTCGGCGCCAGCAGATGCTGTCGTTGATTTCCATGCTGTACGGAAGCGAGATCAATTCGCCCGCTCGGACCCTGACCGGCGTGGGCTGGTCGTCATGGTAGAGGTCACAGAGATAGGCGATACCCGCCTCGGCAACCAGATCGGGCGTCAGGCGGGTGTTGGACGCGGCGGGTGAGAACCATCCGGGCAGGCCTCGACCGGTGTGACGGCGATGAATCTCCTGACAGACCGCGATCGCGTCGCGTTCCTCCGCTTCAGAAAAGTCCCAGTGATACCGGGTGTTGTAGAGCCCATGCGACATGAATTCCCAGTGTCGCTTCAGCATGGCCTCTGCAATCGCTGGATACATGTCGAGGACCGCCATGGATAAGGACACCGTGCAACGTACGGCCACGCGGTCGAAGAGATCCATCAGACGCCAGAATCCGACCCGGTTGCCGTAATCACGCAGGCCGTAGCCCAGGATGTCGGGATGGGGTACCCTGGGCCAGGGGTCCCGGGTGCGTACCAGGGCAGGCCGGTACTCATAGTGCTCGACATTGGGCGCGACCCAGAGCGCGATTCGAGCGCCCCCGGGCCACTGCAGGGGGGGGCGATCCGGCAGGGCGCTCCAGGCGATGCGATCCGCCATGGGCACGTCGCCTGGGCCGTGGACCTGCGTCATGCCTTGACCCCGGAGGCGGGGCCGCTGAGCAGCGCCCCTGCAGGGTCGGACGCACCCCTGGCGGGCCAGTCGGCAACGATCTCGCCCGGCATCTGCCAGTTCACGTCGCTCAGTGCAGCGATCCGCGACAAGAGGCTCCGCAAGGCGCCGATGCGACTGGACATCCCGCTCACCCACGGATGGAGCGCCAGGCCGAAACAGGCCGGCCCGTGACCGTTTCGGCACTCGTCGAGGAGGCGAACCAGCGCGCGCTCAGTCAGCGCAGCATGGGCGCGCGGCTCGAGGTTGCGCAGCCATTGGCATTGCACATCATCCCATTCCGGTGACAAAGGCACGGCCATCAGGGGCCGACTCGTCTGGAGCGGGAAAGGCGCATCGTCGTTGCACCAGTCAAGGGTGTACTGATAACCGGCCTGCGCGAGCAGTTCCCAGGTCTCGGGAGAGGTCCCCCAGTCCTGACTCAACCAGCCCGCGGGCGATCGACCCATCCGACGGGCCAGTATGTGGGTCGCCTCTTCGATGTGTGCGCGTTGCTCGGACAGGGGCATCGCGGCGTGCATCATCTGATTGGCCGCGAGCCCGTGCGCGATCCATTCGACGCCAAGCGCCTCGAGCCGATCGATCAGATCGGGCAGTCGCTCGACCAGGCGGGCATTGATGGCCACAGCCGGGCGCAGCCCCACCTGCGTCAGCGCATCGAGGATCCGGAACACACCAATTCGAAGGCCGTATTCGCGCTGGGTCCAGTTACGAAAATCAGGATCGAAACTGCCGTATTCACCGACGAATCGTGGGTCGCGTCGGTGCCCGGCGGGGGGGTCCGCGTCCCAGTGTTCCAGAACAAGCACAACAAAGGCCGTCAGCCGCGCCGGGGGGTGTCTTCCCTGGGCAGGCCTTGTCCGGGCACGAAAAGCGTACAGATCGTGATCCATGGTGTACGAGTCTGGGCCCGGGAGCGTGGCTGAAAACGGGGGCTAAATCGGGCCGAGTTCGCGCCTCAGGAACTCATGGAAGTGCTGCATGCCATCCTCCATGGGGCTCTGATACGGACCCGTTTCGCTTCGCCCTCGCTCGTAGAGCGCCAGACGGCCCGCGTCCATCCGCTCGGCGATTTCGTCATCCTCGACGGCGGTCTCCATATACGCCGCGCGTTCGGCTTCGACGAATTCCCGCTCGAACAGAGCGATTTCCTCGGGGTAGTAGAACTCGACGTAATTGGTTGTGTGTCGAGGTCCGCGCGGAATCAGCGTCGAGACCACCAGGACATTCGGGTACCACTCGACCATCAGGTTGGGGTAATAGGTCAACCAGACGGCCCCATGGGGGGGCTGAGCGCCGCCATAACGGCGCAGGACCTGTTCGTGCCACTGTTTGTAGACCGGCGTGCCCGGGCGCCTGAGCGCCTGGTGGATGCCGACCGTCTGAACCGAAAACCAGTCGCCGAATTCCCAGCTGAGATCATCGCAGGACACGAAGTGGCCCAGACCGGGATGGAAGGGTTCGACGTGATAGTCCTCCAGATAAACCTCGATGAAGGTCTTCCAGTTGTACGGGCATTCGTGGACCTCGACGTGATCCAGCATGTAGCCTGAGAAGTCGAAATCGCTGCGCCCGGTCAGGGTGCGCAGGTCACGGGCCACATCACGCTTGCCGTCGAACAACAGCCCCTGCCAGTTTTGAAGCGGCGTGGATTCGAGCCGAACACAGGGCTGCTCGGCAAAGTGTGGTGCACCAAGCAGGTGGCCCTGCAGGTCGTAGGTCCATCGGTGCAGCGGGCAGACGATGTTGGCGGCATGACCCCGCCCACGCAGCATGATGGACTGGCGATGCCGGCAGACGTTGGACAGCAGCTCGATTCCACCCGGAGAATGGACGAGCACCCGCCCCTCCCGCTCCATGGGAAGCGCGTAATAGTCCCCGGGTTCGGGTACCATCAGCTGGTGGCCGACGTAGCCGGGACCTCTTGAAAACAATGTTTCGATCTCGCGCTTGAAAAGCGCTTCGTCGAAGTAGGCATGAACCGGGAGCTGCGTGTTGGCCCGTGCAAAATGCTCCCGCCGACCCAGATCCGACATCCTGACCCTCCATGAAGAACGAAGCCGAAGGACGGAACCAAGTCTGAACAGATGACGGGCCGTACTGCGGCCTGTCGTCAGACGAAGGGCGAAGGATACCCGGATTGGGGGCCAAGGCAAATCCAGCCCCCATCCGGTTTTGAATTTCGGCCCAATATCCGTTCGCCTTTGTCGGAATTGGGGCTAATATCTGGTTTATTGAACACTTTCGAGTGTCAGATGATTGATACACATCAAGCCGGTCAGCCGGCGAATCAGGACGCTGCGCTGCCGGCGACGTTCGAGCAGGCCGTCGCCGAGCTCGAGCGGATTGTCCAGTCCATGGAGGCGGGCGCGCTGTCGCTCGAGGACTCGCTGGCCGCGTATCGTCGTGGTGCAGTCCTGGCCGGCCATTGCCGGGGCCTGCTCGCGTCGGTTCAGCAGCAGGTGAGCGTTCTCGAGGCGGAGTTGCTGAAACCCTTCGAGGGCGAGGGTGGTGGGTCGTCATGAACGCGATGAAGGACGCGGGTGCAACGGCGTTTTCGCTCTGGTCTCGAGACTGTGCCGACCGGGTGGAACGGGCGCTCGAGTCGCATCTGCCTGCGACGTCGGTTACGCCCCAGCGCCTGCACGAAGCGATGCGCTATGCGGTCTTGGGGGGCGGCAAGCGGGTCCGTCCCTTGCTGGTGCATGCGGCCGGGGCCTTGACGGGCGCGCGTCCTGAGATTCTGGATCGAGCCGCGTGTGCGGTCGAGCTGATCCATGCCTATTCGCTCGTTCACGACGATCTGCCCTGCATGGATGACGATGTTCTCCGGCGGGGCAAGCCCACGGTCCATGTCGCATTCGGCGAGGCCCAGGCAATGTTGGTCGGTGATGCGCTGCAGGCGCTGGCGTTCGAGGTGCTGGCCGGCGCGCTGACCGAGGGGCTGCCCGCCCAGGCCGTGACCGAGGTCATCGCCTGCCTGGCGCGGGCGGCTGGGTCGCTCGGCATGGCGGGTGGACAGGCGATCGACCTCGAGTCGGTGGGGCGATCGCTCACCCAGGACGAGCTCGAGGCAATGCATGCCCGAAAAACCGGCGCGCTGCTTGCGGCCAGCATTCAGATGGGCGCGACCTGTGGTCATCCAGACCGATTATCCGAGGACATGCGTCGGGCGCTCGCTCGGTTCGCGCAGACGGTCGGTCTGGCTTTTCAAGTGGTCGATGACATTCTCGATGTGCAGTCCGATTCGGCCACACTGGGCAAGACAGCCGGCAAGGACACCAAGGACAACAAGCCCACCTACGTCTCGCTGATGGGCCTGGGCGCCGCCCGCGAGTTCGCCCGTACGCTGCATGCCCGGGCCCATCAGGACCTGGCGCAACTCGGTCCGTCTGCCCGGCGTCTGGCCGAGCTCACGGACCTCATCGTTCACCGTTCTTTCTGAGGAGCGCCGGCCATGTCCAGCCCTTCCCAATCACGGTCCCTGCTCGAGACCATCGATTCGCCCTCCGAGCTTCGTCGGCTTGAGCGCAGCCAGCTGCCCCAGCTCGCTGACGAGCTTCGCGACTTCCTGCTGCGTTCCGTGGCATCCACCGGTGGTCATCTCTCGTCCAACCTGGGCACCGTCGAACTGACGATCGCCCTTCACTATGTGTTCAACACCCCGCGTGACCGACTGGTCTGGGATGTCGGGCATCAGAGTTATCCGCACAAGATCCTCACCGGTCGCCGGGCTCAAATGCCCACCTTGCGACAGCTGGGGGGCTTGTCCGGTTTTCCGAAGCGTAGCGAGAGCGACTACGACCAGTTCGGGACCGCCCATTCGTCAACGTCGATTTCCGCGATTCTGGGCATGGCGGCAGCGGCCCGCGCGACCGGCGACAACCAGGGGCCCGAGCGGCGGCGTCATGTGGCGGTGATCGGCGATGGCGCAATGAGCGCCGGCATGGCCTTCGAGGCGCTCAACAATGCCGGCGTGATGTCCGATATCGACATGCTGGTGATCCTTAACGACAACGATATGTCGATTTCGCCGCCCGTCGGTGCGCTGCAGCGCCACCTCTCGCGCCTGCTGTCCGGACGGTTCTACGCGCGGGCCCGCGACGTGGGTCGGGCCGTGCTGTCGGTGGTGCCCCCGGTCCTCGAACTGGCCAAGCGATTCGAGGAGCACGCCAAGGGCATGGTCTTGCCGGGCACGATGTTCGAAGAGTTCGGCTTCAACTATGTCGGGCCGATCGATGGGCATGATCTTGATAGCCTGATTCCCATGCTGCAGAACCTCCGCGAGCGGCGCGGTCCGCAGTTCTTGCATGTGGTGACCAAGAAGGGCAAGGGCTATCGGCACGCCGAGGCTGATCCCATCTTGTACCACGGTCCAGGCAAGTTCAATCCCGACGAAGGGATCCGCAAGTCAGGCGGACCGGCCAAGCCCACCTACACCCAGATCTTTTCCGACTGGGTCTGCGACATGGCCGAGGCCGATCGCCGGCTGATTGCCATCACGCCCGCCATGCGCGAAGGCTCCGGTCTGGTCGAGTTTGAAAAGCGGTTCCCCAACCGTTACTTCGATGTCGGCATTGCCGAGCAGCATGCGGTCACGTTTGCAGCGGGGATTGCCTGCGAGGGACTCAAGCCCGTTGTGGCGATCTACAGCACCTTCCTGCAGCGGGGCTACGACCAGTTGGTGCACGATGTGGCCCTGCAGAACCTGCCGGTGACGTTCGCGATCGATCGGGCCGGCCTGGTCGGGGCGGACGGCGCAACGCACGCAGGCGTGTTTGATTATGCGTTTTTGCGTTGTGTGCCCAATCTCGTGGTGATGGCGCCGGCCGATGAAAATGAATGTCGGCAGATGCTCTACACGGCGTTCTGCCATGACGGCCCCACGGCGGTCCGTTACCCGAGAGGTGCCGGTCCGGGCGTGCCGGTCGAGAAAACCATGCGTGCCATCGAATGGGGTCGGGCCGAGATCCGGCGCAGAGGCGCACGCATCGCAATCCTTGCCTTTGGGACGGAACTCGCAGCCTGCCTCAAGGTCGGTGAGCAACTCGATGCGACCGTGGTCAACATGCGCTTCATCAAGCCGGTGGATGCCGATCTCTTGGCCGAACTGGCCGCGACCCATGACGCATTCGTCACGGTCGAGGAGCACGTGGTCATGGGCGGGGCGGGCAGTGCGGTCGCCGAAGCCATGGCCGAACGGGGCCTCACACTGCCGCTTCTGCAGTTGGGTCTACCCGACCGATTCATCGATCAAGGCGAGCAGGGCCAGTTGCTTGCAATCGAGGGCCTGGATGCCGAGGGCATCGCTGCGGCGATTCGCAAGCGCTTCAATGGTCTGCTGACGGGCGCCGAGCCCAGACTGGTCGCACAGCGCGCGGCGGGCTAGGACTCAGAGGGCCCGCGCCGAGCGTTTGCCAGCAGGGCGCGGGCCGTCGCCACCTCACGGCGACTCACTTCGGCCTCAAAGAATCGATAAATGTCTCCAAGGCTCAGGTTGGGCCCCAGAGGGTCGAGGCCCTCATCGTCTGGATCAACCGGGATCAGGCCCAGGAGCTTGTGTTCAACCACGGCAGGAACCTCGGGGGAGTCGTCTTCCAGGCGGGCCGCTTCGACGATGTCCTCCAGGGTTTTGCCGGCATGCGTACAAAACCACATCAGATCAAAATAGTCCCGTGAGCGCGCACGCCTGAGCAGCAGCGCGCTTTTGAGGGCAAAGAGCCCTGCAGGGGCCATCAGCTTGAAGCGCCAGCCCGCAATGTTGAGGGCTTCCGAAGAGAGTCTGCGCGCCCTTGGATTGACGAAAAACTGGACCTTGACCCCGTCCAGCACATAGTCCTGGACGAGGGCGAGCAGGTCGATACCGTTGATGCGGGCAGCCGAAATCATCGATGGGGGCGTAACCAGGGTCGCCCCTAGATTGCGCATCGCGCGATTGAGCGATCGCTTTTCCAACCGGTCATCGAAGCTCATCAGGTCCACATCGAGACTTCGGCGATGGCCAGCCTGTAACGCGAGAGCCGTTCCGCCCACCATACAAAAAACAGCCAGTGCAGATTCGTCTGCAATGAGGTCGATGACAGCGGCTGTCGGAGCGGGCAGTATGGAGCGCTTGAGCAGGATCATCGAATGGACGCCTGTTGAGTCGTGGCAAGCGCGGTCTCAATGTTGCCGATCATCCTGCTGAGGATCCGTGCGAGAAGCCCTCGTTCTGTCGGATCGACCGAATCCAGCACGATCGGTACGGCCGCCCGAACCGATTCGATTCCGTAATTCATGCAGAGTTTGACCAGATCGGCGAACTCGGCGCGGCGCAGAACCTTGAGAATCAAGCCTTGATTCGGAATGGCCGGATCGGTCCAGTCGTAGGGCATCGAAAAATCCGAACTTCGACGTATGCCGTACTGATTGGCAAGTAGCCGGATGGCGGTCTCGGGCATTTTCCGGAAATCCTTCGAGGCCTCGGGCAGTAGCCATTTGTCCAGCGTGCGCCGGGCCACGCCAAGTGCTTGCGCCAACCGTGCTCGGTTGTGCCCAGAGTCGGCCATTGCGCGGCGAAGGAGGTTTTGCTGTTTCATGGATGAAGACTATCCCCATTGGGGATCGTCTTCAAGCCGCTCTCGTCGTGCCCCCCCAAGTGGTCGCCTCCGCGCGCCGATCGATCTCGGTCTGACTGCGGTGGTACGAGCCGCCTCGCCCCCGCTATCATTACGGGTTTTGAACTTCACCAGCGCGGTCACGGGTCGTTCCGACGGTGATCGGGCTGGTTTCGGGGGGCGCGGATGAACAGCCGAGCGGGTGGTGTTTTGCTGGGCGGGGACATACCTGATGTGCAGGGCAGTCGCGATATGCGAAACATTGCCATCGAGCGGGTCGGAGTCAAGGGCGTGCGATGTCCGATTCGCTGGCGGGGGGCGGCCGCAGAGTGGCCTGCGGTGGCACGCTTCAATCTCTATGTGAGTCTGCCGGCTGAGCAAAAGGGCACGCACATGTCGCGATTCATCGCGCTCCTGGATCAGCGCAGTGCTGCGACCGCACCCGCACTGGATGTGGCCGGCCTGGTGGACATGCATGCGAGCATGCTCGATCTGTTGCAGTCCGACCGGGGGCGGATCGAGGTATCGCTATCGCTCTTCATTCGCAAGGCCGCGCCGGTCTCGGGCGTGATGAGCCTGATGGACTATGAACTCGATCTCGTGGTCGACGGCAACCGTGATGCGCCGCAGGTGACCCTGACCATTGTGGCGCCTGTCACCACGCTCTGTCCGTGCTCGAAAGAGATCTCCGAGTACGGCGCGCATAATCAGCGCTCTCATGTCCGCATCGAGGTGTGCGCGGAACACTCACTGACCCCGGAGCAGTTGATCCGCATTGCCGAGGATGAGGCCTCATGCGAGCTGTATGGCGTACTCAAGCGGGTCGATGAAAAGCATGTGACCGAGCGCGCGTACGACAACCCAAAATTTGTCGAGGACCTGATTCGTGATGTGGCGGCACGGCTGCGTGCCGAGCCGCGTATTCGAAGCTTTACAGTCGAAGTCGAGAATTTCGAATCGATTCATAACCACTCGGCGTACGCCCGAATCGAGTCGGGCGCACCCCGCTGACATGGGCCCGGGGCTGAGACGGGTCGTGTCAATGATCGAACCCGGGCCGCATCTGTCCGTGGGCGTGCGCCCCGCCCGTCTCAGTCGCGAAAGTTCTTGAATTCCAGCGGCAGCTCGGTGACCTCTTTCTTGATCAGCGCGATGGCCGACTGAAGGTCGTCGCGCTTGGCGCCGGTCACGCGCACCTCTTCGCCCTGGATGCTGCCCTGCACCTTGAGCTTGCTGTCCTTGATCAGCTTGACGATGCGTTTGGCCTGATCAGTGGGGACGCCCTGACGCACGGTGATGAGCTGCTTGACCTTGTCGCCCCCCACTTTCTGGACGTCACCGTGATCCAGGAACCGGACGTCGACGCCGCGCTTGGCGAACTTGGACACCATCACGTCGCGCACCTGCTCGAGCTTGAAATCGTCATCGGCAAAGGCGGTGAGCTCCTTGTCCTTCAGCTCGATCCGCGCGTCGGACCCCTTGAAATCGAAGCGGGTTGAGATCTCCTTGTTCGCCTGGTCGATGGCATTGCGGACTTCGACGGCATTGGCTTCACAGACGATATCGAATGAGGGCATGTTCGGGGACTCCTTGTGATCAGTCGATTTTTTTTTCCAGAAAGACGGCTCGGCCCATCGCTGGATCGAGTTCGTAAGGACGGAAGCCGCACGCACGATAGACGGCCTCGGCGCGGCGGTTGCCCTCGAGCACTTCGAGGGTGAGCTTGCAGCAGCCCCGTCGGCGGGCGCCGTCCTCTGCGGCGGCGAGCAGGGCTCGTCCGATCCCGAGTCCGCGCCACGGGGCGCTCACGATGATGTCGTGAACGTTGAGGAGGGGCCGCGCCCGAAAGGTCGATACGCCCTCGAAGCAGTTGATCAGACCGATCGCCTGCCCGCCCGGACTCAGCGCGAGCCAGCCCGCGTAGTGGGGCTTTGAGGCGAGCAGGTCACACAGACGGGCTTTTGCATCGGGGTCGAGCGGACTCGATCCGCCCTCCGGGGTCTGTGCATATTCGTCGAGCAGGGCAAGGAGCGCATTCCGGTGGTCCGCTCGACTGAGGTCGACGGCCTCCAGGGTGATTCCAGAAATCGGTGTATTCGTTGTCATAGACATCAAGTATGAGTCATGCTGAGGTCTTGGACTCAAGCTCGGACCAGCGTTCGAGCGCATGCATCAGCGCCTCTTCGATGTCCGCAAATCGACTGTGCAGTTGATTGATCCGGCTCGTTTCGGCGCCGTAGGTGGCGGGGTCGGCCAGTTGCGCCGAGAGCGTCTTCTGTTCGGTCTCAAGGGCTTCGATTCGGCCCGGAAGCTCGGCGAGCTCGCGCTGCTCCTTGTAGCTCAGTTTGGTGCGGGGCGCCGGTGCACTGGCCCCGTTGCCCCCTGCGGGCTTGGCGGCTTTGGAACGCTCGCCTGAGCCTGGACTTTGCGACGAGTCTGCCTGAACTGCCCGTTGCCGTTCGCGGACGGCCAGCATGTCGCTGTAGCCGCCTGCGTATTCGACCCAGTGGCCTTTGCCCTCGAACGCGATCGACTGGGTGACGACTGCGTCCAGAAAGGCCCGGTCGTGACTGACCAGCAGAATGGTGCCGGGATACTCGGTCAGCAGTTCCTCGAGAAGATCAAGCGTATCGATGTCCAGATCGTTGGTGGGCTCGTCGAGCACCAGCAGATTGGCCGGGCGCGCGAACAGGCGAGCGAG
>JBDLRB010000097.1:0-3218 GCA_039800205.1 Pseudomonadota bacterium | reverse complement strand
TTCCTTGATGAAGCTGAAGAACTTCAGCTTGTTCTCGATGTACTTGGGCGCGAAGACCTTGCCATCGGCCATCTTCGAGACATCCTTGGCCCGATCAATAATGCGGAGATGGCCATCGCGGTCAATCACCCCCGCATCGCCGGTGTGGAAGAAGCCCTCGGAATCGAGGACCTCGGCGGTCGCCGCCGGGTTCCGGTAGTACTCCTTCAGCAGCGACACACCCCGCACCAGCACCTCGCTGTTCGGACCGATACGGACCTCCATGCCCGGCGAGGGCACGCCCACCGAATCGTATTTGACCTGTCCGTCGGGCTGAATGCAGGCATAGGCGCAACTTTCGGTCTGTCCGTACAACTGCTTGAGGTTGATCCCGAGCGACCGATAGAAACGGAAGAGGTCGGGTCCAATCGCCTCGCCGGCGGTGTAGGCCACCCGGATACGCGACATACCGAGGGTGTTGCGAAGCGGCCCGTAGACCAGCACATTGCCCAAACGGTACAGAAGGCGGTCCATCGCCGAGACCGGACGTCCGTCCAGCAAATCAGCGCCACACCGTCGCGCAACGTCCATGAAAAACCCGTACATCGCACGCTTCAGACGCCCAGCGTCCTCCATGCGGATGGTGACCGAGGTCAGCAGGCCCTCATAGACCCGCGGCGGTGCAAAGTAGTAGGTGGGGCCGATCTCCTTCATGTCAGCCGTCACAGTCTCGCGTGACTCGGGACAATTGACGGTGAAGCCCGAAGCCATGCACTGCGCCATCGAGAACAGGAAGTCGCCGACCCAGGCCATCGGCAAATAAGCCATCATGTCGTCACGGTCGTTGAGGCCATCGACCTGGCAAGCCCCCCGCCCGGCGCCCAGCATCGAGCGGTGCGTCTGGCACACGCCCTTCGGGCGGCCAGTGGTGCCCGAGGTGTAGAGGATGACGCAAACGTCGTCGGCCGATCCTTTTTCGATTTCCGGATCGAGCGCACCGGGATGGTCACGCTGGTGAGCCTGGCCCATCTCGATCAAGGCCTCGATGGGCTTCAGGTGATCGTGCTCGTAATTCCGAAGCCCCCGCGGATCGAGATAGAAAATGTGATGGAGGTCGGGCAGCTGATCGCTGATTTCGAGCAACTTGTCGACCTGCTCCTGATCCTCGACGATCGCGAAGCCGACCTCGGCGTCCTTCAGCACATACACCATCTCGGCGGCGACGGCGTCCTGATACAGCGGTACAGCCACCCCGCCCAGCATTTGGGCCGCCAACATGGCCTGATAGAGGTTGGGCCGGTTATCACCGATGACCGCCAGCGACATCCCGCGCTGGAAACCCAGGTGTGCGAGCCCGGATGCCATGGCTCGAACTTTTTCGGCCGCCTGTCGCCAGGTGTCCGTCTGCCAGATCCCCAGGTATTTCTCGCGATACGCAGGACGATCGGGCCGCTGAGCGGCATGTTGCATCAGCGCGCGCGGGAAGGTGAGTTCAGTCGATTGCACCATGTCAGCGTCGAGTCGAAAAAGGGCTCAGATCATGCAGTAAACCGTCCGTCGATGGGGAGAAGAGGCGTATCTGACCAACGATCACCCGCGGAACAATCAATTCGGCACGGGTGCGCTGTTATTTTTAGGAAAGCCTTTTCAGTGTACGCTGAAAGTGCGTTGATCGCGACTGAGACGGTCGCACCCCATCGAAAACCCGAACCCGAAGACGGAATCCCGATGAGCACACCCACCAAATACCTGCTGGACGAATCCAGACTGCCCCGCTTCTGGTACAACATCCAGGCCGATCTCCCCAAACCCCTGCCCCCCGTGCTGCATCCCGGCACACTGCAGCCGATCGGACCCGGCGATCTCGCTCCCCTCTTCCCCATGGATCTGATCCTGCAGGAAGTCAGCCAGGAACGCGAGATCGAGATCCCGGAACCGGTCCGCGAAATCTACCGCCTGTGGCGTCCCGCTCCGCTGTACCGCGCCCATCGGCTCGAAAAGCATCTCGACACGCCGGCACGTATTTTCTACAAGTACGAGGGTGTGAGTCCGGCCGGAAGCCACAAGCCCAACACGGCGGTTCCCCAGGCGTTCTACAACGCACAGGCCGGCGTGAAACGGCTGACCACCGAGACTGGTGCGGGCCAATGGGGCACCTCGCTGTCATTCGCCGGTCAGTTGTTCGGACTGGAGGTCCTGGTCTTTCAGGTCCGGGTCTCGTTCGACCAGAAACCGTATCGCCGTGCGGTCATGGAGACCTACGGTGCACGTTGTCTGCCCTCGCCCTCGACCGAAACCGAATACGGGCGACGGGTACTGGCCGAGCGGCCCGACCACCCCGGCAGCCTCGGGATTGCAATCTCTGAGGCCGTCGAACTGGCCGCCCAGCGGGATGACACCAAATACGCACTCGGATCGGTGCTGAACCATGTGCTGATGCATCAGTCGATCATCGGACTGGAATCGATGGAGCAGATGCAGATGGCCGATGCCTGGCCCGATGTGGTGGTCGGCTGCACGGGGGGCGGCTCGAACTTCGCGGGCATCGCCTTCCCGTTCATTGGCCACGGCCTGCGCGGGGGGCAGCGCTCGCGAATCGTCGCCGTGGAACCTGCGGCCTGCCCGTCGCTGACCCGAGGTCGCTACGCCTACGACTTCGGCGACACCGGTCACATGACACCGCTCACCAAGATGCATACGCTCGGATCGACCTTCACCCCACCCCCCTTCCACGCGGGTGGGCTCCGCTACCACGGCATGGCGCCGCTCGTGTCCCATTTGAAGGAACTCGATTTGATCGAGGCGACGGCCTACACCCAGAACCAGTGTTTCGAGGCGGGCGTGACCTTCGCCCGGACCGAAGGCATTGTTCCGGCTCCGGAAGCCAATCACGCAGTAAAGGGCGCCATTGAAGAGGCGCTCCGCTGCAAGCGCGAAGGCCGCAGCGAGACCATCCTGTTCAACCTGTGCGGACATGGTCACTTCGACATGAGTGCTTACCAGCGATATTTCGCCGGCGACCTTCAGGACGAAGCTTACGACGAAAAAGAACTGGCGATGGCCCTTGCAGGCCTGCCGAGCGTGCCGGCCTGATCGGGAATCGGCCGAATATTGCCTGGCCGGATACGGGGCCACTCCCCAGACAGTGGCCCCGATGGCGCCGGACTCAGACGATCGTCGCGTAGATCGGGCTCAATTCGACCAGCAAGGTGTTAATCGAATCGAAGCCTGACGCCTCT
>JBDLRB010000096.1:0-39553 GCA_039800205.1 Pseudomonadota bacterium | reverse complement strand
TGGAGCTTGGCCCCCACTGCGCGCGCGACCATGTCGGTGGGCCCGCCCGGCGGAAAGGGGATGACGATACGGACGGACTTATTGGGAAAGCTGGCCGCAGCATCCTGTGCCTGGGCGACCGGCGTGGCCAGGAGGGCGGCGCCGGTCGTCATCGCGCAGGCCAGGGCGAGCAGCGAACGGCGACTGTTTTTCGATGGATTCATGCTGGGTTCCTCTCGTAAAGGGTGATGAAGAATTGGTTTCAATGTCCTGTCGAGACAGCGGACACGAAAAACATCGGATGCAGCCGGCGCGGCGGCAGTTCGGTCGGGGGGTCGGGACCCGGATCCCCGGGCAGCCCATACTGACACTGCAGATTGGTGAAGCCGGCCTCGGTGAGCGCTGCTCGCCAGTCAAAGCCCAGCAGGGTGTGCGCGTAGGGCTCGTTGTTGCGCGCAGCATAACCGCTCAGTAACCACTCGCCGATCGGCCCGCCCACCGCCGCCATCATGTCGTAGGCCACGAATAAACCGCCGGGGCGCAGGACTCTGCGTGCCTCGAGGATCGAGCGCTGGATTGCATCGACCGGAAGCTCGTGCCAGAGCCAGTGGGAGGCCACGACATCAAACGAACGATCCGGAAACGCAAGCGCTTCGACGCTGCATTGGACCAGACGGATTGCGCTCCCTTCTTCGACCGCACGCAAGGCGCCCAGCCGCAGGCTGCCTTCGCAGACGTCGCACCCGGACAGCTCGACACCCGGAAGGGCCCGCTCGATTGCGCGGGTCGATCGCCCCGCGGTGCAGCCCTCATCGAGGATGGCCCGTGGCCGAAGACCCAGCGCCTCGCAGCGCTCACGGATCCGCTTTGCGTAAAAATCGACCAGTGCGTCGGGATCAGAGCCCGCAAACGACAGACCCGTTGTGTACCAGGCGAGCGCGTAGGCATTGACCGGATCGCGCCAGAGGCCCCCCGGCTGCTGATGCGTCTCGGTCTGGGTCACATACTCGGGCATGGGCATGCCAGGATCGAGGCGAAGATTGGGCAGCCCATCAGCGGCCTTGAGACAGTCCATCAGGCGATCGCGATCCGCACTTGTCAAGGCGGAGAAGCCCCATCGGCCCGACCACTTGAACTGCTGGATGCGCCGCTCGAGCCAGGCATACAGTCGATATGCCGGGTCCGTCCGCAGGCTCGACTCGATCCGAGCCGGCTGATCCTCGACCTGGAGGTGCGCCCGATCCACCACCTGGCGATACAGCGCGCCGACCCAATGACGCTTGAGACCCGCAAAAAAACTCTGGTAGGCCTCCGCCTGGAAACTGCCCTGCCAGGCACGCGATGCGGGCGGCACCATATCAGCGCCCCCCCATTCGGCCGGAGACATCCGGCGCCTCGTCAGGGTGCGTGAAGGGACGCAGCAACGCCTGACCGAAAGCCGCCTCCTCCGCACTGAACCAGTCGCGCATGGCCGGGCTCTGGCCCGCCCACTCAAGTTCTGCGGCGCTGGTTGCACCTGAAGCCTCCAGGGCCAGGCGCAGGCGCTGTACTTCAGCCTTGAGCACATAGACCTCGGCGGCGAGTGCAGTGATCATGCCCATCAGCCGTGCACTGTCCATCGGATCGGGCTCACCGAGCCCGGCCAGCCCGGAAAACTTCAAGGGCTGGAACTCCGAACGGTCCGCATGATCAACGGTCACACCTGTCCCTCCTGATGACGACTGTACGACAGGCAGGCCCTCCACGCAGCAGGGGCCTCGCCCGGCCCTGTCCCGGGCCTTTCATGGATCGCCCGGATGTTAGCATCGGCGAACAGCCTCGTCAGCCACTGGGCTTCAAGCCAGTCCCTGCGCACACACCCTCTTGATGATCGCTCCCATGGACCTCACTTCGATTCTCTATCAACTGTCGGCCTTGTTGGGTGCTGATCGTGTTCAGGCGGACGCCCTCGCCCTGGATTCGGCGCGCCACGACATCTTCTTTGAAGGGGCCGCCGCACCGCTGGCCATCGTGCGCCCCAAAGGGGCCGAGGAGGTTCAGTCTCTGGTTCGACTGGCCCGGGAGCACGGCCTCAGTCTGGCGCCCCGCGGAGCGGGACTATCCTACAGCGCAGGCTATGTGCCCGCCAATGCCCACACCGTGATGGTCGACCTGCGCTCCCTGGACCGAATCGTGGCGATCCATGCGGATGACCGGTATGTGATCGTCGAGCCGGGTGTGACCTGGGAGCAGCTGGATGAGGCCTTGAAGCCCCTCGGACTGCGCACACCGTTCTGGGGCACCTTTTCAGGCAAGCACGCCACCGTCGGCGGGGCCCTGTCACAGGGCGCCAAATTCTTCGGTTCGGGCAATCGTGGGAGTGCGGCCGAATCGGTCCTGGCCCTCGAAGTGGTGGTGGGCGATGGATCGCTCGTCCGTACCGGATCCTGGGGTACCACGAGCGAGGCGACGCCGTTCTATCGCTACTACGGTCCGGATCTCACCGGATGCTTCCTGGGCGATTGCGGTGCGCACGGCATCAAGACCCGGATCGCCCTCCAGCTGATTCCCCGTGCGCCGATCCTGAGGACGGCCTCCTTCGCGTTCAGCGATGCGGGATCGATGTTCAAGACAATGACTTCAATCGGCGCGGATCTGCTGGCGTCCGAATGCTTCGCAATGGACCCCTTCCTGGTCGACCTGCGAATGCGCTTTGAAGGCTTACAGGAGGATCTCGAATCGTTTCGCAAGGTCTTTTCTGCGCAACGCTCGCTTCTGGCGGGTTTGCGCGATGCGGCGACACTCGCCTTCCACGGCCGTCGCTTCGCCGGCGATGTGGGCTTCCTGATGAGCGTTGTAACCGAGGGCTTTACCGACGGTGAGGCCCAGTGGCGGATGGATCAGGCGCGCAGCATTGCTGCGCGCCACGGCGCACGCGATCTGCCCGACAGCTTGCCCAAGGTGGTGCGGGCGTCGCCCTTTCGCCGCCTCAACCGGATGCTGGGCCCCGAGGGGGAGCGGATCGTCTGGTTCCACGCTCAGGTGCCCAACAGCCTCGCCGAGCAGCTTTACGCGGCCACTGAAGCCGTCTTCGAGGCGCACCGTGCAGACGTCGATCGACACTCACTGCGCTGGGGCTACCTCATTGGCGTCAACGGCCCGAGTACCTTCGGCCTCGAGCCCATCGTGTACTGGCGGGATGCCGCCCTGCCGATCCATCGCGAATACATCGCGCCCGAGCACTTTGAAAAGCTGCCCGCTCATGCCGCGAATCCAGCGGCACGAGAAGCCGTGTCACGCATCCGGCAGGCGATCGTCACCCGCTGGGCCGAGATGGGTGCGACGCACCTGCAGATCGGTCGCCAGTATCCCTTCCTGAGCACCCGCATCCCTGGGACAGCACAAGCGCTTCGGGCGCTGAAACACGCGTTTGATCCCGATCGGATCTTTAACCCGGGCGCGCTGGAGACCTGAACGCCGCCCGCAGCCATCGCCGGTGACCGTCGACCCGCACGACACGCGCAAGGGCTGGCGAGCCACGTTTGATCAAGCGCAGCGGACGTGCAGCAAGGCCTGTCGCCGCTCGACCATCACCTGATGAATGGCCTGATCGAGCGCCGAGCCCAACTGCTCGTACTGCTCGACCCGGCGGCCCCATCCGCCACAGGACTCAACGACCTGGTCGAAACGGGGCTGAGGCTCGAGCGAGACGAGCGGCATCGCCGCGCCCTGCGCCCGACCCTGCATCGCCAGACCGTGAGGGTACAGGGCGGCGGTCGCTCGATCCACCGCACCATAGCCACCGTTGTCAAGAACAACGGTCAGGACCGGTAGACCGTGCATCGCTGCGGTGTGGTGACACGCCACCGGATTGGCAAAGCTGTAGCACCCATCACCCAACCCCGCGACGACCAGGGTCTCGGGCCGGGCAAGCTTGATCCCGAGCGCGGCCGGCAACCCCCACCCCAGACCGCCGACCGGGCTGGGACCGAAGAGCGAACCCGGCTCTTCCATCCGCAAGCCCGCCGGACTCAGCGAATATTCGTTGACCACGACCGACGACCCGCCCTGGCGTCGCAACGCCTCGCCCAGGGCGTGGCTGACCGCCACCATGCTGATCGGGTTCGTGGACTGGCCGGACTCGATCTGACGTCTCAGCGCATGCCGACGGGCTTCGTTTCGCTCGATCACGCGCTGACGTCGGGTTTCGACCAGGGTCGGATCAGGCTGGATACCACGCATCGCACGCTGAAGGGCCAGCAGGAATTCGCGCGGTCCGACCGCAATCGTTTCGTCCGAGGCGAAACCCCGCATCGGGTAGCGGGCGAACAGTGGATCGTGTCCCACCTGGATCACCTGGACCTCCGCGCGGGGCGCGATCTGCGCCGGGATCCAGGGCACGTCACAATCGAGCACCAGGATCAGATCCGCCTCCTCAAGCCAGGGCCCCGTCTCGTAACCTGCATGCATCGGGTGGCTCGCGGGAAGGCACAGGTAGCGCGGTCGATACTCGACCACCGGCAAGGCCCAACGCGTGGCGCAGTCTGCGAGGATCGGTACCGTCGACGGTGTGCGACCCGCGCGGGCCGTGATGATCAACGGGTGACGCGCTCGGGCGAGCGCGGCCGCCACGCGCTCGATGACGCGCGGATCGGGCTCGACCCGTCCGGTCGGGCGCTGCCGCGGCTCGCTTTCGCAGTCTGGAGCCGGGCGGTCGAGCACCTCTCTCGGCAAACTCAGATAGACCGGACCCGCGGGCTCGCTGCGGGCAAGGGCGAGCGCCCGATCCAGCACATCGGGTAGCTGCTCGGGGGCGCGCAGCTCATAGTCCCATTTGACATGCTCGCGCACCATCCCCGCCTGATCGAACATCTCCTGAGCCCAGTGAATATTCAGCGAACGGCTGGCAGGTGGGCCCTGCTCCATCCAGGGCGTACGACCGGCCGCGAGCAGCATCGGAACATTCTCGCGTGATGCGTTGATCAGGCCACAGAGCGCATTCGCGGTACCGACGTTGACATGAACCATCACCGCCTGTGGCTCGCCCGTCGCAAGGGTTGCGCCGTAGGCCATACCGACCGCGACGTTTTCGTGGGGAACGAGCAGTGGCCGGGGGATGGCGTCGCTCTCTGCGGCGGAACGGGCGATGGCCTCGACCAGCGACGGAAAATCCGTGCCAGAATTCGCGAAGAACCAGGACACGCCGCGTCGGGCCAATTGGCGCAGGAACTGCTCACCTGCCGTTCGCGATTCCAGCCCCGGGGACTCGTCCATAGGTTCGTTCCTTCAACACTTGCTTCGCAAGCAAACGCGAGCTGATAAAGACATGACATCAAGCATCAAGGCCATCGACATCGTCGTCAACCCAATGACCCCGGAGATCGTCCGGATGCGCCCCGCCTGGACGCGCACTTTTATCCAGGGAAAAATCGGTCGGGATTCCTCGGTTGTCGAAGGTATCACGCATCAACAGATGCTCGAAATGATGGACCGGGCCGGGATCGAGCGATCCTTTCTGATCGCGACCCGTACCGGGCAGCTGGGTCTGCCCGGCAGCTGGCACCTGCCCTATGAAGTCGTGGCTGAAGCGGTTCAGCAGTACCCCGATCGCTTCAGCGGACTGGCCGGTCTGGACCCCACCGAGGGCATGGCGGGCGTTCGTCAACTGGAGCGGGCGGTCCGAGACTATGGATTCATTGGCGCCCATTTCTATCCACACTGGTTTGAGCTGGCCCCTGATCACGCCAAGTGGTATCCGTTCTACGCCAAGTGCGTCGAGCTCGACATTCCGGTTCAGTTACAGGTCGGCCAATCGCTGGTCTATGACCCGGCCCGCCCCCTTCGAAGCGTCGGCCGGCCGATCGCGCTGGATGCCGTGGCCTGCGATTTTCCGGAGCTCAAGCTGATCGGCATACATGTGGGGATCCCCTGGACCGACGAGATGATTGCGATGGCCTGGAAGCACCGCAACGTCTTCATCGGCTGCGACGCCCACAGTCCCAAATACTGGCCCGCATCGTTCGTGCACTACATCAACAGCTACGGGCAGGACAAGGTGATGTTCGGGACCGATTTCCCGGTGCTTGACTTCGAACGCACCCGCCGTGAGATCGAGGCCCTGGGCCTCAGGCCGCAGGCCCTCGAGAAGTTGTTGCGCGAGAACGCACGGCGTCTGTACAAGTTGCCTTGACGGCCGCGTCGAGCATGACCGGGACCGCGGCCAGGAAGGCCCGGACATGCAGGTCGATCACCCGTTCGACCTGCATGGAGGTACCATCCCGATAGATGTGCCGCCGGATCGCAAGATGCGAGATGTTTCCATGCAGTACCCAGCCCATCTCCTGTCGGACGGCCGGATCGTCGGGCAGGGTAGCGCCACAGGCCTGGGCGGACTCCTCGATGAGCGTCTCGAGGAGCGTTCGAATCACCTCGCCGATATAGGACGGAGCCATATCGACCTCGGCGAGCGACGCGTAGAGAAAAAGCCGTAACCAGCGACGCGTCAGGATGCTGTCGTAGTACTCACGGTAAAACTGCCCCAGTCGCTCGTCGATCGGCCGGGTGCGATCCTTCAGCATTTCGAGCCAGACGGCCTTGAAGGGTCCGGCGATCGCGCTCTGGTACACCGCCTCGATCAGCGCCGCCTTGTTCGGAAACACGCTGTAGAGCAGCCGCTGCGAAATACCGCAGGCCTCAGCAAGTGCACGGGTCTGGGCCGTCAAGCCATACTCAGCGAAGAACTCGAGCGCCTTGGCGAGAATCTGCGCGCGCCGCTCACTCGCGCTCATGCGCCCTCCCCGACCCGGCGACGCGGCAACGCGCGACCGGCCCCGCACGGGCAACTTCTCGGATCGGTGCTCGGCCAACAGATCGGACTTTGCCTTCATCGAAGGGGCTGCAACTCGTCAATCAGAACGGGGACAGGCGGCACGGGCCGCGACTCGGACGCGACTATAGCGCGATCGGGCCGCGGATTGGCAGGCGCCGGTGCAGCTCCGGGACCCCGGTTCGTCCCACGCGCCCCAGACCCTGGACAGCGGCATGCATTCGACGCAAGAATACGCCCGATTTATCGTCACCTGACGACTTTGTCCGACCCTCCGCACCGCCGCCCACCGAGGAGATCCCGATGATTTGCGAAATGCGCACCTACCAGGTCCAGCCCGGACGCGCGCCGGCCTTCCTGAAATTCTATGAAGAGAACGGACTGCCGATCATCAGCCGATACGCTCGTCTGATCGGCTGCTGGGTCAAGGAGTCCGGGGTGCTCAACTCGGTCGTCTTCATCTGGGCCTACGATGACTTCGCGCATCGCAGCGCTCAGCGCGCGCAGCTCGCGGGCGACCCGCAGTGGCAGACCTTCATTCCCACCCTGCTGCCCTGGCTCGTCCACCAGGAAAGCGTGTTCATGAGCCCCGCATCGTTCTCGCCGCGGTGACACGCCGTTTGTCGTCGCTTGACGATCAAGACTGATGGTCGAATAATCGACCTGCTCCGTGTATTCGTCGCTGCACAACCATTCAACAGGGGGAGACCCATGAACACGACCATGACTGCCGCAGAAGCCCGTCGGGAATTTCTCAAGATCAGCGCCGGCGTCGGCGGCGCAAGTCTGCTGGGCGCCGAGGCCCTTGCCCAGGGCAATGCCCTCAACTACAACACCTGGTCGGCAGCGGTCGACCTCGTTCGGGGCCACACCAACGCGTTCAGCCAGAAGACGGGCATCAAGGTCAACTACGCGAATTCGCCGTGGGCCCAGTACCGGGACACGATGGTGACCCGCTTCGTGGGCAAGGCGCCGATGGACGTGCTCTGGGTGTCGGACAGCTGGCTGCCCGAATGGGCGGATGCAGGCTGGATCGCACCGATCAACGACTATCCGCAGCTCCTCGCCTATAACAAGGAGGCCGACAAGTTCTGCACCGACTCGATGATCTACAAGGGCAAACAGTACGGGCTCACGTATTACTCCGACTACATGGCGTTCTTCTATGACGAGCAGATGCTGGCCAAGGCGGGGATCAAGGAACCCCCGAAAACCTGGGACGAACTGGTTCAGCAGTCGCTGAAGATCAAGTCGGCCGGACTCAGCCAGTATCCGATGATGCTCTCGATGGCGCGCGAAAGCTGGCTGATCGAGTTCCTGAGTGCAATGGTTTTCTCGAACGGCGGCAGCTTTACCGGAGCCCAGGGCGAATCCGTCATGGCCGATCCGCAAAAGGGCGCGCTGAAGGCGCTGCAATGGGTGACCGACGCCGTCCAGAAGCACAAGATCATTTCGCCCGCGTGCGTTGAAACCGGCGAGCTGAACGGACTCAAGGCCTTCAGTGCCGGCAATCATGCGTTTGCGCTGCTCAGCCGCTACCGGATCCGGACGCTGAATGACCCGAAGCAGTCGGCCATCGCCGGACGGGTCAAACAAGCCATGATGCCCGCCGGTCCTGGCGGCTCGAACACCACGGTCGGCTGGATGCGCTTCTTCGGTATGACCGCGCAGGCCGCAGCCAACAAGGCACGGGCGGCTGACGCGGCCAAGTTGATCGAATGGTTCGGTGGCAAGGCGGAGGGGCAGTACAAGTTCCAGAAAATGCTGTTCCTGGATCTGGGCACCGGATTTGCCATGCCGTCGCTCTTCAAGGACCCGGAGGTCCAGGCGAGCTACCGCAAGTACTCGGACATCGCCATGTTCGAGAAGCAGCAGGCTCAGGTCCGCAAGAAAGACGTCGTGACCCGCTGGTTTGGCGAGTGGGACGAAGTCAACGGCACGGCCTGGCAATCGGCGGTGATCGGCAAGTCGACCCCAGCTGCGGCGCTCAAGCGCTCGTCCGACAGCTGGAACGACCTGCGCAAGTCCTGATCCCGTACCTGATCTTCAGCCGGCCAGCTTCGTGCGGTTTCGCAGTCTGACCGCGGCGCTCGAGCGCCGCTGGATCACGCGCCCGGGCAGCGTCTACGACCAGAAGGTCGCGATGCTGCTGCTCGGGCCGATGATGGTCGTGCTGATGATCGTCGCGGTCTTTCCGATCCTCTATTCATTCTGGATCAGCCTGCACGACCTGAAGCTCACCCGGCCCCACCGGGTACCGTTCGTCGGCTTTGGCAATTACGCAAAGATCTTCGCTGATCCCCTGTTCTGGGAATCGGTCTGGCGAACGGTTGCCTTCACGGTCATGTCGGTCGCGGCCATCATGGTGATCGCCACCTTGATCGCGCTCTTGCTCAATGAGACCTTCCGCGGCCGGCGACTGCTCTCCACCATCCTGCTGATTCCATGGGCGATTCCTTCGGTGGCCAACGGGCTGATGTGGAAGTGGATCTACGATTCCGGCTATGGCGCGCTGAACGGTCTGATGCTGCAACTCGGCTGGATCGACAAATACCTGGTGATGCTGGGTGACACGGCCAAGACCATGCCGCTGATCACCAATGCCTTCGTCTGGAAAGAGGTTCCACTGGCCACCATATTGTTGCTTGTGACATTGAAATCGATCCGGCCGGACCTGTACAGCGCAGCGAAGGTCGACGGCGCTAATGCCTGGCAACGGTTGGTCCATATCACCCTGCCCTCGATGCTGCCCGGATTCGCACTGGTCATCATTTACGAATCGATGATGGCGATTCGCCACTTCGACCTGTTCTTCATTCTGACCGAGGGCGGTCCGGCCGAGGCCTCGCACGTCGTCGCCTGGCAGATCTATGTCGAAACCTTCCGGAAGCTCGCGTTTGGAACGGGCTCGGCGCTGGCCTACATCATGGCGATCGCCACCTTCGTTCTGGCGTACTTCGTGATTCGCGCAACCCGCCGGAAGCTCTGAGCCATGCCGCAGGAATGCCGCCGCCCATGAACGAACGCTCGATCGGCCGTCGAATCGCGATCTTCGTGGGCTCGCTGTTGTGCGCACTCTACGTCCTTGCCCCCATCGCGTGGTTGGTCTCGTCGTCGATTCAGTCCGAATCCGAGATCACTTCGGTGCCCCCCCACTGGATTCCCGAGACCCCCACACTCGACAATTTCAGAGCGATTTTTGACCTGCGCGACAAGGTGGTCACCTATGAAAACCGCAGGCAGGGTGATACGGCCACGGGAGGTTTCATTCCATCCACCGCCGCCAACCTGCTGCCCTCAATGAAGAACAGCCTGATCGTGGCGATCTCGGTGGTCCTCCTGAATCTGATCGTCGCGCTGCCTGCGGCCTATGCGTTGGCACGCATCCGATTCATCGGTCGGGATGGGTCCATTTATTTCATGCTGAGCACGCGCGTCATCCCGGATATCGCGCTGGTCGTACCCTTCTTTCTTTTCATCCAGAAGCTTGGCCTGATGGATAGTCTTGGGTCACTGATCATCACGTATCTGGCGATCACCGTACCCTTCAGCATTTTCATCCTCACCGGCTACATCGAGTCCCTGCCCGAAGAACTCGACAAGGCCGCACGGGTGGATGGCTGTTCGCGTCTGCAGTCGCTACTGCTCGTCCATCTGCCGCTCGCCATGCCGTCCTTGATCGCGGTCATCCTCTTCACATTCCTCACCAGTTGGAACGAGTTCCTGCTGGCGCTTCTCTTCACGCAAACCCCGGCAGCGCAGACCATGCCCATCGTCGTTGCGTCCTTCACCTCGGATTTCAACATCAGTTTCTCGTTCATCAATGCCGCGGGCGTGATGGCCGTGATTCCGCCGGTCCTGATCGCGATCATTTTCGAACGCTACATCGTTTCCGGGCTCACCGCCGGGGCGGTCAAGGGCTGACACAGGGAGAACCTCTTGGCACGTATCCGATTCGAAGCGGTCGGCAAGCGCTACCCGAATGGCTTCGTTGCGCTGAATGATCTCAACCTCGACATCGCTGACCGTGAGTTCCTGGTACTGCTCGGGCCCTCGGGCTGCGGGAAGTCGACAACGCTCAACATGATCGCCGGACTGGAGGAAGTGACCGAGGGACGGCTGTTGTTTGACGAACGGCTGATGAATGCGATCCCGCCCCATCAGCGCGACGTGGCGATGGTCTTTCAGAGCTACGCGCTCTACCCGCACAAGTCAGTCTATGAGAACGTTGCGTTTGGTCTCAAGATGCGCAAATACCCGCGCGAGGAGATTGACCAGCGGGTCCGCGAAGCGGCCCGCCGGCTTGAGATCGAAGCCCTCCTCGATCGTCGTCCGGACCAGCTTTCTGGCGGTCAGCGGCAGCGCGTGGCACTGGGTCGCGCGATGGTGCGCCAACCCCAGATTTTCCTGATGGACGAACCCCTCTCGAACCTTGATGCGGCGCTGCGGATTTCGATGCGCGCCGAGATCAAGCAACTGCATCAGGCCATGCAGACGACCTTCGTCTACGTCACCCACGATCAGGCCGAAGCCTTGACGCTGGCCGATCGCGTGGTCGTGATGCGGGCCGGAATCGTCCAGCAGATCGGCCCGCCTGCCGAGATCTACGAACAGCCCGCCAACATGTTCGTGGCGGGCTTCCTGGGTAACCCTGCGATCAACTTCATCGAGGGAACGATCGAGTCCGACGCGCACGGTATCGTCTTCGTGCGTGGGGCCTTGCGTCTGGCCCTCACCGGGCAGGCCGCTCGTCGCCTGAGCACCCAGTCGGGTCGGTCCCTCACGCTCGGGCTGCGTGCCGAAGATGTCGTCGACGATGCCGAGCCCCAGGCCGGCAGGGATCGCCTCAGCGGTCGGGTCCTCTCGGTGCTCCCGGTCGGGTCGGACCAGTTTCTCGAACTTGATGTCGAGGGTTGCAAGGTGTTTGTTCGTGTCGCCAAGGTCTCTCGCGTCCAGGTGGGCGAGATCCGGCACCTGCGGGTCAACCTCGAACGCATGCACCTGTTCGATCCGGCGAGCCAGCTCAGCGTGCTGTACGACGGGGACGGCCGCGTGTGAAGCCTGCCGCGTTTGCCTACGAACGCCCAAACTCGGTCCAGGCGGTGCTGGCCCTGCTCGCCGAGCATGGTTCGCACGCCCGCCTGCTGGCGGGCGGACAAAGCCTTGCGCCGATGCTCAACATGCGACTGGCACAACCGGAGAGACTGATCGATCTCAACGATCTCGAAGAACTGGCGCTGATCCGGGAGTGCAACGACCGGCTCGAGATCGGTGCGCTCGCCCGACATCGCGACATCGAACACTCGGCACTGGTTCAGCGCCGCTGTCCGTTTCTCTCGCAGGTTGCGCGCACCATCGGTCACTATGCGATCCGCCAGCGCGGGACGATCGGGGGGAGTCTCGCGCAGGCCGATCCTGCCGCGCAATTCGTACTCGCCATTGTGCTCCTCGACGCGCAACTCGAGTTGGTCCGCACGGCGCGGGCGCGATGGGTCCGCGCGCAAGACTTCATCACGGGGCCGATGACCACCTGTATCGAACCCGATGAACTGCTGACCCGAATCCACTTCCCGACCCAGTCCGAGGGGGAGCGAAGCGCTTATCAGGCATTGGCCCAACGTCACGGCGACTATGCCCTTGTGGCCGCCGGCGTGACGCTGCGCATCCAGGATCGGCGGCTGACTGAGCTTCGGATCGCATTGAGCGGCGCGGCCGATTCACCCCTCCGGATGACCGACATCGAAGCCACCTTCGAGGGTCTGGCCTGTACACCGGAGGCCCCCCGCCAGATTGCAGCGCGCTGCCGGCAGGCCGTGTCTCCCGCCGATTCGGATGGCATCGATGGCGAGTATCGGCGTGCACTGGTCGGTGTCCTCGTGGAGCGCGCGCTCGAGCAAGCGATCGGCTCATCTGCGGAGTGCGCCGCATGAGCGCAACCCCCATCACCTTGACCGTCAATGAGCGGAACATCGAACTGAGCGTCGAGCCGAGGAAGCTACTGTGCGATGCGCTGCGCGAGGACTGCGGACTGACCGGGACCCACGTTGGCTGCGAGCACGGCGTCTGCGGCGCCTGCACGATCCTGGTCGACGGACGACCCGCCCGAGCCTGCCTGCTCTATGCGGTCCAGATGGAGGGGCATCGGGTCACCACGATCGAGGGTGTCGGGACGCCCGAGCGGCTATCGGTGATCCAGCAGGCGCTGCACGAGCGTCACGGTCTGCAATGCGGATTCTGTACGGCGGGTATCGTGCTGACCTTCGAGGCCTACCTGCGCGAATGCCCGTCCCCCGACGAAGCGCGTGTGCGTGAGGTCCTCTCGGGCAATCTTTGCCGCTGTACGGGCTACCAGAACATCGTCGACGCCATGCTGCTTGCGGCCGAGCGACTGCGCGCCGCCTCGGCCCCAGACACCTTCGAGGCCGATCCGCCGTGAACACAAGGACCGCATTCGAACAGATTGGCGTCCCCCGGCCCAGGGTCGAGGATCGCAGGCTGCTGACGGGCAAGGGCCGATACATCGATGACATCGCCGTTCCCGGGGCACTCCATGCCTCGTTCGTTCGTTCACCGCATGCCCATGCACGGATCCGGTCGATCAACTGCGAGGCGGCGCTTGAAACGCCCGGTGTCATCGCCGTCTACACGGGCTCGGACCTGGCCCGCTGGACCACGCGCCATCGGATGGCCCCGCCGATCGAGGGCCTGCAGCCTATGGAGATGGACGCGCTGCCGATCGACAAGGTTCGCTTTCAGGGCGATCCGGTGGCCTGCGTGATCGCCCTTGATCGTTATATCGCCGAAGACGCTGCCGAGCGGGTCCAGGTGGAGTGGGATCTCCTCGCTGCGATCGCTACACTCGAGCAGTCCCAGCAGAAAGACGCGCCACGCGTCGATGATTCGCTGTCGTCCAATCTTCTTTCGAACCAGCAGGCACGTTTCGGCGACGTGACCCAGGCGATGCAATCTGCCGATCGGGTGGTCGAGGCCCGGTTCGGACAGCATCGTCAGACCCATCTGCCCATCGAGACCCGCGGCTGTATCGCGATCTGGGACGCGGGACGCGAACATCTGGACTTTCATGTCGGCAACCAGGTGCCGCACCCCTACCGCAGCACGCTCGCCGCGCGGCTGCGTCTGAAGGAATCCCAAGTGACCGTGATCTCGCCCGATGTCGGGGGTGGATTCGGACAGAAGATCGCGCTCTATCGCGAGGAGCTGGTGGTTGCAGCGGCCGCGCGGCAGCTGGGTCGCCCGGTGCGGTGGCGGGAAGATCGACTGGAAAACCTGCTGGCCTCGTCGCAGGCGCGGGAAGATCTCTGCAGGACCCGTGTCGGAGTCGATGCCGCAGGACGCATCCTCGCGCTTGAGCTTCAGATCGACGAAGACTTCGGTGCCTACAGCTTTTACCCCGGGAACTATCTTGCCCGGGTGGTCGCGATGATCCTCACCGGACCCTACCGGATCCAGAACTACGCCTACGAGGTTCGGGTCTGGCTCTCGAACAAGGTCGGAAACGGTCCCATGCGCGCGCCGATGGCCATCACCAGCTGGGTCATGGACGGCACGATCGATGCGATTGCACGCGCGCTGGATCTCGATCCGGCGGACGTACGCCGCGTGAACCTGGTCCAGGACCACGAGTTGCCCTTCACCCTGCCGACGGGCGAGGTGCTTGCCGATGTATCGACCCCCGCGTGCTTCGAAGCCGCGCTGACTGCAATCGATTATCCGGGCCTGCGCGAACGGCAGCGTCAGATGCGGGCAGACGGTCGCCTGCTGGGCATCGGGCTGTGCAACGTGGTCGAGTCCACGACCTATGGATCGAGCTTTTACAAGGCGGCGGGCATTGCCGGTTCAGGTCACGAAGCGGCGTGGGTGCGCATCGAACCGTCCGGCGTCGTCAATGCGTCGGTCGGGCTGAGCGCGACGGGCCAGGGCTACGAGAGTTCGCTCACCCACGCGGTCGCCGAGGGTCTCGGGGTCGACACCGAGCAAGTCAGCCTGAAGATCGGTCATACAGATATCGCCCCCTACGGCATGGGTAGCCGGGGCGCGCGCGGCGGAACGGCGGGTGGGTCCTGCCTGTATCTGTGTGCGCAAAAGGCGCGCGACGTGGTGCTCCGGATTGCCGCGCATCGTCTGGGCGAAACGGCGCCCAGCCGCCTTCGAATGCGCGCCGCGCAGATCGAACGACAAGCGGCGGACGGCGACTGGATACCGACGGGCTTGACCCTGGCCGATATCGCGCGAATCGCCTATCTGGACCCGCTCGCGCTGCCCGATGGACTGTCGCCTGGGCTTGACTTCAGCCAGAGCTACGAGCCGCCTCCGATGACCTACTCGAACTCAACCCATGCCTGCGTCGTCGAGGTCGATCGGCAGACCGGTCAGATCCGGATCGAACGCTATGTGGTCGCAGAAGATTGCGGCACCGTCCTGAATCCACTGGTCGTCGAGGGGCAACAGCATGGCGCCATTGCGATGGGCCTGTCCGGATCGATGTTCGAAGCGGTCCGCTACGACCCGAATACGGGACAGAACCTGTCCGGTTCGCTGGCGCAGTATCTCGTTGCGACCGCTTGTGAGATCCCCCGAATCGAGCTCATCCCGATGCACACCCCCAGCCGCGCGACGCCGATCGGTCTCAAGGGGATGGCAGAGGGCGGTGTGATGGGTGCGATCGGCGCGATCAGTAATGCCGTTCAGGACGCACTCGGCCCGCTGGGCATCATCATCGATCAACAACCGCTGACACCGATGGCGCTGCACGCGCAGATCCGCGCAGCGACGCGCCTGTCTGACGGAGGGTCCTGAGGATGGATTTCAAAGGCAGCTATCGGCTCCCCGTCCCGCAGCAGCAGGCCTGGGACGCACTCAATGACCCCGCCCTCCTCAAGGCGGCCATCGCTGGATGCGAACGCTTTGAGGCCCTGGGGCCCGATGCCTGGCTGGCCGTTGTTCGCGCGACGGTGGGTCCGATCAGCGTCACATTCCGGGCGCGTCTGACCCTGTCAGAGATCGAGGCACCGAAGCGCTACACGCTGGTCGGCGAAGGTCAAGGGGGTGCGGCGGGCTTTGCACGGCTGCAGGCAAAAATCGAACTGACGCCCGATGACGGCGCGACGCGGCTGGACTATGACGCGCAGGCTGAGATCGGGGGCAAGCTCGCCAGCCTGGGCAGTCGTCTGATGCAATCGGTGGTCAAACGGCATACAGACGCCTTCTTCGAGGCGCTGGTCGCGCAGCTGCAGCCGATGCCCAATGACCGCACGCTCGACACAGCGGACGGGGTCGAACCCATCACCTCGCCCACCGCGTCCAGTGCAGACCCGCGTGCCGAGCACCCGGCGGTCCCGCACGCAACGGCGATCCCGAGGCCCACGACCCATCCCCTGGCCGCGCCGGCGCCTGCCTGGCTCGTCGTCTTCGGGACAGCGGTGGGCACCCTGTTGGGCTACTGTATCGGTCTGCTGACCCGATAGCGCGGCTCACCGCCACCGGCCAAACAACAGCTCTGGGTCAAGACACCCGGCCAGGCACTCAAACCGCCTCGACGATCCGGATGTCGCGTTCGCAGGCGTCCGTCCCAAGCGCAGCCAGCGCCTCCCGATAAGCCGGACTGTCGTAGGCGGCAAGCGCCGCCTGCACGCTGTCGAACTCGATCAGCACCGTGCGCTCCTGAAGCCCAGCCTCCTTGACTGCGGCGGGCACACCACGTGCGACGAAACGCCCGCCCGCTGCAGTCAGCGCCGGACCGGCGAGCCGGGCGTACGCGGCCACTGCGTCGGCATTCCTGATCGAGCGATAGGCACTGATCCAATAGGCTTTCGGCATTGTCATTTCCTTACATGCAGAGGGCTGCAAATGGGTGGGGGTCGAGCCGGAGTTCACATCGGGAATGAGCGCGCCCGCGCCACTCATCCAGTCGCCAGAAGCCGTCGGGCCAGATCAAAGAGCCGCGCCTCGGCAAACGGTCGACCAATCAACTGGGCCGACACTGGCATCCCGTTACGGTCGAGACCAACGGGTATCACGAGCACGGGCAAGCCCAGATAACTGAAGGGCCGGGTGAGGCGGGTCAACTGGGGAACGACGGTAAAAACACTGCTCCCGGATTCCATATCAGCGTCGCGACGTAACGGAATCGGAACCGGTATCGCCGGAAAAAGTACGACATCGGCCGAGGCAAACGCCTGCTCGACAAATTCAGCCATCAGGCGCGCACGCAAGCCAATAGCCTCGAGGTAACGCACGCCTGACAAATGAAAACCCGGCTCGGTGCGCGAATAGACGGCCTTCGAATAACGGTCTGGCGTCGCCTGCATCCAGCGGCCATGCAAGGTGGCGGCCTCGACCTTTGAAATGATGTCACCCATCGCATACAGGGTGTCGAGTTCGACGCCCGACACACGCTGCAGCCCCCCCTGGGTACGCGCCGCGCCGTCCAGAAAATCCTTGAACGCCTGGTCAATCTCCGGCTCGAGCGTCCCCCAGGCCTCGAGCACCGCAAGCCGATGCCCGGAGGACGCTGCGGACACGCTCGAATAACGATCCGGAGAAGGCTGAAGGAGGCTCGAGGGATCCCGGGCATCCGGTCCCGCGATGGCATCGAACACCAGCTGACAATCATCCACTGTCCGAGCAAGCGGGCCGATGCAGTCCAGGCTCAAGGCGCGCGGCACGCATCCGGCACGACTCACCCGGCCATACGTTGGCTTGAGCGCCACCAGCCCATTCGCGGCACCCGGTATCCGGATCGAACCACCGGTATCGGACCCCAGGGACACGCAGACCGCGCCCAGACCCACGGCCACCGCCGAACCGCTTGAGGACCCACCACTGATTCGCTCCGGGTCGATTGCATTGGCGCAATCGCCAAAGTGCGGGTTGTGGCCGGTGGGCCCGGCGACCATTTCATTCAGGTTGAGGACGCCGATGTCCACTGCACCGGCTGCGTCCAGACGCTCGAGCACCGAGGCGGC
This sequence comes from Pseudomonadota bacterium, assembly GCA_039800205.1. Classification (GTDB taxonomy): domain Bacteria; phylum Pseudomonadota; class Gammaproteobacteria; order Burkholderiales; family Burkholderiaceae_E; genus SYIM01. Next base: position 21,784 of record JBDLRB010000096.1, on the reverse strand, counting down.
ACGCTGCGGGGTTGGTAGCGACGTCGCCCGGCTACCGACCGTGGGCGCGCGGCCGATCTGTTCAAAGCAATCCTTGTGCGCAAGCGGAATGCCATGCAGCACGCCCCGATCACGGCCTGCAGCGAGCTCAGCCTCGAGCACGGCCGCCCGTTCCCGCGCGCGCTGGGCATGGATCTCGATGAATGCATGATGCTGCGCGTTCGTCGCCTCGGCACGAGCGATCGCGGCCTCGACCAGTTCGGTGATGTGCACCTGCCCCGCCCGGATGCGTGCGGCGAGCACTCGAATCGGCTGGCTGGGCAGCGGATGATGCGTCGAACCCGAGCCGCTTGACGCCTGGATCGGATCGCTTGCCTGCGCGGCGATCCGGGTGGCCGTCCAGGGATCGGCCAGCTCGAGCATCCTTGCAGGGAAGTCGCCTGGCTGGTCCCAGGGCGTCCACATCGAGCGCCCGGCCGCCATCGCCGCCGCGTTCAGCCGTTCGACCTCGGTCTCGATCGCCCGATCATCACTGCGTGAAACGATTCCATGAAGATGCGCCAATCGCGACGATGGCTGACCCTGATCGCTCATTGCCCATTATCCTTCGGCAGCACCCAGCACACCGGCCGCGCGCAGGGCCTCAATGCGTGCCGAGTCGTAGCCGAGTTCCTGCAGCACCTCTTCGCTGTGCTCGCCAAACCCCGGGGCCGGACGCGCCTGAGGCCCGCCCGGCTGCAGCGCATTGGCCAGCGCGCGATAGCGGCCCGCAGCGCCCTCGAATTCGCCCATGAACCCTTGAGCCTGGACCTGAGGAAAATCGAACATGTCCTCGACCGCACGCACCCGCGCACAGGGCACTTGTTGTCCAAACAACGATTCCCATTCACCCGCGCTGCGAGCTGCCAGTGCCGTACGCAGCCGGTCAGTCAGATAGTCGGCGTTTTCCGCCCGCTTTCTGACCGTATCGAATCGAGGATCCTCAGCCAGATCGTCAAGTCCGGTCAACGCGCAGAGCGACTTCCAGAAATGGGGGGTGTTGGCGGAGATATACAGGTGACCTTGCGCCGTTGGATGAATGCCGGTGATGCCACCGGAACGCATATCACGCGAGATCTCGCGCGGCTCGCCCTCCGCCCAGACGAGGCGGGCCGACTGCATGGTGAGCGCAGCCTGCATCAGTGAGACCGACAGGCATTTGCCCCGACCGGTGCGCGCCCGCTCGACCAGCGCAGCGGTGATCGACAAGGCCAGCACCGAAGCGCCGTAGTAATCGACCGCTGATCCGTAAACGAGTTCAGGCGCATCGAGCGTGCCTTGATTGGCCGCGATACCGGTCATGCACTGCAACACCTGATCGTAGCCGGCGTTGTCCTTCAGGGGGCCCTTGTCACCGTAACCGGTCAAACCGCAATAGATCAGTCGAGGGTTGAGATCGCGCAGGCGGTCCCAGTCGATCCCCAGCCGCGGGGGAACAGACGGACGGAAGTTGTGCACGAACACATCCGCCTGACGCACGAGATCGAGGAGCGCCGCACGGCCGTGCGGATGCTTGAGATCCAGCACGATGCCCCGCTTGCCCCGGTTCACGCCGACAAACGCACGGCTGTGTCCAGGCAGGGTCGATGGGTACTTGCGCAGGTTGTCCCCCTCAGGCGGTTCAACCTTGATGACCTCCGCACCCAGATCGGCAAGCATCGCGCAGCCATACGGTCCAGCCAGGTAGGCGCTGAGATCGAGTATCCGAATACCGGAAAGGGGCCCCTCGGCCCCTTCCGTCGTCATACCGGAATCGATCACTTCTGGGGCCTCAGGTTTGCCTGGTCAACGGTCTTCTTCCAGCGACCGATATCGCCCACCAACAGCTGGTGCAACTGCTCCGAGGTGGAATGCGCAGCGCCTGCGCCATACCGGGCCAGGAACTTTTGAAACTCGGCATCCTTGAGCATTTCACCGACCAGTCCATTGACTCGCTGGGTCACGGCGGCAGGAATGCCGGCGGGCGCAAACAAACCCCACCACACATCGACGACGTAATCGATCCCGGCTTCACGGACGGTGGGAATGTTGGGGAGGTCCACATTACGCTGGGCCGATGACACCGCGAGCATCGGCAGCGCCTCGGCGGCGGTGCCCTTGATCGACGCAACGGTGGTGATGACCATGTCGAGGCGTCCGCCGATCAGATCGAGCTGAGCGGGCGCGATGCCCTTGTAGTTCACGCCGGTCATCTTGATGCCGGCCGCAAGATTGAAGAGCTCGGTGGCCAGTTGCACGCTGTCGCCAAAGCCCGCGCTGCCGTAGTTCATCTTGCCCGGGTTGGCCTTTGCGTACGCCACCATCTCCTTGATGTTTTTCGCGGGAAAGTCCTTGCGCATCATGAAGACGAACGGTGCCGACGCAACGCGCGACACACTGGTGAACGCCTTGGTCGCGTCGTACGGGGTCTGCTGGACGGCTGCGGTCGTGGCGAGAGAGCTCGATACAAACAGGAAAGTATGGCCGTCAGGCGCCGAACGCGCCACATGGTTGGCCCCCACCACCGAGCCCGCGCCGGCCCGGTTTTCAACCACGACGTTCTGACCCAGTGCGGCCGCAAAGCGGGGGGCCATCTGCCGGGCGATCACGTCATTGCTGCCCCCTGGCGCAAAGGGCACGACGATGGTGACCGTGCGGGTGGGCCAGGCCTGTGCCATCGGGGTGGTGGCCGGCAGTACCGCCGCCAGGGCAGTTGCGGCGAGCAGGGCGCGTCGTCGAATCGTTGTCATGACATTCCTCCTTCGGTTTGGGTTCTGATTACTGACGGGCCAGTGCGGCACAGACTTCATCCGTCGACATCACATCGGCATATTGCCGATCCATGTCGAACAGGCTGATCGCATGGGACACCGGGATCCGATCGAACACGCATCCTGCGGGAACGATGGTTCTGAAGTTGTAGGCGCTCGAATCGTAAACGGTCGCACGCACACAGTTGGAGGTCGAGCCGCCGCACACGATCAGCGTATCGATCTGGCGATCGACCAGATAACCCAGCAGGGGCGTTCCATGAAACGCAGACGGCTTCTTCTTGACAAAGGCGATCTCGCCGGGCCGTCGGTCCAGATCAGGGAGCAGTTCGGCACCGGGTGTGCCCTCCAGGACCCAGTGGTCGGACTGAAGCAGAGCGCGCTTGCGTCCGTACACCCCGATATCAGAGCCGTCGGGCGCCAGTACGAACAAGGTATAGAAGATTGGCAGGCCGGCGGCCCGCGCCGCGGCGAGCAGTCTTCGTGTGTCATCAATTGCCCGCCAGCCCACCTCGCCACAGCTTGAGGGCCACTGCCCGCTGCCATCCCGCTCGCCCACCATGTACCGCTGGCAGTCGATGACCACGACCGCCGGCCGTTGACCGAAGCCAATTCGCTGGCCGAACCGCCCTCGACTGAGGACCGCACGATCGCGGTCGGTCAGAAATGATTCCCAGATTGGGGACTCCAAGCGCGCCTCCCTTACCGTTTTTTATTGTCCGCAGGCGGGGCTCGAGGCCCTGCTCGTGTCCCGCCGATGCCGACTCGCGCCAGAGTCTACCCGCCCCAGGGGCGTCCGACCAGAGGTCCGCGGGCTCAAGCCGCGGGGATCCGGTCAATCGCATCAGTGATCACACCGTCGACCCCCATGGCCTCGAGCTCAAGGACCCGTTCAGGATCATTGACCGTGTAGGTCAGGACGCGCAGTCCGACCTGATGCGCCGCCTGAACCAGCGACGCATCGACCCATCGTTCGTGGAGGTCGATGGCGACGCAATCAAGCGCGAGACAGCGTGCCCGCCAGTCTTCTGGAAGGTCACTCAGCAAAAGTGCGCGCGGCCAGTGCGGCCCGTGGGCGCGCGCAGACGCCAGCGCCGCCTCGGAAAAAGACGACAGCAGGGGCGGGGCCACCGCAGTGCGCCAGTGTGCGTCGAGCTGTTGGACGATCCGCGCAGCGGTCTCGACCTCACGCCCTGGGCAAGGCTTGATCTCGATGTTGGCGTAGAGCTGATTGGCCTGCAGCCAGGCGCCGACCCGCGCCAATGTGGGTACGCCCTCCCCCGCGTATCGGGCCGAGTGCCAGCTCCCGGCATCGAGCAAGGCAAGTTCGGACCAGGGCCGACCGGCGACGGGTCCGCTTTCGCCCGTCGTCCGGGAAAGCGTGGCATCGTGCATCAGGATCGGAATGCCATCGGCCGAGAGCTTGGCATCGAACTCGAACATCCTGTAGCCGCAGGCGGCGCCCCGCCTCATCGCGGCCAGGGTGTTCTCGGGCGCAAGTCGCCCCGCTCCCCGGTGAGCGATCCGACGCGGATAAGGCCACGGATCCATCATCGGGCGATTGGGGCCAGATCAATACGAACGGTCAACATCCTCGAGACCCAAAAGACCCGATCAATGTCGATGCGATCCGCCGTGCGACGTTGCAGCACCGGGTGCGCCGCTCGCCGCCTGAGGCGAGCGCGCCAGCGCACGGATCTCGAGGGTCTCGCGCCGACCATCGCGCAGCTCGATCACCAGCGAGAGCGGAATCCGGTCGCCCTCGCGGATATGCACACGCAGATCCATCAGCATGATGTGCAGCCCCCCGGGTCGCAGGGACACCGGAACGCCCGACGGAAGATCCAGCGCAGGCACGGCCCGCATTCTCATGATGTTATTTTCCATGCTCATTTCATGGATTTCGACGACCCCGGCCACAGGCGAACGGGCCTCGATCAGGCGCGCCGCCCGGAACCCAGTGATTTCCATGTAAACGCTGGAGGATTTTTGCTTGGGGACGGTGGTGCGGACCCAGGGGTCCTTGACTGCGGCAGACTGCGCCTGAACGCTGGCAACCGGTAAAACGACGAGCACCACGGCCAGCAGGATCCCCGCTACGGAAACGACGCGGGACCACGATGATTGAGCAGACAGCATCACAGCAACCTCCAGCGCAGCCGGATGGATTCTGCCCGGCTGATTCAGCCTCAAAAGTATACTTCCTACTACAAATACTGTATTTTTGTACAGTATGATTCCAGCCTATGCCGAACTGCACTGCATCAGCAACTTCTCGTTCCTTCGGGGCGCATCGCACCCTGAGGAACTGGTCGAACGCGCCCATTCGCTCGGTTACGCAGCGCTCGCACTGACCGATGAATGTTCGGTCGCGGGCGTGGTCCGGGCCCATCTTCGGGCGCGTGCGCTTGATTTTCCGCTCCTGATCGGTGCTGAGTTCGCGCTGAGCCCCGCGCCAGCGCAATCTGGCCTGGGTGCGTCTGAACGTGTCGCGCGCTCGAGGCCGCCGACCGGCGGCCGGTTGATCCTGATCGCCCGTAACCGAAACGGTTACGGGCAACTCTGCGAACTGATCACCCGGGCACGTACCCGAGCCGCCAAGGGGCGCTACCAGGTGTACGACAGCGATCTGCGCTCCGATCTGGACGATTGCACCGCGCTCTGGGCGCCTCCCCAGGGAGATCTCCCTGACACCCCCGAGCTCACCGCCCAGGCCCGAACCCTCCGGGACTGTCTGGACGGTCGGGCCTGGATCGCGGTGGAACTCCTGGCCCGAGGCCACGATCGGGTGCGGCTGGAACACCTGTACAAGTTATCCCGGGCGACGGGCCTGCCCCTGGTTGCCGCGGGAGACGTCCAGTTTCATCGACGCTCGCGCAAGCCCCTGCACGACACCCTGAGCGCCATCCGCCTGGGCCAGCCGGTCGCACAGTGCGGCTTCGGACTGAGCCCCAATGCCGAGCAACACCTGCGTAGCCGACTCCGGCTGGCCAGTCTCTATCCGCCCGAGTTGCTCGAGGAGACGCTCGAAGTCGCCGCCTGCAGTCGATTTTCGCTGGATGAACTCCGCTACGAATATCCGGACGAAATCGTACCGGCCGGCCATACGCCGAGCAGCTGGCTGCGTGAACGGGTGTATCAGGGCGTCCCCATCCGCTATCCAGCGGGTCTGCCCGAGCCCGTTCGCGCGCAGATCGAGCATGAGCTCAGCCTGGTGACCGAGTTGCGCTACGAGCCCTATTTTCTGACCGTTGCCGATATCGTTGCCTTCGCGCGTAGCGAAGGCATCCTGTGTCAGGGCCGCGGCTCGGCGGCCAACTCAGCACTCTGCTATTGCCTGGGGATCACCGAAGTCGACCCGGCCCGCATGAGCCTGCTGTTCGAGCGCTTCATCAGCCGCGAACGCAATGAACCCCCCGATATCGATGTGGATTTCGAACACCAGCGGCGCGAGGAGGTCATCCAGTACATCTACCGGAAATATGGCCGCCATCGGGCGGCCCTCACTGCGACGGTGATCCGTTACCGCAGTCGGTCGGCACTGCGCGACGTTGGCAAGGCACTGGGTATCGATCCCCATGCGATTGCCCGGCTCCTGAGCGTTTCTCCGGGATGGCGCAGCGCACCCGAACCGGATCGTCTGACCGAATCCGGTCTCGACCCCGAGTCCCCCGTCGTACGACAGTGGCTCGAACTCGTCGAGGTACTGCAGGACTTCCCGCGTCACTTGTCACAACACACCGGCGGATTCGTGATCGCGCGCGACCGGCTCAGCCGACTGGTCCCGATCGAAAATGCCGCAATGGCTGATCGAACCGTGATCGAGTGGGACAAGGACGATCTCGATGCGCTGGGCCTGCTCAAGGTGGATGTGCTGGCGCTGGGCATGCTGAGTGCGATCCGGCGTGCGCTGGATCTGATCGGTCGCTGGCGTGACCCCTGGCGACGGGGCTCCACGCGCGCGCTGGACGCCCCGCCCTTCCAGCCCTTCCGAATTCAGGACATCCCGGCCGAAGACCCGGCCACCTACGAGATGATCGGGCGCGCCGATACGGTCGGCGTCTTTCAGATCGAATCCCGCGCCCAGATGAACATGCTGCCCCGGCTCAGGCCCCGGTGCTTCTACGATCTGGTGATCGAGGTGGCCCTCGTACGGCCGGGCCCGATTCAGGGCGGCATGGTCCACCCCTATCTGCGTCGTCGGCAAGGGCTCGAAGCCGTCGAATACCCGCGCGACGAGATCCGGCCGGCCCTCGAACGCACCCTGGGTGTGCCGATCTTTCAGGAACAGGTGATGCAGATTGCGATGCTGGCGGCTGGGTTTTCCCCGGGCGAGGCCGATCAGCTCCGCCGTGCCATGGCAGCCTGGAAACGCCGTGGCGGGCTCGATCCATTCCGTCGAAGGGTCATCGACGGCATGCTCGCGCGCGGCTACGACGCCGCGTTCGCCGAACGGATCTTCAGCCAGATCGAGGGCTTCGGCGAATACGGATTTCCCGAGAGCCACGCCGCATCGTTTGCGCTGCTGGTCTACGTCAGTTGCTGGATCAAGCGACATGAGCCAGCTGCCTTTCTGGCGGCGTTGCTGAACAGTCAGCCCCTGGGGTTCTATGCGCCGGCCCAACTGGTCCGCGATGCCCGCGCGCACGGTGTCGAAGTGCGCCCCGTCGACATCCTGAAAAGCGACTGGGAATGCGGGTTCGAGGAGTCCCACGGTCTGGAGCCTGCGCGTCCCGACCCGGCTCCATCTCACGCGACTCAAGCTGCGGTCCGGCTCGGCTTCAATCAGGTCAGAGGGCTGGCGGCCGAGGCGGCCGCACGGATCGTAGCGGCTCGCCACGCCCGCTTGCTCGAACGGTCGGCGAGCGCTGATCTGGACGCAGGCGCCCGCGAAGCCACGGACGAGGTTTTTGCCTTTGATGATATCGAGGATCTCGCCCGGTGCGCCGCACTCGACCGGCGGACGCTTCGGGCGCTGGCCGAGGCCGGTGCGCTGCGGGCGCTGGGGGGTCATCGCCATCAGGCGCACTGGGCGGTCGCCGCGCTGCGGAACGAATCAGACCTGCTGGCCGCCAGTCGGATCGAGGAACCGATGGCCCCTCTGACCGCACCGTCCGAAGGCGCAGACTTGATCGCCGACTATCGCGCCACGGGCATTCCGAGCGGGCGACATCCGCTTGCGCTGCTGCGCACACGACTGGATACGCTCCGCATCGAGCGCGCAGCCAGCCTGCAGGGCCTGCCGGCCGGCCGGATCGTGCGGGCCAGCGGACTGGTCACCCACCGTCAGCGCCCGTCGACGGCCAAAGGAACCACCTTTGTCACGCTAGAAGACGAGACCGGTACGATCAACGTGATCATCTGGCCCCGCGTATTCGAGAAGATGCGGGCCGCCATACTGGGCGCCCGCCTGATGACCGTTTTCGGCACCTGGCAGCGCGAGGACCATCCGGGCGCCTTGGTCACGCATCTGATCGCCGCACGGGTGATCGATCACTCCGCACTGCTCGGCGCGCTCGACCCGCCCCGCCGCGATTTTCGCTAGGAGCGCAGCGGCGGGGCCTCGCCCATGTCCCAGAACAGTCCCGTCATTGCCGCCAGACCCTCGATCAGGATCGATTCAAGCGCATGCTCATCCGGCGCATGCTGGCCACAGCTGGCGTACGAATGAGGCACCCAGATCGTCGGCACACCAATGATGTCCGTGAACACATCGTTGGGGAGCGACCCGCCCAGATTGGGCAAGATCGCCGGCGTCCGTCCCAGGGTCCGCCCGATCGACCCGACCGCCCATTGCACCGCCGGGTGGTCCGGGTCGAGCCGCGTGGCATGCATCAATTCGCGGGAGGGCTCACTCACCTTGACCGCATCAAAGCCGTGCGCCTTGAGATGGGCGCGAATCGCCGCGATGAACCCGGCTGGATGTCGATCCGCTGTGAAGCGGATCTGGCAGTGCGCGGAAGCCCGAGCCGGAATCGCATTGACCGGCCGGGCAATGTTGCCGGCCCCCATCGCAAGCACTTCGAAGGTGTTCCAGCCAAACACTTTCTCGCTCGCGCTCAGTCCCCGTTCTCCCCAGCCGTGATCGATCCGCGGCCCATCCGGCCCCGGATCGACCTCGACATCGGCGAGCGCTCGCCGGACTGAATCCGGAATCGCCTGCGGAAGCACGTCACGCACGGCCACATGACCATCCGCCTCGATGATTGACGCAATCGCATGCGCCAGAATGACAGCCGGATTGGCGAGCAGCCCACCCCAGTTACCCGAGTGATGCGCCCCATCGCGACACTCGACCGTCAGATCGAAGTTGAGCGCGCCCCGCGTGCCCATGAACAGCGTCGGACGATCGGGCGACAGGCGAGGACCGTCCGATGCGATCAGCAGATCCGCCTTCAGTCGTTCGCGCTGTGCGGCTGCAAATTCGCGAAGCCCCGGGGAACCCAATTCTTCTGCGGTCTCGAACAGAATCACCGAATTGAAACCCAGACGCCCGCGGGTCGCAATCACGCTGGCAAGCGCCGCCAGATTGATCGAATGCTGACCCTTGTTGTCGGCCGTGCCCCGACCATACCAGCGCCCGTCGCGGCGTTGGATCTGCCAGGGGCTCAGACCGTCAGACCACTGCTCGTCCTGCCCACGGATCACATCACCATGACCATAGGTGAGTACCGTCGGCAAGACTGGATCCTCGATCCGACGCCCGATCAGCAAGGGCGCCATCACGCCCGTCGGGTTATCAAAAATTTCGACGACGTAATCCATCGCCCGAAGCGCCGGCGCGATCTCGTCTCGCAGATAAACGAGCAGGTTCGGACGGGATTCCGGGATCTGGCTCTCGGTCCGAATCGCCACCCTACGGCTGAGATCGGCGAGAAAATCCCCCCGATCGAAATGTTCGCGAATGCGCGCAAGCACAGCAGCTCGACTCATCATCTGGCATCCTGAGAGAAACATGGAGAGACCGTAATCATGCTGCTCCTGAGCTGGAACGTACAGTGGTGTCGGGGAATGGATGGTCGCGTCGATATCGAGCGCGTGGTTCGCACCGCACAGCATCTCGGCGACCCGGACGTCCTCTGCTTCCAGGAGGTCGCCAGCGGCTTTGATCAACTGCCTGGATCGAGCGGAGAGGATCAGTTCGCATTGATTTCAGAGCTGCTGCCCGGCTGGACCTGCATCGAGGGCCTTGCGGTCGACCGGGCGGGTCCAACCAGGCGCAAGCGCTTCGGCAATCTGATCTGCAGCCGGCTGCCTGTCCGGGCGGCGTGGCGCCATAGCCTGCCCTGGCCACCCGACCCGGCCCACCCCAGCATGCAGCGTGTCGCGATCGAAACCGTGATCGCCGGCCGGGAACACACCCTACGGGTGATCACCTGTCATCTCGAGTATTACTCGAGCACACAACGGGCCGCACAGGTCGAACGGCTGCGCGAACTTCAGCATGAGGCCTGCGGACACGACCGAACCCGCCGGCACCCCGGCAAGATCGATGGTCCGTTCGAACATCAACCCCGGCCCGATGCAGCGGTTCTGTGCGGTGACTTCAATTTCCTGCCGCACTCGGCCGACTACCGGCAACTTCAGACACCGAACGCGTCCGGGACGCGCTGGCACGACGCCTGGCCGCTGTGTCATGGGCCGGCGCCGCACTCGCTCACCAACCGGCTTCATGATCGCTCGGCCCGAAAACAGGCCGATACCCGAGATTTTTTCTTCGTGAGCGACGCACTGACCGGGCGGGTGAAAGCCCTTTCAGTCGACGCTGAGACCCAGGCCTCAGACCACCAGCCGGTGATGCTGGAACTGGCGCTCTGATCCGGTCATGCGCCTGCCCGATGGGCCGGGCAGGCGCTGCTGACGCTCAGATCGTGACTGTTCGACGGCGACGCGACGCAAACACCAGCAGTCCGACCAGAACGATCACCACGGGCATCAGCGCGATGTTGATCAGACGGGTATTGAATTGCAGGGCTTCGCTGTCGGCACGCAACTCACGTCGCAGCGATTTGAGCTCGCGGCGGATCTCGGCCGAGCGCTTTCGGAACTGGTCGAGTTCAGCCTGTTGCTCGGGCGACAGCAGGGTGGTCGACGCATTGGGACCCCGCTTTTGCTGCAAGGCCTGGAGTTTCTGCTGCGTCTGCTGGAGGGTCTCCTCGAGCTCACCCACCCGACCGATGTATTCCTGGGCGGCTCGGGCCTCCATCTCATTGATCCGAACGAAGGGCCGCGTGATGACCGCCCTTGAACGCGCGTTCACAAGATCGGTGACACCCGACAACTGTTCGACCAGCGCCTGCGCGAACGCGAGATTGCCGTTGGCGGGGACCACCACCCGCTGCCCAAACACCTCTCCGATCTGAACGGCAGCGCCATCCTGGACGAAATCGCTGTCACCGATCAGCACGACCGAGGCGTCCGCCGTGGCCGCACTGAGGCGCTTTTCAGGGCCGTCCTTGATGCCTTCGGGGAAGGCGGTCGGGAAGCGACCCGTCAGGCGAATCGCCAGCGCCTGCTCGACATTGGTCGGCTTGAAGCCCTTGACCGCGCGCTCGCCCGGCTCGATGGCAAGTGCTGAATCGACCAGCATGGAGATGGGCGACGAGCGGAGCAGCACACTACGGGTCAATCCCTCAGCAGGCTTGCCCTCGAAGGCCCCCGCGAAGGCGAAGAGCAGACGACCGGCACCCTGCGTCGCCACCTCGTCGGGGCTGAGCGCCTCATCCATCAGGGTCAGCACAGCAGGCATCGCCCTCGGTCCGGCGCCAGACAGGTAGCGCAGATCCGCCACCACCTTGTCTTCCTTGAACTCGACCCCCCAGGCCTTCAGGAGCGGTTCAAGACTGGAGGAGGTGCCGCCCTGCATCCCCATCGCCGGCGCCATCGGGTCGAAATAGCCCTTGGGGTCGACGAACGCGATCAGCCGGCCCCCTCGCAAAACGAATTGATCGATTGCAAAGGCGGTCGGCTCGGACAGGCCACGGGGATGAATGACCAGCAGCGCCTTGATCTCGGCATCGATCTCCTTGGCATCCATCGCCACCCGTCGGACATCGAAGTCGCGTTCCAGCTCACTGATGAACACCCACTTGTCCGAAGGCGGAAGGCCCATCTGCGGCACACCCCGCGAGCCAAAGGCCGGCAGGGGCGAGAGCACGCCGATCACGGGTTTGGCCTTCGCCGTCGCACGACCGATCGCGCGGGCGAGATCGTATTCGAGCAGGCGTTCGCGATCGACGCCCACGCTGGCCAGGACGATCTTCTTGTCGCCCTCACCAATGGTCAGACCCAGATAAAAACGCTCGCCGTTGGGAAGTTGCTGGGGCTCGATGCCCTCGAGCTGCGCCGTGTCCTCCGCATCGGAATCCGGCTGTGGGTCCAGCCGCTCGATCTCGAGTTTCCCACCCGAGGCGCTCTTCATGGTGGTCAGCAGATCGTTGACCCGTCGGGCGTACGCCTTCAGCGCAATGGGCACCGTCTCGTCCGAGGACGCGAAGAAGCGAACCTTGACCGGTTGCTCGAGCTGTCCGAGAAGCGATCGTGTGCCGTCAGCCAGTGTGTTGACCCGCCCCTGGCTCAGGTCGATGCGCAAAGCCACCGGGGCCAGCAGCAAGTTCGCAACGACCAGCGCGATCGCAACGATCAGCACGGCCGCAGGCGATGAGGACGCCGCCCGCCGGGTGGCGATGGCAGAGGCGGTCGCGTACAACGCCAACGCAGCGATGGAGCCCAGGTAAAACACATCACGGAGATCGAGGATGCCTCGCTGAAAGCCCTCGAACCGAACCAGCACCGACATCGCGGCGACCACCTCCATGAACCGCGGTCCGGCCCAGCGGGCCAGCAGCTCGACCACGGCGGGGGCGCCCGCGAGGATCAGCAGCAGGCACGCGATCAAGGACAGCACGAATGCGATCGCCTGATTGCGGGTGAGCGCAGAACAGAACGACGCAATCGCAAGGAAGGTCCCGGCGACCAGCAAGGCACCGAAGTACCCGGCCAGGATGATGCCGTTGTCAGGATCACCCAACCAGTTGACCGTGATCACGAGCGGAAAGGTCAAGCCCAACGCAATCGCAACGAAGAGCCAGGCCGCTACGAATTTGCCGAGAATCGCCTGCCACGGCGTGATCGGCAAGGTCATCAGCAACTCGAGCGTGCCGAGCCGGTGCTCGTCGGCCCACAGTCGCATACCGATTGCGGGCACGATGAACAGGAACAGCCACGGCAGCCACGCGAACAGGGATGCAAGGGACGCCTCCCCGCGCTCGAAAAACCCACCAAAGGAGAAGGTGAAAAAGCCCGCGAGGAGCAGAAAGACGACCAGGAACACGTAGGCAACGGGCGTAGACCAGTAGGCGGAGAATTCCCGCCGGACAATGGCACTGAACGGTGAACTCATCATGCAATCCTCTGTTCACGGGAGCTGTCTTCACTTGCCTCGGTCGCCTGTTCGGCGCGGGCATCCTGCTCGAGGTCGGAGCGCGTGACTGATCGGAAAAAGTCATCCAGCCGACCGCTGGACACCCGCGCCCGCAGGTCCGCTGGCGTACCGTCTGCAACCACCCGGCCACGGTCGATCACAATCGCCCGCGTGCACACCTCGTCGACCTCCTCGAGGATATGGGTGGAAAACAACACCGCACGACTGCGCGACATGTCGCGGATCAGTGCGCGCATTTCGTGCTTCTGATTGGGGTCGAGACCGTCCGTCGGCTCATCGAGCACGAGGACCTCCGGATCGTGAATCAAGGCCTGGGCCAGGCAGGTCCGCTGACGGAATCCCTTGGAGAGCGTGTCGATCTGCTGGCCCAGCACCTGGTCGAGGTGGCACTGCTGAACGACCCGCTCGATTGCGGCCCGCTGTGCACCGCCCTCGAGCCCGCGGACTCGCGCGGCAAAGCGCAGGAAGTCGATCACACGCATATCCGGCCAGGACGGCGCGGATTCGGGCAGGTAACCGATGCGACGCTTGGCCTCCAGCGGCTGACCGGCGACATCGAAACCACAGACCTTGACCCGACCGAGCGTCGGCGCAAGGTAGCCCGTGATCATCCTCATCGTGGTGGACTTGCCCGCACCGTTGGGTCCGAGAAAGCCAAGCACCTCGCCTTTACTGACCTGAAACGAGATGTCGTCGACCGCGAGCTTGGGCCCGAATCGTCGCGACAGGTTCTGAACCTCGATCATGTATCCCCCGGCAGAATGGTCGGCGTTCTGTGCGACGCCGAACGAGGCGCGATATTAGGGCGAATTCCAGCATTTCAAGGCAAGACCCACACAAGCAGGCTCGAAATCAGGCGGGCGATGCTAATCTCTTGACCATGAGCGATTTCAGAAGCGACACCGTCACCCGCCCGACCCCCGCCATGCGTGAGGCGATTCTGAACGCCAAGGTGGGCGATGACGTCTACGGCGACGACCCCTCGGTGAACCAGCTGGAGGCGCACGCCGCCCGATTACTGGGCTTCGAGGCGGCCGTCTTTGCAACATCCGGCACCCAATCCAACCTGATGGCGCTCCTGTCGCAGTGTGAACGGGGCGACGAGGCCATCGTCGGTCAGCAATGGCACACCTATCGCTGGGAAGCCGGTGGAATGGCCGTGCTCGGGTCCATCCAGCCGCAAGTACTCGAACACGCCGACGACGCCACAATTCCGCTTGAGTCGATCGAGTCCGCCATCAAACCCGACGATGCGCACTTTGCGCGCACCCGAATCATCTGCATGGAAAACACCACCGGCGGAACGGTCTTGCCGATGGACTATCTTCAGGCGGTCCGGGCACTCGCCACGCGAAAGGGCCTGGCGACCCACCTCGATGGTGCCCGCCTGTTCAATGCAGCCACCGAGATCGGTCGCCGTCGTGCTGCGGGCGAACGCCCGGGCGACGCTCAGGGGTCAGCAGCGTACGACCCCCGCCGGGTGGCGCGCGAGATCTGCAGTCATTTCGACACCGTATCGGTGTGCCTGTCCAAAGGCCTGGGCGCACCGGTCGGATCGCTGCTGCTCGGATCGCAGTCCACAATGGCCAAAGCGCGCCGCTGGCGCAAGATGCTGGGGGGCGGCCTGCGGCAGGCCGGTCTGCTCGCCGCAGCGGGCCTGCATGCCCTCGAGCACCACATCGACCGGCTCGCTGACGACCACCGGCGTGCGCGCACTCTTGCAGCCGGTCTCGCGGAGATCGGCGCCGAATGCGACCACATGATTCGCCCCCGGTCGCCCGACACCAATATCGTCTTCGTCGATCTCGATGCCCGGATTGCACAGCGGCTCAATGAGGGGCTCCAGCAACAGGGAATCGCTGTGAACAGTCGAACCGCTTACGGCGGGGCGCACCAGCAGCGCTGGGTCACTCACCTGGATGTCGGTGACGATGACATCGATCAAGCGCTCGATACGGTTCGCCGGATCGTCGTCCGTCGCTGAGTTCGATCGGACAGTCCGGCCGGGGCGGGCGCGCGTTCAGCCCAACCTGCGCGGGCTGACCTGCGCAAAGTAGAACCACTCGAACCCCGGCTCGGCTTTCACGTTTGGAAAGACAATGCGTCCGTCGGCGGGCGCCACAACCATCGAGCCATCATGGCGGACCCCGATCGCCTCGCCCGCGGCCACTTCATCGAAACTCGTCCACTCGCGCACGAACCGGTCCTCGGCATGCAGTCGATCGGTGACTTCAACCAGGCGCAAGAGCTCGTGGTCGTCACGCGGTGCCTCGGGCGGGTTCTGGATCATGCCCAGTACACCCAGCGCCTGACGCACGGCATGCACGCCCACATCGGGCGCCCCCGGATCCGCATGCTGCCCACACTCGAGGGTGACCGCCCAGCCCCCCGTCGACCGCATGTATTCGGTGGTTCCAACGCCATAGCTGGGATCGGTATCGAGGGTTGTGCCGCTGGCGACACTGCGCACGCGCCGCCTGCGGACACCCTCCGCGTAGGCCGACATCCAGCCCTCGACGATCCGTCTTGGGCCCAGGTGCCGGGCGATGAGGGCCTCTTGCGAGGCCAGTGAAAACGGCTCGAGGTCGCCGACATTGTCCTCCGGACCCATCAGAGCAAAGGGGTCTCCCGCACTATTGAAGGAATGCAGATCGATCAGTCCCTGATGCTGAGCCAGCAACGGACAGAGCACATTGGCAATCCGATCCTCGAAATCCTGAGGGACGGCCGTCGGGCGAAGATTACGGTTCAGGTTACGGTCCCCCGAGCGCGTATCGAGTGCCGCAGCAAGCGGATTGGTGACAGGCACCAGGGTCAGCCGACCGCGCAATAATTGCAAGCGACCGTTGTCAAGCTCATCGATCAGCCGCGCAATCGCGAGCGAACCTGCACGCTCGTTGCCATGTACCCGTCCAAGGACAATCAGCGCAGGGCCGGGTCGCAAGCCAAGATACTGATGAACCCGCACCACGAACCCGTCCGATTGCACCCCATCACGCATGCCCGTATCCCCGTAAACCGAGTCGCTCAGTTGCGCCAGCGCAGCAGATGCCGCTCGAGCCGCTTGAGCCCTTCGTTGATGATGCCGCCGACCAGCGCCAGAACCACGAGTCCGGCAAACACGCCCGCCGTGTCAAAGAGCGCCGAAGACTGAGCGATCACAAAACCCATTCCCTGGTTGGACGACATGAACTCGCCCACCACTGCGCCGATCAGCGCATAAGGCACCGAGACCTTGAGACCGGTCAACACCCAGGCGGCCGCCGACGGCGCAATCACGTTGACCAGAAGTTGCCACTCTCCGGCGCCCATGATCCGGGTCGCGTGGATGTGAATCGGATTGACGTCGCGAACGCCTGAGTAGGTGTTGAGAAACACCAGGAAAAACACGATGACCGCGGCCATCGCAATCTTGGACTCGATCCCGATCCCGAACCACATGATGAACAGCGGCGCCAGTGCGATCTTGGGCAGACAGTAGATGGCGGTGATGTAGGGATCAAAAATGGCACCGATCCGCTCATAACGGCCAAAAATGAAACCCACCGAAAACCCGCAGATCGAGCCGATCACGAAGCCGATCACAGTGGCGTACAGGGTGACGCCCAGATGCGAAAAGAGCTCCCCTCTGGAGATCCAGTCGACCAGCTTGGCAAACACCGCCGACGGCTCGCTGACAAAGAACGGATCGATCCAGGGGCCCGCCGCCAACTCCCAGAACAGCAGGAACAGCACACCCACCGCCACCTGGGCAATACGCTGCACCCGGCGACCGCGAGCGACCTTCAGTTCTTCCTCGACCACGGCCCGGCTCGAGCGGTCGGGCATGGTCTGCGCGGCATCATAGGCGTTTACCATCTCATCCTCCTGTGACCGACGCGGCGCTCCTGACTCAGAGCGCCTCGCCTTTCTTGATTTCGGGTTCGAGTGCCTGCCAGATGCGCTCGTAGATCGCCTGAAAGCGCGTCGAGAACCGGTCCCGGAACACGTCGCGTGGGCGGTCCAGATCGATATGCTCTTCGAGCTTGATTCGCCCCGGGCGCCCCGTGAAGACGATCACCCGATCAGCCAGCGCAATGGCCTCGGCCAGATCATGGGTGACGAAGACAACGGTTTTCCGGGTACGCTCCCAGATTGCAAGCAGTTCGTTCTGCATGACCAGCTTCAGCTGCGCATCGAGCGCTCCGAAAGGCTCGTCCATCAGAAGCGTCCCGGGGTCGTACGCAAGGACCTGCGCAAGCGCCACGCGCTTGCGCATCCCCCCTGACAGCTCGTTCGGAAAATGCTTGCTGAACCCGGACAGGTTAACGGTCTCGAGCAACTGATCGACCCGATCGCGCGACTCGCCCGCCGAAACGCCCCGCAGGCGCAAGGGCAGCATCACATTCTCTTCAGCCGTTCGCCAGGGCAGCAGGCTGTCCGCCTGGGTCATGTAACCGACCGAACGGTTCGGTCCCTGGATCGCACGGCCATCATGCTCGATCGCCCCGGTGGTGGGCTCGAGAATGCCGGCGATCATGTTGAGCAGGGTCGACTTGCCACAGCCGGAGGGCCCGACGAACGCGACAAACTCGCCCTTGGCAATGGACAGGGAAAAATCGTCCAGCGCGACCACCTCCCGGCCGCGCCGAACGAACAGCTTGGTAACGCCCCGGATCTCGATCGACATCAGCCGAGAGCCTTCTTGACAATGCTCGAGTTGAACGCCTTGCTGTAACTGTAGTCCGCCGGAGCAGGCTTTTGCCCGGAATCAATCAGCGAGGCATTCATGAACTTGAGATTGACATCGAAGTGATGCTGAGTCGGCACCGGCGTCTTCATGTAGATGCCGATGTTGTTGCGGAACGCAATTTCGAACATCTCATCGTCGACCGCCTTGAACCAGACCCGGGCCATTGCCTTGAACGCGTTCGGATCCTCGTGGATGGTCTTCAGGGCAAGCGCAATTCCCTTCGCATAGGCCACCAGGTGGGCCTCTTTCTTCTTCAGCGTGTCCTCGGTCACGCTCGCCGTGATGTAGAGGAAATCTTCGAACCCCGGCGGGGGATTGATCGACATGTTGAACAGGTACGCGGCTCCGGCCCGCTTGATGGCCTGATCGGAGGTCGGCGAGGACAGGCAGAACCCGTCGATCTGATCCTTCTCCATCGCGGCAATCATCGCAACGCCGCCCCGGACCGGTACGAGTTTGGCTTCCTTGTTGGGATCGACGCCCCCTGCCTTCATGAAGTGGCGCAACAACTGGTCCGGCGCACTGCCTGGACCCGTATGGCCCATCCGAAGACCCTTGAGCGCAGCGCCGCGCTGCTGAACGGACGACTTTTCGCTGACACCGAGTTTGTCGAGAATGGACTTCTTGACAACGATATTGCTGGCGAACTTGTTCACCATGCCCGCAAAGATCACGACCGGCTTGCCGAGGATCTGGACGCGCATGTTCTGTTGCGGCGCGCCCAGCAGGATGTCGGCCGCACCACCGATCAGCGCATCATGGTTGACGCCACGCTCGGTCGCAGCCATGGCCACCTTGAGGCCCGATCGCTCGAAGTGCTTGGCATCGATCGCAAAGTCCTCGGCACCCCACAGCCAAGAACGCGAGGTGGAACGCAGGCTGCTGACCTGCATGGCTGCGGCCATGGCAGGCGTCACGCCCATGCCGACCACTGCACCAAAGCCCTGCAGCGCCGCCATGCCTCCGAGACCGGAGGTTGCACGCAACACCTCGCGACGCGAGGAATCGACCGAAATCAGTTTTGCCATGGTCTTGTCTCCGTTGTTGGACTGGTAAAACGCGGATTGTAGAACGTATGAGAGGATCTGAGTCCCCGTGAACGCCACAATAGGGAAAAACCTTCATGAGTGAACGCCCTCTGGGTCCACAGGATCCGTCAACGATCGCGAATCGCCTCGCCAACGTCCGCGCAAAGCGTGGCTACCTACTGCCCCATCATGGCCTGATGGCGGCGCTGTCCGAGGACTTGCTCGCGGCCTACGATGCGGCCTACACCGCGATTGCACTCGATCACAAGGTGCTGTCGATCCACGATCGCGAGACCGTCTGGCTCGCGGTGCTGATGGCCACGGACGAAGCCCTGGCCACGCACCATATTCCCAAGTACCGTGCGGGCGGAGGCACCCTCGACGAATTCGCGGCGATTGCACGCCTGTCAGCCTTCGCACTGGGCGCCAAGGCGTACGAGTTTCTGCATGACCACTGGCGGCCTCACCTGGAAGGGTTCTCTCCCGAAGACGCTTACCGCGCAGGTCTGCTGCAGGCCGCGGCGCCGCTCGAACCCAGGCTGGCCTGGATGTCGGCCTGCGCCATCCATGCGGCCCGCGCAGACCACGCCTTGCTGAAGTGGGGCCTGATTGC
The DNA here is from genome assembly GCA_039800205.1 of Pseudomonadota bacterium. Classification (GTDB taxonomy): domain Bacteria; phylum Pseudomonadota; class Gammaproteobacteria; order Burkholderiales; family Burkholderiaceae_E; genus SYIM01. Next base: position 2,199 of record JBDLRB010000096.1, on the reverse strand, counting down.
GGCAAACCAGTCCGAGGTTCCGGACCTTGATCTGGCGGAGGCCCTTTCGATCATGATGTTCCCGGGTAGCGTACCTTACTTCGTCGAGGCGGCCCGAATCTGGCTGGAACTGATTCGCACTGGCCGGGTCAAGCCGTCCGAAGCACTCGCCGCCTGGGCCGCACTCGATGGCCAGGGGGGCTACGACGAAGCCTCGGGCAAGAGCCCGCGCTGAACCGGCCCGCAAGCGCGGACGGCGCGACCGATCTCAGCGCAGATCGATGATCAGATTCAGGCTCTCATCGCAGCGCACGCTGGCATCGGGCGGGACCACTACGGTCGACTCCCGTTCCTCGACCAGCGCGGGCCCCTCGAAGGCCGTGCCGGGGGTCAGCGCGTAGCGGTCGTACACGGGCGTGTCGACGAAGCCCGATCGGGCCTCGAACCAGGCCTTGCGCCAGGTCTTCGGGACAGCGACCCCTGGGGACGCCTCTGCGGTTTGCGGTCGCGCACGTGCGAGTTCGATGTCGACCGTTGGCCCGCGCACCACCATTCGCCAGGACACCACCTCCACCGGCACGCCCGGCTCGATTCGACCGAAGTAGCGTGCGTAGGTGCGTTCGAAGGCCTCAACGATCGCACCGATCTGCCCGTTCGAAACGGACTCGCGGTCAAGGTCCACATCGATCTCATAGCCCTGTCCGACATACCGCATCGCCGCAGCGAGCAGGACCGTCACCTGATCCATGGGTGCACCCGCGGTCGCGAGAAGGCCCCGGCCTTCGGAATCGATCGCCTCAAGCATTTGATTGAGCGAACCGAAATCGATGGCATCCAGACGCTCGAGCCGACCGCGAACAAACGAGAATGAGGTGGGCGCCGCCAAAAATCCAAACGCTGAGGCCACGCCGGCACCCAGCGGACAGACAACGCGCGCGACGCCGAGCTTGCGCGCGATATGGGCCGCATGAACGGGGCCCGCGCCACCAATCGGCAACATGGCGTAGTCGCTGATTCGACGCGCTTTCTCCAGGGCGTGGATCACGGCGGCACGCGCCATGTTCTCATTGACGAGGTTGTGAATCCCCCACGCCGCCTCCTCGACCGAAAGTCCGAGCGGTTCGCCGATTCGCGCAGCCATCGCAGCACGGGCGGCCGCGACATCCAGCTTCATGTCGCCGCCCAAAAAGCTGTCCGCGCCCAGGTAGCCCAACACCAGATCCGCATCGGTGACCGTCGGATCCTGCCCTCCCCGTCCGTAACAGGCCGGCCCCGGGTCCGCGCTGCTGCTGTCGGGTCCCACCTGCAGCAAGCCCAGGCGATCGACCCGCGCAATCGAGCCGCCGCCTGCACCGATTTCGATCATGTCGATCACCGGAATGCGCAAGGGCAATCCGCTTCCTTTCTTGAAGCGGAAGACACGCGCCACCTCAAATTCCGTCCCACGCAAGGGTTCGCCGTCATCGATCAGACAGGCCTTTGCGGTGGTCCCGCCCATATCGAAACAGAATATGTCGCGCTCGCCCGCGGCCAGACCGTAGCGCGTCGTGGCCTGCACGCCCCCCGCAGGACCCGACTGCACCAGTCGGATCGGGTGACGGATCGCGGTCTGCTCATGCACGGTTCCGCCATCCGAGAGGACAAGATAGAGCGGGTGCGCGATCCCCAGCGTGCGCAGGCCCTGAACGATCCGGGCGAGGTAGCGCTCGAAGATGGGCAGCACATAAGCATTCGCCACCGTCGTCGACATGCGCTCGTACTCGCCGATTTCCGGGACCACATCACTGGATCGGCAAGTCACCAGATTCGGGCACTCTTCGCTCAGAATGGCCTGAACACGCTCCTCGTGCGCAGGATTACGAAAGGCATGCAGCAGACAGATGCCGGCGGCCTGAATGCCCGCGTCACGCAATTGACGAGCGACCGCACGGACCGACGCTTCATCCAGCGCCTGAAGCACCACACCGCTCGCATCGACCCGTTCAGACACCTCGAAGCAATGCACGCGTGCCGCGAGGGGCGGCGGCAATTCGAGCGACAAATCATAGGTGTCGTAGCGCCATTCGAGGCCAACTTCAAGCACATCACGAAACCCGCGGGTCGTCACCAGTGCCGTCCGCACGCCCTTGCGCTCGATCAGTGCGTTGGCCACGAGCGTCGTGCCGTGAATGACCTGCGACACCTCCTCCGGCGCGAGGCCACCCGCACTCAGCAACTTCG
>JBDLRB010000095.1:0-12208 GCA_039800205.1 Pseudomonadota bacterium | reverse complement strand
TCGGTCCGTCTCAATCGGCGGCCAATCGCCTGATCATCCGCTTGCAACCCCAGGAGTCCATCCAGTTGCAGATGATGATGAAGGAGCCTGGCTCCGGCATGAAGCGACGGCCTGTCACGCTGGATCTGGATCTGCACGAGGCGTTTGAGGCCCGTCGTGCCGAGGCCTACGAGCGGCTCCTGATCGACGTGCTCAAGGGCCGCCTGACGCATTTCATGCGGCGCGACGAGCTGGAAGCGGCGTGGACCTGGGTCGATCCGATCATCCGGGCCTGGCGCGAGAGCGGCGTCCCACCCAAGCCCTATGCGGCGGGTACCTGGGGGCCGGCTGCGGCCTCGGCGCTGATCGCGACCGACGGCCTGGCCTGGCATGAGGAATCTGCGCCTTGACGGTCGATCGCCCGGATCGGTTTGACGCGCTTGCGAGGCGTCTCGGCCTGATCGTTCACGAGTCGCCCGATCCGGATTCGGTGACGGCGTCCACCCTGAGCTTTGTTGCGGCGCAGTTGACCCGGGCCATTCAGGACCGAGGTCGGGGCGTGCTGGCGGTGTCAGGGGGCCGATCCCCCAAAGCCCTTCTCGAGGGCTTGTCGAGGTGGCCGCTGGATTGGTCTCGGGTGACCGTCGTCCTGGTCGATGAGCGAGCGGTGGGTGCATTGCACCCGCTGAGCAACACCGCGTCGATCCGCAGCTGGTTGATCAAGGGCGAGGCGGCGTGCGCGGATTTTCGTTCGTTCGTGCCGGAGACGGTTGATACTGGACTTTGTCCGGTCACGCTCGCTGAGCGGGCCGCTGCAGCCTATCCCGGTGGGGCGATCATCGATGTTGCGCTCCTCGGGCTTGGACTCGACGGCCATTTTGCATCGATCTTTACGGGTGCGGACGAGTTTGACGCGCTGGTCGACCCGACCCATTCTGCAATCTACCTTCCCGTTCATTTGCCCAGCCCGCCCGCCGAAGCGCCCGTCCACCGGGTCACGCTCACCCTGGCGCGTCTGCTCGAGGCAAGATGCCTGGTCATGCCGCTGGGCAGCACTGAGAAACGTAGCGTTTTTGAACAGGCCTGTGAGCGTCTTGATCCCCGCTGGCCGGTATCCTTGCTGATCAGACAGCAACGCAACACCCTGCATCTCTGGCTGACGAGGTCCTGACGTGTCGAGTTCCATCCATCCAATCATCCAGGCGGTCACCGATCGCATCATTGCGCGTAGCGCGTCGTTCCGATCCGACTACCTTCGGATGTGCGACCAGATGGCACTGCGACCTCGCGGGGTGGATCGCATGGGGTGTGCGAATGTTGCGCACGCGCTGGCTGCGGTCACGCCAGATGAGCGTCTGAGGGTGTTGGCTCCGCGATCGGCGCATCTGGGGATCGTCACAGCCTATAACGACATGCTGTCGGCCCACAAACCCTACGAAACCTATCCCGGACGGCTGCGGGCACTTGCTGCAGCAGAGGGCGCGTCCGCGCAGGTTGCGGGGGGCGTACCCGCGATGTGCGATGGCATCACCCAGGGCTACGAGGGCATGGAGCTCTCGCTATTTTCCCGCGACGTGATTGCACTCTCCACCGCGGTCGCCCTATCGCATGATGTCTTTGATGGCGGCCTGCTGCTGGGGATATGCGACAAGATCGTGCCGGGATTGTTGATTGGCGCTGCCCAGTTCGGGCATCTTCCAGTGGTGTTTGTGCCCGCGGGGCCCATGCCCTCCGGGCTCTCGAATGAAGCCAAATCCGCGATGCGGCAGCGGCACGTATTGGGTGAGGTGGATCGCCCGACGCTGCTGGCGGCTGAGCAATCGGCCTATCACGCGCCGGGCACCTGCACGTTCTACGGTACAGCCAACTCGAATCAGATGTTGCTTGAGATCATGGGACTGCAGTTACCGGGCTCGTCGTTCGTGAATCCCGGTACGCCGCTTCGCGAGGGTCTGGATGCGGAGGCGGTTCGTGTGGCGGTGTCTGCTGCACGGAGTCGGGATCCGGCACGCAGCTTTGCGCGAATCGTATCCGAGCGCGCGGTGGTCAACGCGATCATCGGCTTGCATGCGACCGGTGGATCGACCAACCACACGATTCATCTGATTGCCATCGCACGTGCCGCCGGGATTCTGATCAATTGGGACGATTTTTCCGACTTGTCGCGTTGTGTGCCTCTGCTCGCACGCGTCTATCCGAACGGCAAGGCGGATGTGAACGACTTCCATGAGGCAGGCGGCATGCCTGTCCTGATCCGTGAGTTGCTGGCGGCCGGATTGCTGCACGACGATGTTGAGACGATTCTCGGTGCCGGCCTGAATCGCTTTGCCCAGACCCCGGTGACGGAGGCGAAGGGCCTGGCCTGGCATCCGGCAGGCTCGTCCGTTGACGAGACGGTTCTTCGGCCGGTGGCCCATGCCTTTGCCAGCGAAGGGGGCCTGCGTGTGCTCGCTGGACGTCTGGGACGGGCCGTTGTTAAGACCTCTGCAGTGGCGTCTGAGCACCAGCGGATTGTGGCGCCCGCATTGATTTTCGACAGTCAGGAACAACTGGCCGCTCGCCATCGGCAGGGTGATCTGCAGCGTGACTTCGTTGCGGTACTCCGCGGCCAGGGCCCGGGTAGCAATGGGATGCCTGAACTGCACAAGATGACGCCGATCCTCGGTGCCCTGCAGGATCAGGGCTTTCGGGTCGCCTTGGTCACCGACGGGAGGATGTCGGGGGCCTCGGGTAAGGTGCTGGCGGCCATCCACCTGAGCCCGGATTCGGCGAGTGATGGACCGCTTCTGAAAGTATGTGAGGGCGATCCGATCGAGATTGACTGCGAGAACGGTGTGCTCGAGGTCAAGGTCGATGATGCCGAGTGGTCCAGTCGCGTCCCGGCCGAGCTGCCTCCACCTGCAGGCCAATCGCTGGGTCGTGCGATCTTTCAGGTGTTTCGAGATCGGGTGTCCTCGAGCGAAGAGGGCGCCTCGGTATTGTTGAGTTCGCAACGAATCTGACGTGCTGACTCGCAGGAGATCCCTTCATGCAATGGCCTGCTTTCAATTCCCGTATCGTTCCGGTCGTCTCGCTCCAGCATGCCCATCACGCCCTTCCGCTGGCGCATGCCCTGCTCGCGGGCGGGATCGACGTCATTGAAATCACCCTGCGTCGGCCGGGGGGGCTGCCCGCGATCGAGCGGCTCGCCCGAGAATGCCCGGAGATGTGCGTGGGTGCAGGGACTCTCTTGACCGTGGATGACGTGTCGCGGGCAAAGGCGGCGGGTGCGACGTTCGGTCTCTCGCCCGGTTTCAATCCGGATGTCCTCGAGGCAGCGGGTTGGCAGGATCTGCCCTTCATTCCCGGGGTGATGACTCCGACTGAAGCGATGCAGGCCCGTGATCTGGGTTACACCTTGCTCAAGCTCTTTCCCGCTGAGCAAGCCGGTGGAGTGGGCATGCTGCGCGCGTTACGGGGCCCGCTTCCTGACCTGAGTTTTTGCCCGACAGGTGGGATTGGTCCGGACAATTTGTCAGGCTATCTCGCCGAGCCGAACGTGCGCATGGTCGGGGGCTCCTGGTTGACACCCGCATCGCTGATCGAGGCGGGTGACTGGTCGGCGATGACGCGGTTGGCCGCTGAGGCGATTGCCCTTCAGCGGCGCTAAACCTGTCCATGAATTTGCCGCTCAAGCGCCTCTCGATGAGCCGGGTGTGCGATCTCGATCAGGGCGCGGGCCCGCTCGCTGAGGCTGCGGCCACGTAATTGGGCGGCCCCGTACTCGGTGACCACCACGTCCACATCGCTGCGCGCCGTGGTCACCGGACCTGAGAGCGTTGGAACGATGCGACTGATCGCGCCATCCTGAGCCGTGCTGGGTAAGGCGATCATCGAACAGCCACCGGGCGAGAGCGCGGCCGCTCGAACGTAGTCGACCTGCCCGCCCACCGCGCCAACGTATTGGCCCCCGGCGGTCTCAGCATTCACTTGCCCGCTCAGATCGACTTCGACCGCGGAGTTGAGCGAGATGAAGCGCGACAGTTGAGACAGGACCGTGATCTCGTGCGTGTAGGCGGACGGATGCATTCGAACGGCTGCATTCCTATGACAGAAGTCGAACAGGCGACGCGTACCGATCAAGGCGCCCGTAATGGTGAGGCCTGGATCCAGCGCCTTGTGGGCATTGGTGACCGCCCCACACTCGATCAGATCGACCAGGCTGTCTCCCACCATTCCCGAATGCACGCCCAGGTCTCGTCGATCCCGCAATTGCGACATGACGGCCTCGGGGACCGAACCGATGCCCATTTGCAGCGTTGCCCGGTCGGGGATGAACTGCTGGGCAATGGCGGCAATCGCGCGGTCGATTTCACCGGGGGGCGCTGCGGGAACCTCGATCAGCGGACGGTCGGTTTCGATCAGATAGTCGATTTCGTCCGGCGTCAACGGATCAACGCACCGGACCTGCGGCACCTGCGCATTGACCTCGGCCACGACGCAGCGCGCCTTGCGAACGGCCGAGCGAATGTAGTCGCTGACCAGACCCAGGCTGTAGTGGCCGTGTTCATCTGCAGGCGCGACCTGTACGAAGGCGACATCACAGGCGATAGCGCCCTGTTCGATGTAGGGTGCGATACGGGACAGGTGGCAGGGCACCAGGTCGAGGACGCCCGCCCGGGAGAGCCTGCGACTGCTGCCGATGGCCCCAAAGGCCTTGAACCGAATGAAGTCGGCGTGTTCGGGCTTGAAAGTGTTCGAAAAGCAGGCGCCCATGAAGACGCTCACCCCGCCCAGCGCAGCACGTTGGCAGACGAGCGCTTCGGTCAGCGTCAGAGGTTCGCCACAGGCTTGCCCCCAGATGATCTGGTCACCGGGCCGGGTGATGTGGCTCAAGTCGAGTGAATCCGGGCGCACTGGCTTCATGCTGCGGTGTTCCTGAGAAGGCTCGTGGACGGTATTGCGTTCTGAGAGCAGCGAGACTTCAATGCGCGCCTCAGCGCCCTTTCCATTCGGGCTTGCGCTTTTCCTTGAACGATCTGGGCCCTTCCTGTGCATCTTCGCTGAGGTAGACCGGTCGGAACAGGTGTTGCGCGGCACGCAGGCCGGCCGCCCGTCCCATCTCCGACGAGAGATAAACCAGTTCGCGGGCGGCGCGAACGGTGAGCGGTGCGTTGGCGGCGATCCGCTGGGCCAGTTCGATCGCGCGGGGCATCAGCTGATCAGGGGGCACCACATGATTGACGAATCCGATTTCGCGGGCGCGCTGGGCGTTGATGGGATCGCCGGTCAGGAGCAACTCCATCATCACCCGCTGAGGAATCATGTGGCCCAGCGGAGCCGCCCACGGCATGCCCCGACCCACCTTGGCCTCGGTGATGGCAAAGCTGGCGTTTTCGGAGGCAATACAGAGGTCACACATTTGCACGAGCATCCAGCCGCCCGCGTAGGCCACGCCGTTGACGGCGGCGATCGTGGGTTTGGTCAGATGAATGGCGTCACCGACGATGGGCATGTAATCGCGGGGAGGAACCTGCAGGCTGTTTTCTGAGGCTTCCTTCAGATCCATTCCCGCGCAAAAGGCCTTGTCACCCGCACCCGTCAGAATCGCCACGTGCGCGTCGGCGTCCGCTTCGAAATCGAGGAGCGCCCGGCGCAGGCCCTCGCGTACGCCCTTGTTCAGGGCATTGCGGCTCTCCGGACGGTTGATGGTGATGATCCGAACCGGACCGTTCGTTTCGACCTTGACTTCGTCATTCATGGCTCATTTCCCTACCGGCTGATCCGGGCAGTGCAGGTTGGAATGGTATCCGAGCTTGTCGAAGAATCGCTCCGGCTCTTCGCGAGGCGACACGGCGGTCGGGTCCCTGTCGAGTGTCTGAAGCGTTTCCGCGGCCGCTCTGCGGCTGGCTCGGGTTCAGACCTGAACGGGGCAGGGCCGGATCTTCGGCCAGACGGTGGTACTGAGTTCATGACAGGCCACGATCAGGGGATCGAGTGAGCGGCTGGAGAGATGAGCCAGCAGCAAGGGGATTTCGGCCGCAACCAGCGGAGATACGGCCATCGTTCCGAGGTCCAGCCCAGGTCGCAGATGCTCCTCGCGCATCAGCATCAGGCCCACCTCGGCCTCGAGCATCGCCCGACCGAGCGCGGCATTGTCAAAGCGTGCGACCGAATTGAGCTCCAGACCCCGGGGCTCGAAGAGTTCCCGCAACAGCACGGAGTAGGCCATGTTGGGTTCGGTCGTTGTGATCCAGGGCATCGATGCCAGCTCGGCCCAACTGGCCGTCTCGATGCGCGCGCGCCAACTCGCCGGCCCCGCGATTCGAAACGTGATGGCGTCCACTTGGTGGTAGGCGAACTCGGGGTCGATCGGTCGACCCAGCAGGAGCGAGAGATCGAGCTCGCCAGACTTGAGTGCCTGTCTGGAACTGGCTGAATGCCGAACCCGAAGATCAACGCTGATCAGTGGGTGGGCCTGCCTCATCAAGCCTGCCAGGCGGCCCAGCCCCGTCGAGGCCGACTCACTGCTGGCACCGATCACGAGATGACCCTCGAGGCGACCGCGCAGCTCTCGGGCATAGGACGAGAACTGTGCGGCCTCGGCGAGCAGGTCCTTGGCTCGGTCGAGCAGCAACTGACCGGCGCGGGTCAGTTCGAGGCGACGGTGCGTGCGAACGAATAAGGGGCTGCCCAGGCACTCCTCGACGGCCTTCACGTGCGCGCTGGCTGCGGACAGACTCACGTGCAGACGCTCCGCCGCACGGGTCAGGTGAAGTTCCTCGGCGGCCACGACGAAAGTGCGTAACTGGACCAGATCGATCTGCATGGTGGCGGTGTGTGACGCTGATCCTTCGGCAAAGCCGAACCGGACATTCATGAAAACGGAATGGACGACAGCGTCGGGGGCTTCCTAGAATGCGGTGCGTGCGGGGGGTGTATCCCCTGCGAAATTATTTCACAGCAATCGATGGCCCGGCGAGGTCAGATCACAGGGAGAGCGGGATGGGCGTCTCGGGATCGACGCGGGCGAGCGGGACGGCGGATTTTGCGACCGAGCTGGCGAGCTTTACCTCGAGGCTGAGCCTGAACGCGCTCGATCCCGATGCGGTCGACGCGGTTCGGGCCGACCTGTTCGACACGCTCGCTTGTGCCATCGCAGGATCCTCGGCCCCAGGGGTCTCCGAAGTGCGGACCCTCGTCGGTCAATGGGGGGGAGCGCTCCAGTCCTCCGTCTGGATGTTCGGCGATCGGGTTCCGGCACATCATGCGGCCTGGGTGAACGGGACGATGGCCCATGCCCGCGATTACGACGATACCCACGACGCAGCGGTGCTTCATGCGGGTGTATCGGTGATCCCGGCCGCTCTGGCTGCAGCAGAGCTGAAGGGAGGGGTATCGGGAGCGGATCTGATCGCTGCGATTGCTGCGGGTCTGGAGACGGTCAGTCGCCTGGGCCTTGCCACTCGGATCGGGATCATCGAAAGCGGGTACATGTATACCTCACTGATGGGGCATTTTGCCGCGACGGTGGCGGCTGCGCGCGTGCTCGGGCTGGATGTCGAGCAGACGGTGAATGCGCTCGGCATCGACTATTCGATGGTGGCGGGCAATCACCAGGTCACCCGGGACGCGGCACTGACCAAGCGGATGCAGCCGGGCTTCGCCGCGATGTCGGCTGTGATCGCGGTACAGTTGGCCGCGCAGGGTATCCGGGGGGCGCAGTCCACCTTCGAGGGCGAGGACGGTTTTTTCAGGGTGTACTTGCACGATCGGGTCGATCGGCAGGCTGTCCGGGCGGATCTCGGACACCGCTACGAGTTCACTCGACTCAGTTTCAAGCCTTATCCATGCTGCCGGTTTGATCACACCGCCATCGAAGCGGCCCTTCGCGTTCGGTCGGCGCTTGAGGGTCATTCAGAGCGCGTGCGCGCCGTTCGCGTGGGCGTCAATCATCAGGCCTTTCAGGCGGTCTGCACGCCCGAGGACATCCGTCGGGCGCCACGGACGATCGTACAGGCGCAATTCAGCATCCCTTACACGGTGGCGGCCGCCTTGATTGATGGTCAGGTGGGCCTCGGGCATTTCACCGATCAGTTGGCCGCCCGGACCGATGTCATGGACTTGGCCGGGCGCGTGCAGGCGTTCGTCGACCCGGAGATCGAACGCCGCTACGGCCGAACGATTTCGCCGGCCCGTCTGTCAGTGGAACTCGATGACGGACGTACCTTGACAGAGTGGGTTGAGATCCCCTTGGGGCACCCCGACCGCCCGATGTCCCGCGAGGACTTCGACCGCAAGGCGGCGGACTGTCTGCGGGCAAGCGTTCGTCCACTCGACGCTTCGATCCCGACGAAGCTCAGGGAACTGACCGATCAGCTCGAGGACCTGCCCGACTGCAGCGTGCTCGCCCGACTTTGAACAATACAGAAGGAGACCACACCATGCAGAACACAACATCCCACCCTCGCAGACGCTACCTGCTGGCCGGCTCGGTTAGCGTTGCGGGTGCGCTTGCACTGCCCGGTACGGCCGCGCTCGCCCAGGCCCGTTGGCCGCAGCGCCCGATTCGTCTGGTCATCCCTTTTGCACCGGGCGGCAGCAACGACATCCTGGGCCGGGCGCTCGCCGCGCAGTTGACCCAGCGGATGGGTCAGAGTGTTGTCGTCGAGAACAAAGGGGGGTCAGGCGGAACGATCGGTACCGACATGGTGGCCAAGTCTCCCGCAGACGGGCACACGATCCTCTTTGCATCGGTGTCCATCACAACCAATGCAGCGTCGAAGAAAAGTTTGCCCTACGATCTGGTCAAGGACTTGCAGCCGATCGGTACCGTTGCGACCACGCCCTTCGCGGTCGTTGTGGCGAATAAGGTCGAGGCCCGTACGCTCAAGGAATTCATCGCACTGGCCAAACGATCGCCCAAGTCGATCACTTATGGGACGGCTGGGATTGGCGGTATCAATCACCTGGGTACCGAGCTGCTGGCGCAGGCAGCGGGCATCGAATTGCTTCATGTGCCCTACAAGGGCATCGGCCCAGCGTTCAATGACGTCATGGGCGGCAATCTGCAGATGCTGCTGCCCACCGTGGCTTCGGTGGTCCAACAGGTCAAGGCCGGCCGAATGCGTGCCCTGGCCGTCACCAGCCCCGAGCGATCCCCGCTCGTACCGGACTGGCCCACCACCGCAGAGGCTGGGCTGCCCGGGTTCGCGCTCGAGGCCTGGTTTGGTTTGCTGGCCCCGGCAGGGATTCCGGCGTCGGTCCTGTCCGAACTGAACGGGCAACTGAATACCGTACTTCGCGATCCGGCGTTCAAGGAACTGTTGGCCCGTGATGGTGCAGTGCCTCGGCCCAGCACGCCTGAGGCCTTCGGGCAACTCATTCGATCCGATATCGCTCGATGGGGCAAGGTCATGCGTGACGCCGGGATCAAGCTCACCTGAGTGCAATGCGCATGATCGGGCCGGCGGGCGCGGTCGCGGCCGGCCCGGATACGCTATCTTTTCGATTTCCAGGAACCCATGGCGCTTTGCGCCCCTTTGAAGGACTTTGGCAGCGATGCACCCACAGCGTTTGATGCTGACCGACGAACAACGTGCCCTCGTCGATACCGTCAGGCAACTGGCCCGTGACAAACAGTTTCGGGCCAATTCAATCAAGTACATGGATGGTACCTACCCGTGGGACAACCTGAATGACCTGGCTCGCATTGGTGTGCTGGGCATGTCAATTCCCGAGGAATACGGTGGATCGAATCTGTCGGTTTTCGATACCGCGCTGGTGATCGAGGAGGTGGCCAAGAACTGTTATGCCACGGCCATGGCGTTGATGGGCATGGTGGGCGTTCAGGTTCGCGTGATCAGCACCTACGCGCCCGAAACCATGCGGCGCGACATCCTGCCGAAAGTTTGTGCGGGGGAGGCGCATCTGGCGGTCTGCATGACCGAACCTCATGCCGGGACCGATGTACCCAACTACAAGACCAACACGCGCCTCTATGCGGACCGCGCGGTGATCAACGGGGTCAAGACCCTGATCAGCCGGGCCAATGAGGCCGAATGGTTTGTCGTGTTCAGTCGGATCGACGATTCACCGGGGAGAGACGGCATCGGTTGTGTGCTTGTCAATCGCAACTATCCTGGTTTTGAAGTCACCGCGCGGTATCACACGATGGGCGGTGAGTATCTGGCCGAGATCCAGTTCAAGGATATCGAAGTCCCTCTCGAGAACGTGATTCTGCGTCAGGGCGGATTCAAGAAGCTGTTGTCCGCGTTCAATACACAGCGGTGCCTGAATCCGAGCATTTCCCTGGGCTTGGCAGAGGGTGCTTTCGAGGAAGCGATCAACTACGTTCGGGAGCGCAAGATCCGGGGGGCCTCCGTCAGCGAGTTTCAGGGTATTCAGTGGAAGCTGGCCGAGATGTATCGCGATATCGAGGCTGGGCGGGCTCTGCTGTATCGTGCCTGCCTCTCAGCCAATCCCTTCCCCGATCCCCATGAGGCGGCCATTGCCAAGATGTTTGTCAATGAAATGGCAATCCGGGTCACGAGTGAGGCGTTGCAGGTTCACGGCGGGTACGGGTTTACCGATGATTACCCGATCTCGCGGATGTATCGAGGGGTCCGGTATGGCACCTTGGGCGGCGGTGCAACCGAGGCGCTCAAGGATCTCGTCGGGCGGATGTTGATCCATGATTTCGACACGGTCGATGGATTCCTCGGGATGGGCACGTTCTGATGATGCCTGCCGGTGATTCTGCAGCGTCGGGGGCCGCGCGCGCTCCGCTGGAGGGGGTCACAGTCATCGACCTGTCCCACGTCTATAACGGGCCCTATGCGACCTTCCTGATGGCGATGGCGGGTGCCCGCGTGATCAAGGTTGAGCCCTTTCAGGGGGAGCATTTACGCAGCCGGGGTGATCTGGGAGGCGCAGCGCTGCCCTTTGCCATGCTGAACGCCAACAAGGAGCCCGTGACGCTCAACCTGAAGCACGAGCGGGGGCGCGACCTGCTCAGGGCAATGGTCGCGCGGGCCGATGTGCTGATCGAGAACTTCGCGCCGGGCGTGCTGGATCGTCTGGGCGTGGGGGCCGCGGCCCTTCAGCAGGTCAATCCGAGACTGATCTATGGTTCGAGCTCGGGTTATGGCAAAACCGGACCGTATCGCGACTATCCCGCGATGGACCTCGTGATGCAGGCGATGTCCGGCGTGATCGATTCGACAGGATTTCCTGATCAACCGCCGGTCAAGGCGGGCGCGGCGATCTGCGATTTCATGGCCGGGATACACCTGTATGGCGCGGTGACGACGGCGCTCTACGAGCGCGAGCGAACCGGGCGGGGGCGGGTGGTCGAGGTCGCGATGCAGGATGCGGTCTACTCCTCACTGGCGTCCAACCTGGGGATGTTGCACGCGCGGGGGGATGAGGCGCCGGCGCGAACCGGTAACCGCCACGGCGGGCTCGGGATTTCGCCCTATAACGTCTATCCGACCCGCGATGGGTATGTAGTACTCAATTGTCCGGGCGACCACCATTTTAGGGCCGTGCTGGACGTGATGGGGCGGGCGGATCTGAAAGAGGATCCCCGCTTCAATTCGCGCACCGCTCGGGTCAAGCACTTTGATCAGGTGGATGCGCTGATCGAGGCCTGGACGACAACCCTGCCCAAGCACGAGGTTGCGCGCTTGATGCTCGAGGCCAAGGTACCCTGCGCACCGGTGCGAACGCTCGCTGAGGTGATGGTCGACGACAACATGCACGCCCGGGGAAGTCTGCAGTGGGTGGATCACCCGGAACTGGGTCGAGTCGTGTTGCAGAATTCGCCCCTGATCTTCGAGGGGGTCGAGCGGCAACCCCTCAAACCCAGCCTGCCCCTCGGTGCGTGTAACGACCAGGTGTTTGGCGAGTGGCTGGGTCTGTCGGAGGCCGAAGTCGCTGAACTGCGGACGGACGGCGTGATCGGCTGACGGGGGCCGACCGGGTCCATCCGGGCTCTGCTCAGCGGGGCCGACCGGGTCCATCCGGGCTCGCTCAGCGCGCTTCCGGCCCGGCGATGCCGGGCTTCCCGGGCCGACCGGGTCCATCCGGCTCCGCTCAGCGCGCTTCCGGCCCCGCTTTGCGGGGCTGCCCTCCTCGAACCGCGGCGCCGGGGCGTGCGCAAACTCGGCCCTCCGGGCCTCAGACAGTGCGCCCGCCTGATCCGTCGCCGCCCGCTTCTCGTCGGCTCGCGCGATTCGCTCGCCGGACG
>JBDLRB010000094.1:0-9728 GCA_039800205.1 Pseudomonadota bacterium | reverse complement strand
GGCGTTGTGAAAATTCCTTGGGGTGCGAGGTTGTGTAGCGGATCCGTTCGATTCCAGGAATTTCGGCCACGTAATCGAGGAGCATCGCAAAGTCGGCGATCTCGCGGGTGCCCCCCATTTTTCCCAGATAAGCGTTCACGTTCTGCCCGAGCAGGGTGACCTCGCGCACACCCCGTTCGCTCAGCACAGCGATCTCCGTCAGGACATCGTCGAACGGCCGCGACACCTCCTCGCCGCGGGTGTAGGGCACCACGCAGAAACTGCAGTACTTGCTGCAACCCTCCATGATCGATACGAAGGCCGAGGCGCCATCGGTTCGGGGCGGGGGCAGGTGGTCGAATTTTTCGATTTCCGGGAAGCTGATGTCGACCTGCGATCGGCCGCTTTCCCGGCGGCGCGCGATCAGCTGCGGCAGCCGGTGAAGGGTCTGGGGCCCGAACACCACATCGACGTAAGGGGCTCTCGCGACAATCGCCTCCCCCTCCTGGCTCGCGACGCATCCGCCCACACCAATGACCATGTGCGGCCGCTCGCGCTTGAGCGCCCGAACGCGGCCGAGGTCCGAAAAGACTTTTTCCTGCGCCTTTTCGCGGACCGAACACGTGTTGAAGAGCACGATGTCGGCGTCTTCGATCCGGTCCGTGAGTTCGGTTCCATCGCTGTCGGCGAGGAGTTCAGCCATCTTTTCCGAGTCGTACTCGTTCATCTGACAGCCGAAAGTGCGAATGTAGAGCTTTTGCGTCATTCGGGAATCGCGGTGGGCGCGCTTTGGGGGTGAACCTGATTCTAGCGAAACCGGGCGCACCTCCGGTGGGAGGCCCCCACAGAGGCTTGCACGGGCTCAGGGCCTCATGCAAGACTTCAGCCGATTCGTGCTGCGGGGGGATGACCTGCGCGTGCGTGACCTCAACCTTCATGACAGGAGACCCCGCCATGCGTCATATGCTGTTCGCTGCCCTGCTTTCACTGAATCTGGCGGGCCTGCCGGCCCTTGGGGCGGCGCAGGACTTTCCGGCCCGCGGCGTGAAACTGGTCGTGCCCTTCCCGCCCGGTGGCGCGACCGACATTGCGGCCCGGGTGATCGCCGAGCAACTGACCAAGGCTTGGCCTCAGGCCGTGGCGGTCGAGAACCGGAGTGGCGCGAGTGGGATGATCGGCACAGACGCCGTGGCGCGGTCTGCCCCCGACGGCTACACGATGCTGATGGGCACGTTGGCCACCAACGTGATGGCGCATCTGCTGCGTGACAAGGTGTCCTACTCCCCCGACGCCTTCATGCCCGTGATCGTGCTGACGTCCGCTCCCAACATCCTGCTCGCTAACGCGACGGTGCCCTTCAAGTCCCTGCAGGAACTGGTCGGCTTTGCCAAACAGAATCCCGGCAAGCTCAAGTACGGTTCGTCTGGCATCGGCCTGTCCGGACATCTGGGGGTGGCCCTGTTTGGCTCGGCAGCCGGGATCGAACTGGTTCATGTTCCCTATCGCGGCAGTGCTCCGTCGGTCAATGCGTTTGCAGCGGGCGAGGTGGAACTCACACTCGGTTTGATTCCTCAGGCCCTGAGCGCTGTTCGCAACAACGCGGGGGTCCGTGCCATCGCGATCGCGGCGAGCAAGCGCTCGGCTCAGTTCCCCGACACGCCGACCTTTGCCGAGATGGGCTACCCCGATGTTCAGGTCTACGCAATCAACGGACTGATGGTTCCGGCGGGCACCCCCCGACCGATCGTGGACCGCATCTATCGTGAGGCGCGCAAGGCGCTCGATCTGCCAGAGGTCCGGACGCGATTCGAGCGGATGGGCATGGAGGTCAGTGGAGCGGGACCGGATGAGTTCGCGAAACTGCTCAAGGACGAGCGTGCCCGCTGGGAGCCGCTGGTCCGCCGCAACAACATCCGCGCCCAATGAGCGCTGCAGGAGCGAATCGGGTGAACACCGGGCGGGATGCATTCTGGTCGCAGGTTCCGACCGACGAATGGTCCGATGCGATCGTTGCCTCCATGAAACTGGGCGGAATCGATCACCTCTTCTTCGTGTCCGGGACGGAAATCAATTTTTTCCAGGAGGCGATCGCCAAGGCGGCGGCGCGGGGCACGCCTGCACCGAAACTGATCACCATGATCCACGAATCGGTGGCACTCAATGCCGCGCTGGGCGTCACGATGGTGACGGGAAAGCCGTCGGCGGCTGCGGCTCACGTGGATGTGGGCACCTTTCACTATGGTGCTGCGCTCCATACGGCCTGGCGGGGGGGCTACCCGGTGATGATCATGGGGGGCACCGGGCCTCGGGCCTTTCCGGGCTCGATGCCGGGTGCGCGTGATTCGCTGGTTCAATGGCAGCAGGAGTCCCGCGACCAGAACGGGATCGTGCGCGACTATACGAAAGCCGACCATCGGCTCGAGCATCAGGACAACCCCGGGCTGATGGTCAGTCGACTGCTGCAGATTGCGATGAGCGAATCGCGTGGCCCGGTCTATCTCGCGATTCCCCGCGAGACGGCGATGCTTCCGACCGGGGGGCAGTCCGCATTCCCCACAGTCGATCAACTCGGTCTCGCGCGTCCGGTCGCACCCGCGTACGAAGATGCCGAACGGATCGCAGACTGGTTGGTCGAGGCCCACAACCCACTGGTGTGTGTTGAGCGTTCCGGTCGCGATCTGCGGACCGTGTCGGAACTGGTTGAATTGTCCGAACTCCTCGCTCTGCCGATTGCCGAGACCTCGGGGGCAGATCGGCTCAATGTCCCGCATTCGCATCCTCATTTCGGGACGGGCCCGTCCACGCGCGATGCCGATATGCTGCTGGTCCTCGATGCGGTGGCCCCCTTCATGCCGGGGCTTGACTCGCCCGCTCCACGAGCGCGGATTGCATGGATCGGTTCGGATCCCGTGCTCTCCCGCTACAAGACCATGGAATATCGCGCCGATCTCTGGGTCCCCGCGTCGGTGCTCGAGACCCTCAGAGCCGTCCGTCGAGCCGTCGAAGCCCGGCTGGATCGCGGCGACCTCGCGCGGATCGCCGAGCGGCGCGAACGTCTGCAAACGCGAAAGCGCGCGATCGCCGAGCAACTGAGCCGCGAAGCGGCGGCGGCGGGCCGCTCCTCAACGCCGAGCGGTCGATGGGTCGCCCATGAACTGGGCCGCCTGATGGCACCCGATGCGCTGTTGCTGAATGATGCGATCAGTAACAGCGAGCACGTTCGAGCGTACGCCGGGCGCGATCGAGCGGGGACCTACTTTCGGAGCGGTAGCAGTTCAGGGGGCTGGGGCTCGGGGGCCGCGCTGGGCGCCCGAATCGCGCGCCCCGAAGCCGAGGTGGTCCTGGCAAGCGGTGACGGATATTTCACGTTTGGCTCGCCCCTTGCTGCCCTGTGGGGTGCGGCCTACCACAAGGCACCGTATCTCTCGGTGGTGTTCGTCAATGCGAGCTACAGCACCGGCACCACCGGGCTCAAGCGGCTCTATCCGGACGGGGTGGCCGTTCAGTCGGGCAACTACGACGGGGGCACCTTCGATCCTCCGCCCGACTTCGCCCGCCTGGCCGAGGCAGCCGGCGGTTATGGCGAGGTGGTGACCGCGACCGAACGGGTCGGCCCGGCGCTTGAAGAGGGCCAGCGCCAGGTGCGTCAGGGCGTGCCTGCAGTCATTGCAATCAGGGTGCCCGGACCGGTCTGATTCGCGATCGGTGTGCAGGCGA
This sequence comes from Pseudomonadota bacterium, assembly GCA_039800205.1. Classification (GTDB taxonomy): domain Bacteria; phylum Pseudomonadota; class Gammaproteobacteria; order Burkholderiales; family Burkholderiaceae_E; genus SYIM01. Next base: position 6,032 of record JBDLRB010000094.1, on the reverse strand, counting down.
TCTTGGGGCGACGCCCGGCTCGGAGGCCTCGCGTGGGCTCTCGCGCTGCGCGGCCAGGCGCTCCGTGACTTCGGCGCATTGACGGAGCAGGAGCCGAGCAAGCGATCGCTGGCGTTCGCCGGTCATTCGCGACGAGATCGCGCTGATACTGATGGCGCCTACGGGTTCGCGTCCGGGGTTGAAGATTGCGGCACCGATGGCGGTCATGCCCGGGGTCGCCTTGTTGGCGGCAATGGCCCAGCCCCGTTGGCGTGATTCAAGGATGACGCGATTCAGGTAGTCATCGTCAATCCCGCCGTACGCCGGGTAGCGCGGTTGGTTGGCGCGGACAATATCGTCGGCCTGGCGGGGATCCAGCGCAGCCAGGATCGCGAGGCCGCCGGCGCCCACACCCAGGGGTCTGCGGATGCCGACGTGCAAGGGCAGCGCCTTGATCGGGTAGGCGCCCTCCACGGTCATCGTGCAACTCGCCTCGAGTCCGCGTCGCTCGCTCAGATAGACGGTGTCCTCGGATTGCTCGGCCAGCCATTGGACGGCCGGCGCGGCCGTCTGGGGGAGCGAGTAGTCGGCCCGCGCAACCAGGCCCAGTTCATGGATCGAGGGGCCAACGAAGTACTTTCGCAAACGAGGATCCCGCTCGACGACGCCTTCGCGAAGCAGCGCCGACAGGATGCGTGACACGGTCGCCTGCGGCAGCGCCGACATCGCGACGATCTCGGCCACCCGGGCGCCCCGGCGTCCCTCCGATGCGATCGTACGCAGCACGAGCAAAGCGCGGCCGATCGCCTGCGTGCCCGCGAGCGAGCCGGTGTCATGTTTCATTCAGATAGTGGATGTCAGTGTCGTACACCGGTTGCATTATGGCAGTGCGGGGTTCAGAATCGACTGAGTCCATGAACGACTGCGTACCGAAGCGCTGGGCATCCTTTCTCGACGCGGCACGCACAAAACAACACCCATTTCCGGAGGAGCACCCCGTGAGTATTTCCCTTCGCAGGCAATTTGTCGTCTCGACCGCGCTCGCTGCTGCGCTCGCGCTTCCCATGACTGCGCCGGCGCAAGGTCTGCCGCCCGGCGAGTACAAGATCGGGTTCATGACCGAAAACACCGGTCCGATCGCATCGGCTGGGGTGTCGTTCTGGAACGGTGCACAGTTGGCTGTGGATGAGGTCAAGGCGCGCGCCTACATGGGCAAGGGCACGTCGATCGTGCTCCAGACCAAGGAAAGCGGCAGCGACGCCGCCCGCTCCATCCAGAATATGAATCAGTTCATCGCCGATCGTTCGATCCTCGCCGTGAGCTGCTGCATCCTGTCGCCGGTCGTGGGGTCGGTCAAGCCGGTGGTGCTCGATGCCAAGATCCCCATGGTGATCTATGGCGCGACCGCCGTTGGTCTGCCCTCGCCCCCCTGGGTGTACAGCATGACCATCCTCCCGGGGCCCAAAGACGTTGAAACCGGTGTGACGGTCGCCTCCCAGATCAAGGCCAAGACGGCCGCCTACATCCTTGCCAATGACAACGAAGCCTTCAAGAACCGGATGGCTGATACGCGCAAGGCGCTCGAGGCCAAAGGCGTCCAGACTGCAGGGGTCGTCAACGTACTGACCAAAGACACCGATTTCACCGCGGCAGCAACGCAAGCCATGGGCTTGAAGCCTGACATGATCCTGATCTACGCCACCCAGAGCGCGGCGGTCGGGGCGGTCAATTCGCTGCGTGACCGGGGTTTCAAACAGACGATCGTGGGTAATGACGTGCTCGCTCCGGCCACCGTCTTCAAGCGCATGGGCCAGACTGCAGTAGGCGTCCCCTTCCCGGTCAGTTTCTCCAGCGCACTGGTTGACAGCCCCGAGGGTAAGGCCTTCATTGCCGCCTACGAGGCGCGCTTCAAGTCCGCGCCGGATATCTACTCCGCCCAGGGTTACCAAGCGATCTGGTTCCTTGCTCAGGGTCTCAAGTCGATCTCGGGCAAGCCCACGCGCGAGTCCTTGTCGGCTGCACTCTCGAAGATCACCACCCTGGAGCACAACGTGTACGGCGGCGAAGTGATCCGCAACGGCCAGGCGCAGACCACCGGCACCCTGATCGTCAACTGGTCGCCGGACGGCAAACTGGTGCGCTGGACCCCGCCCAAGAACTGATCCTCGGGCAGGGCTGAAGTGAATCTTTTCATCGAGCAGTTCATCAACGGCTGCGCGCTTGGTTCGCTCTACGCGTTGTTCGGCCTGGGCTTCGGTCTGGTCTTCGCCACGCTGGGCATTCTGAATGCCGCCCACGGCTGCTACGCCAGCTGGGCGGCCATTGCCGCGTACTACGTGGTTGAGTGGTTTCAGTTGCCATTCGTCGCAGCCGTTGCGGTGGGGATCGGCATGGGCGGGCTTCTCGCCCTGCTGGTCGACCGGATCGCCTTTCAGCCCTTGCGAGATCGGGGCCACGAGATGCTCGGGGCCCTGATCACCAGCATTGCGTTCTGGATCATTCTGGACAACCTCGCGGGTCTTGCCACCGGACAACAAAGCCTGACCTTCCCGCGCGGGACCTATCCGAACCACCTGTTCCGGCTGGGCGAGATTCCCATCCCAGCGATACAACTGATCACCATCGGGTCGATGATTGTGGTCACGGTGGGTCTGCACCTGCTGATCGCACGCAGCCGCTTTGGTTCGGCGATGCGTGCCGTCGGCTGGAACCCGAATGCTGCGGCCTTGAGTGGAGTCGATCCGCGCCGGACGATGGTCGTGATTGCGTTCCTCGCGGGTGCCGCCTCGGGCTTTGCGGGTGTGCTGGGCGGCATCATGACCGCCAACGTGTCCTATTCGCTGGGCGAAAGCCTGATGCTCAAGGGCTTCGCGGCAGTCGTTGTCGGGGGCTATAACGATGTCCGCGGTACCGCATTGGCGGGCATTGCGCTCGGCGTCCTCGAAGTCATGACCGCGCAATACCTGTCGTCGGGCCTGCGGGATGGCATCACCTATGCGCTGTTGCTCGGATTCCTGTTGCTTCGTCCTCGCGGACTGTTCGGCAGCGCCGGATACTCGCGGGCCTGAGGGGGACGCAGATGCAGGTGCTGCTTGACTTCTGGGCGGCTTATCGCAGTACGGTCATCTTTTCGATCGTCAATTCGTTTTTTGCGCTCAGCACATATGCCGTGCTGGCCGCCGGCATTCTCAGTTTTGCCACGGTCGCCTTCGCCGCAGTCGGGGGCTTTCTCGGTGCGCAGGTCGCGCTCAACCTCGGCCTGGGTCTGGTCTGGCTGGTGCCGGTGACCGCAGCGGCCGGCCTGCTGAGTGGCTACCTGGTCGCGGCCATCTTTCTGAGGCTGGATAGCCACTGGATGGCGCTTGCGAGCCTCGCTCTGATTCTGATCACGCGGGTGGTCGTGATCAATATTCCGTCAGTGACCGGGGGCGTCAATGGCATGAGCGTGCCCGTGTCGATCTCCTTGTTCGCGCTCGTGGTGTTGTTATTGATTGCGATGGTGGTCTTTTATCGCATCAACAATTCCTGGTACGGCATTGCCGCGACCGCTGTGCGCGAGGACGCTGCGGTGGCGTCCAGCCTGGGCATCGAAACCCGCCGAATCCAGATGATTGCCTTTTGTGTATCCGGTGCGGTCGGTGGCGTTGGCGGGATGATGCTGGCGCTCGTTCTCAAGTTCCTCTCGCCCGACACCTACTTCATTCATCTGGCCTTTACGATGATTGCGGCGGTGGTTCTGGGGGGCTCCTATCACTGGGCGGGCGCGATCATCGGAGCGGCGGTCTTCACGGCGCTGCCCATCGCCACCCAGGCGATCATTCCAGAGTTTCAGGAAGTTGCAAATGGCGTCGTGCTGCTTCTCATCATGATCTTCATGCCCCGGGGGCTGGTTGATCCCCGTGCGATTCGCTTGCGCCGGCAGGCGCGAAGCGTCGCGGAGGCCCCCAAGTGAGTGCGCAGTCCGGGACGCCCGCTGCGGACGGATTACTCGTGGTGTCGGGCGCGGAAAAACATTTCGGAGGCGTTGCCGCCGTCTCTGAATTTTCCATGACGGTTCAGCCGGGCAGTGTCGCGGGACTGATGGGCCCCAATGGGGCCGGCAAGACCACGCTGGTCAACCTGATCAGTGGGCTTCTGCATGCGGACGCCGGTTCGATTCGCTTTGACGGGACCGAGATCCGCGATTTCCCGGCCCATCGGATTGCCGAACGGGGGATCGCGCGCACGTATCAGAACGTGCGCCTGTTTGCCGGCATGACCGTGCTGGAGCAGGTGATGGCCGGATCGTTCATCCGACGAGGGGCTTCGCTCTGGGCCTCGTTCCTGGGCTTGCCCAAGGCGCGTGCGCGGCGAGCCCAGCTGCAGGACGAGGCAATGGCCCTCCTCGAACGGGTGAATCTTGTGCACCGGGCCCATGTGCTGGCCGAGACCTTGTCATACGGCGAGCAGCGTCGGGTCGAGATCGCACGGGCGCTCGCCACGCGGCCACGCTTGCTGCTGCTGGACGAGCCCACCGCCGGTATGAACGCGCAGGAGTCGGCGGGCATTGGCGAACTGACCCATCGTCTGCGTGACGATGGCTTGACGGTTCTGATGGTCGAGCACAACGTTCGCCTGGTTCGCGATTTCTGCGACAGCGTCACGGTGATGAATTTCGGCCGGTTACTGGTGTGGGGAACGCCCGCCGAGTGCATCGATCATCCCGACGTGCAGGCGGCCTACTTTGGGAAGCGAGCCGATGCTGAGCGTATCCGGTCTTTGCGCTAGCTACGGCGCGATCCAGGCGGTCAACGGTCTCGACATCGAGGTCGGTGAGCGGCGCATGGTCGCGGTTCTCGGAGCCAATGGGGCGGGCAAGTCCACGACCTTGCGCAGCATCGCCGGATTGCACCGGCCGATCGTCGGGTCGGTCCGTCTCGAGGGCAAGGAGATCTCCACCCTGCCGCTCTTCAAGGTGGTCCGGCGAGGACTGGCATTGGTTCCAGAAGGCCGGATGGTGGTCGCACCCCTCTCGGTCGAAGAGAATCTGATGCTGAGCAGCTACGCCGGACGCGGGGTGTCGGCCGAGTTGGTTGACCGTGTCTTTCAGTTGTTTCCGCGGTTGAAGGAGCGGCGGACCCAGACGGCCGGGCTGCTGAGCGGTGGCGAGCAGCAGATGCTTGCCATCGGCAGGGCGTTGATGACTCAGCCTCGGGTGCTGCTGCTGGACGAGCCCTCAATGGGTCTGGCCCCTGCGATTGTCGATCTGGTGTTCGAGGCGATCGTGACCCTGCACCGTCAGGGGCAGTCGATCCTCCTGGTCGAACAGAACGCCGAGATTGCGCTCTCGGTGTGCGACTACGCTTACCTGATGAAGCGGGGCGAAATCGTCTCTCACGGAACGGTCGCTGAAATGCGCGCGCAATCGGCGGTGCAGGATGCCTATCTAGGAGGCTGAAGACATGGCGCTCTGGCGGACGCGGGTAGGTGAGGTCGAGGTTCTTCGTGTCGAGGAAATGTTGACGCCGGGCTTTGATCCCGCGTTCCTGTTTCCGAATTACAACCCCGAGGTGCTGCTCGAGCACCCGCAATTGGCCCAGCCCAATTTTTTCGATCAGGCCTCGGGCAAGCTGATGTCGAGCATGCATTCCTGGATGCTGCGGGTGGGTCGACACGTCATCCTGATCGATACGGCCTGTGGCAACGACAAGACGCGCTCGCACCCCGCTTTCCAGCGCTTTCATCAGTTGCATAAGCCCTACCTCGAGCGTCTGGCCGATTATGGTGTGCGGCCCGAGGACGTCACGTTGGTGATCAACACTCACCTGCACGTCGACCATGTGGGTTGGAACACCCGGCTGTCCGGTGGCGATTGGGTGCCCACGTTCCCCAATGCGCGTTACCTGATGGGGCGGACCGAGATGGCGCACTGGCGTGACCCTGAGGGCGGGCTTCGGGTGCACCCGATGGGTGCGGAGGTGCTGGTCGACAGTGTCGACCCAGTGGTCGATGCCGGGCAGGTCGATCTGATCGATTTCGACGAGGAGTTTCTGCCCGGGATCTCGGTGCGCAGG
>JBDLRB010000093.1:0-18075 GCA_039800205.1 Pseudomonadota bacterium | reverse complement strand
TCGAGCAGGATATCTTCCTTGAAGCCGCCTGGCACAGCGTGCAACTTGCCAGCTTGTCGGTGCTGATCAACCTGCCTATCGCAGTCTGCGCGGCCCTTGCCATCGTGCGCGGCAAACTCCCCGGATCAGCCAGCATTCAGACATTCCTGATGTCGCCTTTGGTCGTTCCGGCGGTCGTGACCGGCATCGCCGTGCTGCTTGCCTTCGCACAGACCGGGTGGCGCGATCCCTTCAGCCGCCTGCTGCTCGCACACCTGGTGATCACCCTGCCTTACCTGGTTCGCACCATCATCGCTTCACTCACTCGGCTGGATATTCACTGCGAAGAGGCCGCTGCAACGCTCGGCGCGTCACCGATCAAGGTCTTCATGCTGGTGACCCTGCCCCAGCTCGCCCCCGGCATCATTGCGGGAGGCCTGTTCGCCTTCATCATTTCGTTCGATAACGTGTCGGTCAGTCTGTTTCTTGCGAGCGCGAAGTTCAACACCCTGCCAATCGCCGTGCTCGCCTACGTCGAGCACAACCTCGACCCATCAATCGCCGCATTGTCGACCCTCCTGATCCTGACGACGGTCGCGCTGACGCTGGTGATCGAGCGCATCGCTGGCTTGCGCAGAACCCTGGGAGGCTGATCAGCATGGCATCCGTCCAATTACAGGGCGTCGGCAAGACTTTCGGTGGGCACATCGCCATGCATCGCATTGACCTGGACATCCCGTCCGGGCAGTTTCTCACCCTGCTGGGGCCGTCCGGGTGCGGCAAGACGACGACGCTCCGCAGCATTGCGGGTCTCGTGAAACCGGATTGCGGAACGATCCGGATCGGGGGCGAGAACGTGACCGATCTTCCGCCGTATCGGCGTGAACTTGCGATGGTCTTTCAGAGCCACGCGCTCTTTCCCCACATGACCGTGCTTCAGAATGTTGCGTTCGGTCTGCGAATGAAGGGGCTGAACCGCCCCACCCGATCCGAGAAGGCCCGAGGTGCGCTGGACCTCGTCGGACTGGGTGCGCTGGCGGAGCGGCACCCGCACCAGCTGTCAGGCGGGCAGCAGCAACGCGTCGCCATTGCGCGAGCGCTCGTCGTCGACCCGCGGGTGCTTCTCCTCGATGAGCCGTTTGGCGCGCTGGACCGCAAACTGCGCGAGACCATGCAACATGAGCTGCGGACCCTCACCCGACGTCTGGGCATCACCGCGATCTTCGTCACGCACGACCAGGAGGAAGCACTGATCCTTTCGGATTCAATCGCGGTCATGCGAGACGGTCGCATTGAGCAGCAGGGCTCGCCCGACCAGATCTTTGAACGGCCGGCGACCGACTTTGTTGCGGATTTCATGGGCATACAGAATGTCTTTCAAGTGCACATCCATCCGCACGCTGGGGCGGACATCGATCTGCAAGTCGGTGATGAAACGATTCCCCTGTCGCCCACGATGGTCGAGGCGCTGCGCCTGGCCCCTCGCGCAGACGCGGTTCTCCTTCTTGGAATCCGACCGGAACGGATTCGGATCACGGCCCCCGGACAGGGTTTGACCGCTCGGGTGATCGACTGCGCGTATGCAGGGGCCTACCGCCGATATGTCCTGCTCCACCCATCAAGCAATCAGCGCTTCGTGGTCCATCATGCAACGAACGCCTCGCTCTCCGAGTATTCAAGTGGCTCACCGAATGTCGGAGACACCGTGGGTCTGGTGTGGGATGACCAGAGCCTTTTGAGAATCCACCGCTGACCGGACGCGGCGGGCACAGCGCAAGGAACACTCATGAGTCCAGAGATACACGGTCACTGCAGCCCAGCCTTTCAAGGTGTCCGACAGGCCTTTGAGCGCAACTTCAGCGAGCAGGGCGAACTTGGGGCGGCGATCGCAGTCAGTCATCACGGGGAACTGGTCGTCGATCTTTGGGGTGGGTGGCGCGATCCCGCACAGACACTGCCCTGGGAGGCCGATACGCTCGTCTGCACGATGTCGGTCGTCAAGGCCTTCTCTGCGCTGTGTATCCATCGATTGATCGATGAGGGCGACCTGGCGCTTGACGACCCGGTGGCCCGATTCTGGCCAGAGTTTGGGGCGCAGGGCAAAGCCGACATTCCAATTCGTTGGGTGCTGTGCCATCTGGCGGGAATTCCTGTCGCCGACGCTGCCCAGCGAGGCGATCTGTATGACTGGGAGGCCATGACCCAGGCGATCGCTGCCCAGGCGCCGCTCTGGCCGCCAGGCACCACCCGCTGCTACCACTCGAGCACCCAGGGATTCATTCTCGGAGAACTCGTCCGCCGCGTGACGGGACAGCGAATTGGACGTTTTTTCGATGAGCAGTTCGCACAGCCCTTCGGCCTTGATTTTCACATTGGCTTGGATGAGTCGGCGCAGAAGCGCTGCGCCGACCTTCAGAAAAATGAGGGGACTGTGTTCGACGCGGCATTACGCGGGGATCGCTCGAGCCTGCTGGGCCGCGGCTGGTATCCGCTGGCGGACGACGAAACCTTCAACTCTGTCGCTTGGCGCGAAGCAGAGATCCCTTCAGCCAACGGCCACGGCACCGCACGATCGATTGCACGTCTCTATGACGTCCTCGCGACGGGCGGCACGCACGATGGCAAACGAATGATCAGCCACTCGACACTTGAACAGGCCGTCACCGAACAGTGGCGAGGACCGTCGATCAGCAGTCAGATTGAATTTCGAACCGCGCTCGGGTTTTTCCTCAATCATCCGCCCCACCGACCGATGGGCCCCAACGCGAGCACCTTTGGGCATTCCGGCGCAGGCGGTGCTCAGGGGTTCGGTGACCCCGATGCGCAACTCGGTTTTGGCTACAGTCCCAACCGGATGCATGGCGGCCTCGATATCGGCATTCGTGCCGCCCGCCTGATCGAGGCCACCTACGAAAGTCTCAGTTCGATTTGAGCTTCAAAGCTGGGACGAGGCGTGCATAAAGCTTGCGTTCGTTCTCCACAACCGCCCGATACGCCGTTGAATCCAGATAGCCCGGCGTCGAACGAGCCTTTGCTGCGAAGGCTTTGAATTCGTCTGAGCGTACCGCGGCAGCCAATGCCTCTTCGATTCTGCGCACGACCGCAGCAGGTACGCCAGAGGGTGCAAACACACCAATATCAACGCCCAAAACGAGGTTGACACCGCTCTCTTTCAGAGTGGGAACCTCATCGAGGCCGGGCGCACGCCCCGCTCCGAACTGGGCAATCGCCCGGAGTTTGCCCGCCTGAACCTGGGGGCCGATCGCAACGGGCAAGCCGATGACGAGATCGACGAACCCCCCGAGCGCCGCCGTGATTGCAGGTGCCAGACCACGATGCGGAACATGGTTGAGCTGAAGCCCGGCCGCCTCAGCAAAGCCCTCACCGGCCAGATGCACGGCGGTACCACTGCCCGAGCTGCCAAAGACGATCTTTCCAGGATTCGCACGACCGTACTTGATCAACTCCTGGACGTTTGAAAACGGCGCGTCTGCCCGAGCTGCCAGGACATGAGGACTGGCCGTGATTCGGGCAAGCGGCAGGAGGTCTTCGTAGCGATACGGTGCATTCCCGAGGAGGGGTACGATTGTGACGACGGCCGGCGCAGCGTACAGCAGCGTATAGCCATCGGCCGCACTGCTTGCCACCGACTGCGCGCCGATGGCGCCGCCCGCCCCCGTTCGGTTGGTAACGATGATGTTTTGACCCAAGGCGCGTGAGGCCAGTTCGGCGATGCGCCGCGCCTCGAGATCCGTCGCACCGGGAGGATAGGGAACGACCATCGTGATTGGACGGCTTGGAAAAGACGCGGACTGCGCCTGCGCGGATGGCGCCCAGACCCCCGACGCGGTCACAAGTACGCAAAGGGCAGACAGCGCGGCCCGAACGGTTTTCGGTATGGATCTGCTTGTCATGACACTCACTTTCCTGAGCAGTGGGTTGATCGGGGATCGAGACCGTGCGATGGCGGTCTGAGACGGCTGAAGGCGTGGACCACATCCCGGGCAGGTGCAGTCCAGATATCGTTTCGGGTCACCAGCCTTTCCAGCGCCTGAGCGAGGTACCCAATACGGTGGGGACGACCCGATAACCAGGACCGGAGACCGAGACATAAGGTCCGTGCCTGCGCCTGCGCACGACCGTCCTGAGCCAACCGATCGGCCGCCTCGATCACCGCCTCAGGATACGTCCACGACGGCTGCTGATGGAGCCACAAGAACTGCTGATCGTCGAGCTCGGTCTGCAATGGAAGAGATACGAGCGGCGGTGAAGTCCTCATCCAGTAGGGTTGCTCGTCATTGGGCCAGTCCGCCAGGTATTCGATTCCGGAGCGGGCGAGCAGGAAAGGCGTTCGCGTCGATTCCCCCTGGTCCTGACCGAACCACCCGACTGGACGCCGACCGGTCGCACGGGTCACAGCCTCGATCGAGGTCTCGATATGGGAGAGCTCCTCGGACTCGGACATCTTGCTGTGAATCATCTGCGTCGCTGAAATCCCATGCGCGGCAATCTCGTGGCCGCCCGCAAGACAACGCTCGATCAACTGGGGATAGCGGTTGACAAACTCGGCACCCACGGCCACGGTCGCCGCGATCCCCAATCGCTGGAAGAGGTCAAGGATGCGATACACGCCCACCCGCTCGCCGTACATGCGATACGTGAAGGTACGCAAATCAGGAAACTGTTGGCCCCACAGGCCGTGAACATCGGGTGCGCGATGCGCGCCTTCAGGCGTCTTCAGCGGCCACCAGTCCAGATAAAGCACAACCACCAGCGCAAGCGGGCGGTGGCCCGGCCATTCAAGGTCGGGCCGCCGCGGCATGGGCGAAAACGAATACAGTTCGTGATCCATGCCAGGACGCAACTCTGCAGGCATCAGCGGTGACTCCCCGCGCAGTGCGCGCTGACGGCATCAAAGTAGTGCTGGTCATACCAGTCTGCAATTTCACTCCCGGTCGCCCGCCAGACGCCCGGACGAGCGACGATCGAGGCAAGGGCCCTGTGCAGGTGCTTGACGCGATGAGGCTGACCCATGTTGTAGGGATGTATCGCGACACACATGACCCGGCCGCCGTGCTCGCCTTCCTGCCAAAGTGTCTCGAAGGTGTCGGTGATCATCCTCGCAAAAGCCTCAGCCTCGAATCCCTGGCGATGCGTGACGGCGTCGTTCAAGTCGACCGAGTAGGGCAGCGACATCAGTCGGCCGCGCCGCACCCTGACCGGAAAAGGCTGGTCGTCATGGACCAGGTCGCAGAGATATCGAATGCCTGCTTCGGCCACCAGATCCGGGGTCAGGAGCGTGTGCGAAAGCGCAGGCGACAACCAGCCCTGAAGCTGCCGGCCCGTTCGGCGCCGGAAAAGCTCGACGCATTGATGGATATGATCACGCTCATGCGCTTCCGACACCCCCCACATGTAGCGGGTGTTGTACAGGCCATGCCCGAGATAATCCCAGCCACGGGCCTCGCACGCCTCGAAGACCTCGGGATAGTGTTCGATCACGCCGAGATTCAACGAAACGGTCGCACGTACGCCCAGCGCATCGAACATTTCGAACATCCGCCAGACGCCCGCGCGATTCCCATAGTCCTTGCCTCCGTAGGCAAGGACATCGGGATGAGGCATACGGGGATACGCGTTCCGGATGGGGTGGGCGGGCGGTTGATACTCGTAGTGCTCGATGTTGGGAGCGATCCAGAGTGCGACGCGCGCATCACCGGGCCAACGCACCCGCGGTCTATCGCCGATCGCAGAAAATGCGATCCGGTCTTCCGCCTCGATCATGGACTCGCCCTCAATTGGCCGGCTCGGCGTCGGCGCCTGATTGCGCTGTTCATGAAAACGCCCGCCCGACACACTTCGCTGCAACTGCTTCATCAGGACTCAAAACTAGCAGAGCCCAGCCACACAGGCAAGATCAGACGCCATGACAGCGATCTTGCCGTCCAGGGAAGCAGAGGTCTAGAATCTGAACGTCTGTTCAAAGATGGTTGCAGCCCGATTCGACCCCGACCCAATCAAGACCATGACCCCTCCAAGAAAGACACAGCGCATGCGTGCGCTCATCCAGGCGCGTGAGATCTGTGTGTCGCCCGGCGTCTACGATGGCTACAGCCTCTTGCTTGCAGAGCAGATGGGATTCGCGACGGCGTCGACAAGCGGCGCCGGCCTCTTCAATGCACGATTTGGCCAATCGGAAAACTTTGGTGTGATGTCGCTCCTGGAAAACGTGGAGGCGTGCAGACAGCTTGCGGCGTGCGTCGATATTCCGCTGATGGCCGATGCGGACACCGGCTATGGCAACGCCATCACGGTCACGCAGACGGTGCGCCACTTTGAACAGGCGGGGATCGCCGGGATCAATATCGAAGATCAGACCTTTCCAAAGCGTTGCGGCCATGCCGAAGGCAAGGCCTTGATTCCGGTTGAGGACATGGTCCGGAAAGTCGAAGCCGCCGTTCATGCCCGATCGGATGACGACTTCATCATTGTCGCCCGAACCGATTCGATCGCGGTCGAAGGCATGGATGCTGCGATCGAGCGAGCCCGCGCTTACGCCGCCGCGGGCGCTGACATGATTTTCCCAGATGCCGTTCGAAGTGAAGATCAGATCCGCCGCTTCGTGGACGAGGTCGGTATTCCAATCACGATCAACATGGGGCTCGGAATCCGCTCGCGGCCGACGACACCTTTGATCCCGATTCCGAAACTTGAAGCGATGGGCGTTGCCCGGGTATCCCTGCCCCGGATGCTCCCTGCGGCGGCCATCATGGGCATGCGGCAAGCGCTCCAACTCATGCGTGAAAGCGCCCAAACGGGGCAGATCGTTGATCGTCCTGATCTGCTCGTGGGTGTCGACGAGATCATGAAGCTGGTTCACGACGACCAGGTCACGACGCTCGAGCATCAGATTTTCGGACCACCCCCCCAGGCGTGAGCGCCCGCCGACGGATCATGCATTCGACGCCCACGCAGACGCTTCAGCGCTGAACATCTCACCACACCAGTCGGTACATCAGGGAGACCCACATGAACTATAAAACCTGGCTCGGGGGCGCTGTGCTTGCCTCACTCCTGAGCGCAAGCGTAATGGCCCAAACCTGGCCAACCCGCCCGGTCAAGCTGGTCATCCCCTTTCCGGTCGGAGGTTCAACCGATGTCGTCGGTCGGGTCATCGCCAAGGAGCTGTCCGACGGGCTGGGTCAACCCGTTGTCGTTGACAATCGAGGCGGTGCGAGTGGCACGATCGGATCCGAATTGCTGGCTCGCATGGCCCCGGATGGTTACTCACTGCTTTTATCGAATGTGGGTAGCCAGGGCGTTGGGCCATCGCTCTTCTCAACAGTGAAATACGACGTCGTCAAGGATTTCACGCACATTGCGATGATTGGCACCTTCCCGAATGTGCTGATTGCGCACCCCTCTGTGTCGACCAAGACGGTTGCAAGCTTCGTCGAAGCGGCTCGCCGGGCACCCGGAAAAATCAGCTATGCGACCAGTGGCAACGGTTCGACCAATCACTTCATCGGCGAACTGCTGAAGTTCCATAGCGGTGCGCAGATCGTCCATGTCGCCTACCGCGGTTCTGGACCGGCGCTCACCGACCTCATGGGTCGTCAGGTGGAATACATGTTCGACTCCATGCCCTCTGCCGCGCAATACATCAAGTCAGGACGGGTGATTGCGATTGCGGTCAGCAGCGCCGAGCGCTCTCCGGCATACCCACAGATCCCGACCTTCAAGGAAAGTGGTCTGCCTCAGATCCAGATCTCCAACTGGTTTGGGATTTCCAGCCCTGCCGGATCTGCGCGCGACATCGTTGTCAAGATCAATGATGCGATGCGAGTGATCCTGGCGAAAACCGAGGTCGCAGAGAAACTCCGTAGCCTCGGTCTCGAACCCACCGCAATGTCGCCTGACCTTTTCAGCCGTTTTGTCGCAGAGGACGTCGCTCGCTGGAAAGAAGCCGTCAGGACTACAGGCATCAAGCCCAACTGAAGCGCTTGGGCACACCTAGCGGCGAATAATCGACTCCTTGACCCAGTGATCGCCATGAATGGCGATCACATCAAGCTGGTCCACGTAGTAAATGATCTTGCCTTCCAGGCTCTGTGGGAAGCGCGAAGCCTGAGGCGAGTGGGTGATCAGAATATGCCCGATCGCTTCGGGCAAACCTTTCTGGGCGGCGAGCATGGTCACCCAGAATGCGTGGCCATAGGCCTTTCCGATCTCGGTTCGCTCGACACCGCCCCCTGCCTTGGGGCGATATTCGACGACCTTGCTTGCATCCTGAAGAATCGCAGCAACGATCAGCACATCACGGTCGACCTGAACGCCGTGGAATCGCTCGAACGAATCAGCCACCGCCAGGCACATCGTCAGCACCGATCTTGAGTGCGGCAAGTTGGGGGTCGAAATGTCACCCGAGGTGGGCACCGTTTCGATGTCCTCGAACTCAGACATGGCCCAGAGCTCATTCCAGATCTCGATGGTTTTGCGTTTCAGTTCGGGATCACGCACGGACTCGAACTGCGGGAACATCCAGGCGACATCGATCGGTTTTTTCATTTCGGCACGGGCTCCGGGACTCGGCTGGCGCTGTCCCCAGGGCGTCCGAGCGTCGCTCGGGCAGGGAAGGGGCAAACCCAGGGATCAAAACGTTCAACCCCAAAGCCTAGGGGGTCCCCGATTGTTTGACAAGCGCTTCGACCTCCGACTCAGGCGCCCTTGTGGATCATTCAGAGCGCGTGCCTGAAGGCCCCGGCTCGCGGTACAGTTCAACTTTCCCGAGGAGCTTGGAGATGATCGAAGAACGCGTCGCATTGATCATTGGCGCTGGCAGCGGAATGGGCGCCGCCGCCGCCCGGCGCCTGGCAGCAGAGGGTTTCAAGGTCGCCCTGCTGTCATCGTCCGGACGGGCCGAAGCTTTGGCCGAGTCACTGGGCGGCATCGGCCTGACGGGCTCCAACCAGTCCGCCGATGACCTGCAAGGACTGTGCGACCAGGCGCTGGCACGATGGGGACGGATCGATGCCCTGGTCAACAGCGCGGGACACGGACCCCGGGCACCGATCCTGGAGATCACCGATGAGCAGTGGCATACGGGCCTCGATGTCTATCTGCTCAACGTCGCGCGTGCGGTCCGCATCGTGGCGCCGGTGATGCAGGCCCGTCAGTCCGGTTCGATCGTCAACATTTCGACTGCGTGGGCGTTCGAGCCCAGCCCAATGTTTCCGACCTCCGCAGTGTTCCGGGCGGGACTCGCGGCCTACACAAAACTGGTGGCGGACGAACTGGCCCCGACCGGTGTGCGAATCAACAACCTGCTGCCCGGTTGGATCGACAGCCTGCCGCAGGTCGAGGAGCGGCGCTTGAGCGTACCGATGAAGCGCTATGGCCGCAGCGAGGAGATCGCTGCAACGGTATCCTTTCTGGTGTCAGACGGGGCCGCCTACATCACGGGCCAGAACCTGCGGGTCGATGGCGGCCTGATGCGGGCTCTCTGACACACCCAACCCGGATTCGAGGACGATCCATAGCGCGCCCGGACGGGACGAGCAGCCCAATTGAATAAAAGTACGCAGAGCCGGTGGACGGCGGTCATCGCACTGATGCTCATCGCCCTGGCGTTCAGCATCAACCACATCGGTGCACGCCTCGCGCTGGATCATGGCGTTTCGGTCCTGACGGGCGTCACGGTTCGCTCGCTCACGACGGTCATCGCCGTCTTGATCCTGTTGCACATCATGCCTGTGCGCTGGTCCCTGGATGGGGCCACCCTGCGCGGCGCCGCACTGGCCGGGACCGCACTTGCGATGCAGGGCTACTGCCTGTATTCGGCGGTTGCACGCCTGCCCGTCGCGCTGGCTCTCCTGGTGTTCAACACGTTTCCCATCATGATCGCATTGCTCTCCTGGATCGCTGGAGGCGAACGACCCAGACGCCGAACCATCCTGGCCTGGCCGGTCATTCTGGCCGGTCTCGTGCTGGCACTGGACATTCCTCAGGTTCTTGCAGATCTGGCCCGGACGACCGATCCGGGCCCTCGCGGCGATGCCGTCCGGATGCTCGCCGGCATCGGCTTCGGGCTGGGCGCAGCCGCCTCGTTCGCGCTCGCCATGGTGATCACCACCCGGCGGCTATCTGCGCTCGACGGCCGGGTTCGAAGCGTGCTGACCGTCAGCGCCGTCACCGTGCTGGCTGGTGCAGCCGGTGCAGCCACTTCGACGCTGGCCTGGCCGACCGATACAGGTGGCTGGGTCGGTCTCGCCATCCTGTCCGTGTTCTATGCGCTGGCCATTACCGGACTGTTCGTCGTGCTGCCTCGGGTCGGCGCGGTCAACAATTCACCGATCCTGAATGTCGAACCGATCTTCGCGATGGCCTTTGCTGCCCTGCTGCTCGGGCAGCGGCTCGATCCTGCACAAGTCATTGGCGGATTGCTGGTCGTGGGGTCGATCATCGTCCTGTCGATGAGCGCGAACAAACCCTGACCCGGCTGGGAGCATCGAGCACTCAGGCGCTCGTGCGCTCGATCCGATACTGGGCTGGATCGAAATGCCGAGTCATGTCCCAGTAATCAAGCAGGCGCCACGGTGAGAGCGAGAACACCCGACCTGAGGAGTTGCGATACCAGCTGCTCACACGCGGATGGGTCCAGACCATCTGTGCATGGGCGTCGTCCACCCGTCGGTTGTACTCATCATGGACGTCCGGTCGGCATTCGAGACTGTCCGAGCCCGATTCGATCAGCTCGCGCAGCGCGAGCAGGATGTAGCGGGTCTGGCACTCACTATGAAAAATCGCACTCCCACCGTGGGCAAGATTGGTATTGGGCCCAAACATCAGAAAGAGATTCGGAAACCCCGGCACGGTCATCCCCAGGTAGGCTCGCGGATCGTCCTCGCCCCAGCGCTCGCGCAGCGTCACAGACCCGCGACCGGTGATCTCCATCGGCCAGGTCAGACGCGACGCCTGAAAGCCGGTCGCAAAGACGATGACATCGAGCGGATGTTCAACACCGTCCGCGGTACGAACCCCCTCTCGGGTGACCCGCTCGATCGATTCAGTCACCAGAGCGGTTTTCGGATTTTTCAACATGCGATACCAGTGATTGTCCCGAAGCATCCGCTTGCCGTACGGTGGATAGGCTGGCATGGCCTTGCGGATCAGTTCGGCATCCCCCTCGAGCTGTTCGGTCAGGTGATCAACCAGCGACTGGCGAATGGCGTCGTGCTCGGCGTTCAGGGAAAGCGGATGGTGCGTCCAACCTGGATCCACCCTGAGTTTGGGATGCAGTCCATCCGCAGACGCCCAAAACAGCTGAAACCGGTACCAGTTCGCGTAGAAGGGCACGTTCTTCAACGCCCATTTCTTGCCGGGTTTGACTTCAGAAAAATAGAGCGGGTTACGAATCGCCCACTGCGCGCTGCGCTGGAAGATCGAGAGCGATGCCACCTCATCAATGATCGAAGGTCCCACCTGCATGCCGCTCGCGCCCGTACCGATCATGCCGACGCGCTTGCTGTTCAGAGCAACGGAATGATCCCAACGCGAGGTGTGAAATCGTGGGCCCTCGTACTCATCGAGACCGGGCAGGGATGGAACGCTGGGGATACTGATATGACCGACCGCGCTGATCACGGCCTGCACACGCAGCGTTTCAATCACGCCGTCCGATCGACGAAGGCGCACGGACCAGACGCTTGACGAGTCCTCCCAGTGCAGCGCGAGCACCTCGGTCCGAAAGCGAATCAGCGGACGGATCCCGTACTTGTCCGCACAACGATCAAGGTAGGCACGGATCTCCCGCGCGGGCGAGAAATAGCGGGACCAATCATGGTTGGGCTCGAAGGAGTACTGATAGAAATGGTTGGGCGTATCCACCGCACAACCCGGATAGTCGTTCTCGTACCAGGTTCCGCCAACATGGTCGTTACGCTCGACCATCACGAACCCAATCCCGATCTGGCGCAGTTTGATCGCTGCGCACAGGCCCGACTCCCCCGCACCGATGATCAGCACCTTGAACCGGTCGAGCCGCGCACGCTCGGGCGGCGTACGCCAGGAAACGTCAAGCGGCGCGGTCTCGTCAACGCCAATGTCATGCAGGATCAGAGGGAGGTACTCATCGGGCACCGGCTGACCGACGCAAGTGTTCATGATCTCGTGCAGCGTCGCTCGATCGGGACGTGCCGCGTGCCTGCGCCCCGCGTGCAGATCATCCAGCAGCGTTGCCAGACGATCGTAAAGCGCCTCTTTAAGCATTTCAGGCGTTGCCTCGTGAAACGCCCACGGACCGGTGATGTAAGGGCGATAGGTCTCAAGCAGTGGCCGATCGCCACTCAGGTGAACATAGGTGGCCAGCAAGGGGGCCAGATCGGCCTGTGCAAGGTGCGAACGGGTATCCAAGGTCAGCCTGCTTTGTCGAATGGGGACGGCCCTGTGCGCCGGAGCCCCCGGGCACCGGGTTCAAACAGGGCACTTCACACGAGGGAAACGCAAGAAGTATAGGGTTGCCCCGTAGGAGGTCGCAAACCCGAGGCCACGACGGTCGGGATCAGATCAGGCGCTTGCGTACCGTTGCGGTCAGCCACTCGCTGACGACAACCGTCCCCAGGATGACGAGCAACAACATCGTGACCTTGGGCCAGGCGAGCATGCCCAGCGCCGACTCCAGCTTGACGCCGATTCCGCCGGCCCCCACCAGCCCCAACACCGTCGATTCGCGAATATTGATATCCCAGCGGAATACGCTGATGCCCGCAAGTGCCGGAGCGACCTGTGGAACGATGCCCCAGGCCATCACCTGCGGCCCGGCAGCGCCGGTCGCTTCGATCGCCTCGACCTGAGTCGCATCGATTTCCTCGATGGCTTCATAGAGGAGCTTGCCGATGAAACCGATTGAGCGCAGAGCGATCGCAATGATGCCTGCAAGCACGCCAGGCCCAAGAATCGCTACAAGCAGAAGGGCCCAGATCAGTGAGTTGATCGAGCGCGATGACACGATGACCAGGAGCGCAATCGGACGCACCACGCGAACGCTGGGGGTCGTATTCCGGGCCGCGAGGAACGCGACCGGTACTGCCATGACCAGGCCAAGCAATGTGCCCAGCGTCGCGATATTGATCGTCTCCCAGAGCGGCCAGAGCAACTCCCGGGTGAACGCCCAGTCGGGCGGAATCATTCGCCCGCCAATATCCGCAGCCTGACGCGGCGCATCGGTCACAAAAGACCAGATCGTCTCCTGCGTCATCACCTGAAATGCCCAGGAACACACAGCCAGTGCAAGCACCCAACCCAGAAAGATCGACATTTCGGATCTGCTCGTACGCTTGCGCCAACCCCGGATATCAACCCTCGCGCGGCTCATTGAACCCGCCCACGAATCCAGCCGGACACATACTCCGTAAGCAGCACAATGCCAATGATGACAAGGATTACCGCTGCGGCGGAGTCAAATTCGTACCGATCCATTGCCGTGTTGAGGGTGGCTCCAATACCCCCCGCTCCGACAATTCCAATCACTGCGGATTCCCGAAAATTGATGTCAAGACGATAGAGCGACAAGCCCACCAGTCGGGGAAGGACTTGCGACAGCACGGAATAGTCCAGTACCTGCATCGGACTCGCACCCGTCGCGCGGAGCGCTTCCAGCTGCGCAGGCTCGATTTCCTCGATGTCTTCAGCAAGGAGCTTCGCCATGAAGCCGATAGTCGCGAACGTCAGCGTCAGAAAGCCGGCAAACGGACCAAAGCCGAACATCGCGACCAGGAAGATGGCCACGATGATCTCGTTCAATGTACGCGAGAGTGCGATGAAGCCTCGGCAGATGAAGTAAATCGAGGAGGGGGCGAGATTGCGGGCCGCCCCGACCGCGACCGGAATGGAGAGTGCCACACCGATCGCAGTCGATGTGACCGTCATCGTGAGACTCTCCTGAAAGCCCACCAGCATTTCATCCCAGCGGCTGACGAAGTCGGGGCGAGCAAAGGCCAGCACGAACGCCAGTCCCCGCTCGAGGCCCTGACTCATCCGGTCCCAGTTCAACTCAAGCGACCCAACAGCCAGGATCAGGTAGATCACAGCACCCAGCAGGAGTCCCCTCCGCAACCATGGGCTCCGGATGAAGGGCGGTCGCACCCAGTGGCGAGGCCGCACGGACGCAACGCTTGAACTCGCCTGAGTCATGCTGCTGCGACCTCGCCGCGGTCCGGGAGTGATCCGCCCGATTCATCCCCCTCAGCGTTCATCCGGCGAGTCACCGCACTCCAATCCTCCTCGCCATAGATGCGCGACAAGACCGAGTGATCGACACCGGCGGCAGCCCCGTCATAGACGACCTCCCCGGCACGTAATCCGACGATGCGCGGCAGGAACTCGGTCGCGAGTACGACATCATGAATGTTGACAATTGCCGCCAGACCACGCTCCCGGCAGAGCTCGAGAATCAGCCGCATCACGTTGCGGGACGTTTTCGGATCCAGACTTGCCGTCGGCTCATCGACCAGCAGCAATCGCGGCTGCTGCATCAACGCCCGTGCGATACCCACCCGCTGCCGCTGCCCGCCCGACAAGGCATCGGCACGTTTGTTCTCCATGCCCGACAAGCCCACGCGATCGAGCAACTCGAAGGCGCGCTCGATATCGCCCGCTGGAAAGCGGCGAAACCAGCTCGACCAGAAGCCCACGTAACCGAGCCGCCCCGAGAGCAGGTTCTCCATTACGGTCAGCCGCTCAACCAGCGCGTACTCCTGGAAGATCATTCCCAAGGCGCGGCGGGTCTGGCGTAGTGCGCGTCGATCCAGCTCGAGCAGACTACGCCCATCCAGCGCGATTCGACCGGCGGAGGGTTCCACCAGACGGTTCACACAGCGGATCAACGTGGACTTCCCTGCGCCCGAAGGCCCGATCAGGCCGATGACCGCACCGGCATCGAGCCTCAGGTCGACCCCGCGAAGTGCGAGGTCACCGGTTGGATAACGCTTCTCCAGCCTCTCGATTTCGAGCACGGCGCTACGCTCCAATCACTTGCAGGTGTAGCGGACGTTCATCGCACGATCGATGTCACGAACAACTTGCCAGTGCTCCTTGTAGGTGATCGGCATGAATTTTTCCTGCGGGGGATTGCCTTTGTTGAACTCCCTGGCAAGCGCTGTGCCGTCCCACTTGAAGCTGAAAAACGCATCCTTCACCTTCGCCGCAAGCTCAGGCTTCAGGTTGTAGACGTGTCCATATCCAGTGGTCGGGAAGGTCTGCGATTTGTAGACGGTGCGCGTCTGCTCGGGTTTCACGACGCCACGTGCTTCCATGCGGATCTTGACCGAGTTTGCGATTGCCGCGGCTGGATAATCCTTGTTTGCGACGCCAAGGATCGAATTGTCATGCTTGCCACTGAAGACCGGCGTGTAGTCTTTTCCGGGCTCCATCTTGAAGGTCTCGCGCAGCAACGCCGAAGGCGCCTTGAAACCGGAGTTGGAGGTTTCGCTGGTGAAGGCCATACGCTTGCCACGAATATCCTCGACCTGATTGATCCCGCTTCCCGGGTACGTGATGATTTCCATCTCATAGCCGAAGCGATTGTCCTTGGACGCCATCATCGCAAAAGGGACAAAGCCGGCACAATTGACGGCCAGCGGGTTGGATCCCGTGTTGAACCCGGCAACATGCAGACGACCGGCACGCATGGCCTCCAGCTGGGCGGCATTGCTCTGTACCGGGAAGAACTGAACCTTCTTCCCCGTCACCTTGGCCAGGTGGTCAATGAACTCCTGCCACACTTTGGCATAGACGGCCGGATCTTCAACTGGGGTGTAAGCAAAGACGAGGGTCGAGGGATCAACCCAATCGCGCGGATTGGTTGGCGCATCGGCCACCATGTCCCCGTTGGCATCCTTGAAGCGGGGATCCATGGCGATCGCAGATTGCGCGACCATCGCGACGGTCAAAGCGGCGATCTTGAATTTCAGTGAACGCATCGGAAACTCCTGCGGGCAAAGTGGAGTAAAGGATGCGAGAGGGTCACCTCCATACATGACAGATTGATGACAAAAGGCTTTTGACTGACATGAGGATGTCATCGAATGGTCAAGTCGTTGTCACGTTGACTTATCAGAGTTGCGAAAGGTTTCATTCCGTTGTCAACGCATCGGATTGATTCTCAAACGTACGCAACCCGTTCGGAGTCACTCATGTCACACCATTCCCACGATGATCTCGATTGCAACGTTTCAGGCAATGAGCACTTTCAGCAAGTGCTTGATCGCGGCCTCAAGAGCCCGTCTCGCCGAAACATCCTCCGCGGCGGCGTTGGTCTCGCATCTGTAGCCACCCTGCCGCTGATTGCTGCGTGCGGCAGTAACGACGATGACGCGCTCTTTCCGTCGCTCGCGGCGCCGCTGGTCGGCTTGAGCTTTTCAGCGGTCGGCAAAACCCTGGCCGACGCCGTGAGCGTACCCGCCGGCTACTCCGTGACGGTCCTGCATGCGACGGGTGATCGCCTCGACGGGGCGCTGCCGGTGTACTCGAACGCCGGAACCGAGCTTGACGACTGGTCGCGCCGAATCGGTGATCACCACGACGGCATGGACCTCTTCTATGTGACGCCACAAGGACGCTACTCGAGCGCAGCTACGGCACGCGCCGTACTGGTCGTCAACCACGAGAGCTCGGCCGACGCCCATTTTTTCCATCCGACCGGACAGACCTCGAATGGCGTTTCGGGCAAGAAGTTCTCCCAGTTCGGTGACTGGGATCTGGGCGAGCGGCCTGAGCTCGAGATCCGCAAGGAAATTCTGCACCATGGGGTCTCGATCGTCGAACTGGATCTCGATGCGAACGGCAAGCCAGTCGGGTACAAGATTGATGCCGCGCTCAATCGCCGGATCACCCCCATCACCGAGGTCGACGTGCGCGGTCCGGTCGCCCACCTGAACGATATCCGTGCCTTGATGGTCACTGAATTCGACCCCACCGGCGCAACCGCTCGCGGCACACTGAACAACTGCGGCCACGGCAAGACGCCCTGGGGCACCTATCTCGCCTGCGAGGAAAATTGGGCGGTCTACTTTCAGATTCCCCAAGGCGGTATTGCCGCTGATGCAAAGCTCACGGCCAGTCGCGCGCGCTACGGCGTCGCTCGAGTCCCTCTCGCGGCCACCGCCACCGCGGCAAGCGGTCAGGGCTGGCATACCGTGGCCAACCCCGCCTTGGGTCCAGTCAGCGAGTACAAGCGCTGGAACGTATCGGCCAGTGGTGCCACGGCCGCGAATGATTACCGGAACGAGCCCAACACCTTTGGCTACAACCTCGAAATCGATCCGCTGGATCCGATCAGCCGACCGGCCAAGCGCGTCGCCATGGGCCGATTCGCCCACGAGGCCGCCGTGTTCTCGATCCCCCGCGCCGGCAAGCCGCTCGCCTGCTACATGGGCTGCGACAGCCGCAACGAATACATCTACAAGTTTGTCTCAGCGGCGGTCTGGGATCCTGCCGATGTGGGTGCCGGCATGGCCGCGGGCGACAAGTACCTGGACGAAGGCAAGCTCTATGTCGCGAAATTCAACAGCGACGGCTCGGGTCAGTGGATCGAACTCAGCATCAACAATCCACTGATCAAGAACTATACGACCTACGCGTTCGTCAACCAGGCGGATGTGTTTGTCAACGCTCGCCACGCCGCGGATGCGGTGGGGGCCACTAAAATGGATCGACCTGAGTGGGGTGCCGTCAACCCGGCCAACGGCGACGTGTACTTCACGTTGACCAACAACAGTTCGTCCAACCGTACGCCCACCAAGGTCGATGCAGCCAATCCGCGTGCTTACAACGACGCCGACGGCAAAGCGGGCAAAGGGAACCCGAACGGCCACATCATTCGCTTCGCCGAGACCGCCGGCGCATCGGATGCGGCGACTTTCAAGTGGGACATCTTCCTGTTCGGCTCCGAAGAGGATGCCAGCGAAGCGATCAACCTGTCCCAGTTGAAGGCGAGCAACAGTTTCTCGTCGCCCGACGGCCTGTGGTTTTCTCCCAATACCGGCATCTGCTGGATTCAGACGGACGATGGTGCATTCACCGACGAGACCAACTGCATGT
>JBDLRB010000092.1:0-12816 GCA_039800205.1 Pseudomonadota bacterium | reverse complement strand
TCCCGAGCCGGCGTGGGTCGAGCAGGACTACTTTGCGCGAACCGGAATCTTCCCGATCATGCACCTGGTCGGTATTCGCCGAGAGCTGGCCGAGGATGCGGCGCTGTGCCGGGCGGTCTGTGAGGCGTTCAGCCGCGCCCGGGATGAGGCGATCGAAGCGATGGGCGCCTACCAGGCTTTGAGTGTGTCGTTGCCCTGGGCCGCGTCGACCCTTGATTCGGTGCGGGCCCGCATGGGATCGAACTTCTGGCCCTATGGGGTTCAGCCCAACCGGTCCGCGATCGAGGCGCTCTGTCGATACTCGTTCGAACAAGGTCTGGCGCCGAAAACCCTGACGCCTGAAGACTTGTTTGCGCGGGACACGCTCGCCTGGCAAGCCTGACCCAGTCGCCGTCGGAGTGCATGCGCGTTTTTCATGCGCGTTGTTCTTGCGCGGCGGCCGTGCGGCTGACAGAATCGGCCGCTGGAGCGCCTCAGGGGCGCCCATTCCCAAGCCATAACACGGAGACCGCACTGATGCCTCAATCAGCCACCCGCGCTTTACACACTGCCCGTCGTCGTTCGATCCTTCTGGGCGTGGGGGCCCAGGCCGGTGCAGCCGCTTTACTGGCCTTGGCGCCCCAGGCCACCTGGGCGCAAGGCGCCTATCCGCAGTCGGCCATCAAGTTCATTGTGCCGCAGGCCGCCAGTGGCTCCACCGACACCCTCTCGCGTGACGTCGCCAACCGGATTGCCGCAACCATCGGTCAGGCCGTGGTTGTCGAGAACCGTGCGGGTGCAAACGGCATCATCGGTTGTGAACTGGCCGCCAAGGCCAAGCCGGACGGCTACACGCTGCTGGTGGGCGGAACCGGCACCATGGCCATCAATTCATCGCTCTACAACAAGCTGCCCTACGACCCTGTGAAGGACTTCGTGCCGGTCGCGATGTTCGGCTATTCCACCAGTGTGCTGATCGTGCATCCGAGCGTTCCGGCCAACAATATCGGCGAGCTGATCAAGTGGATCAAGGCCAGCCCGAAGCCGGTGCGTTACGGTTCGGCGGGCGTGGGCAGTTCCCCTCATCTGACTGCGGAAATGTTCCGGGATGTCGCCAAGGTGTCCCTGCAGCATGTGCCTTACAAGGGTTCAACGCCCAGCGTGGTCGCGACGGTCTCGGGCGAGGTGCCGATGATGTTTACGGGCGTGGCCTCGGCGATCGGTCATATTCAGGGCGGACGCGTCAAGGCGCTGTCGATCAATGGCCCCACGCGCTCGCCGGCTCTGCCCAAGGTGCCGACCGCGAACGAGTCCGGCCTGCCGGGCTTCGAGGCCGCGTTCTGGATCGGCTTGTTTGCGCCGGCAGGGACCCCTGCGGAGGTCGTGAACAAACTCAATGCCGAGATCAATCGGGCGCTCAACTCGGCGGAAGCCAAGGAGCGTTTCCTCAAGCTTGGCATCGACGCCTTGCCCGGCTCGCCCGCGCAGTTTGGAAAGATCCTCAGTGCTGACCTGAAGCGCTGGGCATCGACCATCGAATCGGCGGGTATCCCGCGCAAGTAAGCTCCGGTCAGACCCTGTCGCACAAGATCCCGCCATGACTCAACCTTCTCGTTCAAGACGCCTGCGGCAATTGCTCGCCGCAGGCGGGCCTGGAATCGTTCCAGGCGCCACGGACTGCTTCACCGCACGCCTCATCGAGGCGAGCGGCTTCCCGGTGGTGTACGTCACCGGGGGCGGCACCGCCAATACCTACCTGGGCCGGCCCGATATCGGTCTGGTCACGCTGAACGAGTTGGCCAGTCAGGTCGAGCGGATCAGCGATGCAGTCTCGGTCCCGGTCATTGCGGACTGTGACACCGGCTTCGGTGGCGTGGCCAACGTTGCGCGTACGGTGCGAGCCTACGAGCGGGCCGGGGCCTCAGGGCTGCATATCGAAGATCAGGTCTTTCCCAAGCGCTGCGGTCATTTCGATGGCAAGGCGGTTGTCCCGATCGAGGACATGCTGTATCGACTCCAGGCAGCACTTGATGCGCGGACCGATCCTGATTTCGTGATCATTGCGCGAACCGATGCGCGGGGTCCCGAGGGCTTCGATCGTGCGCTCGAGCGGGCACACGCGTATGTGAATGCGGGTGCGGACATGCTGTTCTTCGAGCAGCCCCGCAGCATCGAAGAACTGCGGCGCGTCGGTGAGGCGTTTCCGAACGTGCCGCTCGTGGCCAATATGGTTGAGCGGAGCAAGACGCCCATCGTTCCCGAGGCCGAACTCAAGGCCATGGGCTACCGCGTCATTCTCTATGCCAATGCGGCGCTCTATCTGGGCGCGTTTGCAATTCGGGCTGGGCTCGCTGTGCTCCGGCAAGAAGGCAGTTCGGTAAATCTCCTCGATCGAATGATGAGCTTCGAGGAGCGTCAGGCGCTGATCGGCCTGGCCGAGGCCGATGCCTATGAGCGCGACCTGATTGCCCGGGTCAGGCAAAAGCTCGGCTGACTGAGGTTTCTATTCCATGTCCAAGATTTCCCCCTGGCGCAGCCTTGAAACGGCCCATGCGCGGTATGAGTACGCGAGCCTCTCCAGCCTGAAAGAGGCGGGTTTTGGCGATCCGGCCGCCTTGCCGGTTTCGATCAAGATTCTTCTGGAGTCACTCTTGCGCCACCATGATGGCCGACGGGTGACCGATGCCCACATCCGGGAAGTGCTCGACTGGTCTCAGCACCGCAGGGCCGGCGGCGAGATTCCGTTTCACCCGGTCCGGGTGATCCTGCCCGACTCATCCGGCATCCCTTTGCTCGCCGATCTGGCCGCCATGCGTGATTCGATGAAGGCGCTGGGCGGGGAAATTGATCGGGTCAATCCGCAGATTCCGATCGACCTGATCATCGATCATTCGGTCTCGATCGAGTCATGGGGCCAGCCAGATGCGCTGGTCCGGAATATGTCGCTCGAGCTCGAGCGGAACCGCGAGCGCTATCAGTTTCTTCGCTGGGCTCAACAGGCCTTTGACCGATTTCGGCTGATTCCACCGGGCAACGGCATCCTGCATCAGATGAACATCGAGGTGTTGGCGCAGGTGGTGTGCGAGCGCGAACAGGACGGGCGCCTGCTCGCTTTTCCCGATGCGATGGTGGGCATGGACAGTCACACGCCCATGATCAACGGCATGGGGGTGGTGGCCTGGGGCATCGGCGGGATCGAGGCGGCCGCTGCGATGCTGGGTGAGCCCATGCAGATCCGGGTGCCTGACGTCGTGGGGGTTCGGCTGACCGGCCAGTTGCCGGCGGGCGTCACCACCACCGATCTGGTGCTCACGATGACCCAGACCTTGCGCCGCAAGGGGGTCGTGAGCGCGTTTGTCGAGTTTTTTGGTCCTGGAGTCGCCCGGCTGGCCTTGCCGCAGCGCTGCACGCTGGCGAACATGGCGGTCGAATACGGTGCCACGATCGCCTACTTCCCGATCGATGAGCAAACGCTCCGATTCATGCGTTTGACCGGGCGTTCAGATCGACAGGTCGATCTGGTCGAGGCCTATGCGCGTGCCCAGGGGCTCTGGCACGATGCCCAGGCGGCGGAACTGACCTACTCCTCTGTGGTCGAATTCGATCTTGGGCAGGTCGAGCCCAGCATGGCGGGCCCGCGTCGGCCCGAGGACCGCGTTGCCCTTGGGCAGGTGCCTGCCAATTTCGTTGACGCGCTCAACAATTACTACAAGGCCAACCCGACGCCCGCATCGAGCGAGCGCGCGGGCACGCGGGCCCTGCAGCATGGCGATGTGGTGATTGCGGCGATCACCAGCTGCACCAATTCGTCCAATCCCTCGGTGATGATCGCCGCGGGTTTGCTGGCCCGCAATGCGGTTGCCCGCGGCTTGACTGCGAAGCCCTGGGTCAAGACCTCGCTGGCCCCCGGCTCGCGAATCGCGACCGACTACCTCGCGCAGGCGGGCTTGCAGCCTGCACTCGATCAGCTCGGCTTTCAGGTGGCCGGCTACGGCTGCACGACCTGCATGGGTAACTCCGGTCCGCTCGATGAGTCCGTGTCCGAACAGATCCGTTCAAACAAGCTGGTGGTCACCGCCGTGTTGTCGGGGAACCGGAACTTCGAGAGCCGGATCCACCCGCTGGCACGGGCCAATTATCTGGCCGCCCCGCCCCTCGTCGTCGCCTACGCGATCGCAGGTTCGATCAACATTGACTTGACCCGCGAGCCCCTGGGGACGGATCCGGATGGGCACGCCGTTTATCTGCGTGATCTCTGGCCGAGCGATCAGGAGATCGAGTCGGTGATGGCCCAGACCCTGACGCCTGAGCTTTACCGGGCCCGCTACCAGGGCGGGTTTGCCAGCGCCGAGACCTGGGACGCGCTCGAGGCAGCGAGTGGTCAGATGTTTGAGTGGCCGGCAAAGAGCGACTACATCATTCGCCCGCCGTTCTTTGACGGCCAGACCGATCAGGCCCCTCCGGTCGAGGACATCGTGGGTGGGCGCCCTCTGCTGATGCTGGGCAACAGCATCACCACCGATCATATTTCGCCGATCGGGGCGATCGGGCCGGACAGCCCGGCTGGGCAGTATCTCATCCGTCTGGGCGTCCAGCCCGCCGACTTCAGTTTCTACGGCGCACGCCGGGTCAACCACGAAGTGATGATCCGCGGTACCTTTGCCAACATCCAGGTGCGTAACGAACTGGTGCCGGGTGTCGAGGGTGGATATACCCGACATATGCCCGAGGGCGAGACGATGTCGGTGTATGACGCGGCGATGCGTTACCAGGCGGCGGGTGTTCCGGCGCTCGTGATTGCGGGTTCGGATTACGGTTGCGGCTCATCGCGGGACTGGGCGGCCAAAGGTACGCGGCTATTGGGTGTGCGCGCCGTGATCGCGGAAAGCTTCGAGCGGATTCATCGGGCCAATCTGGTGGGGATGGGGGTACTACCGCTTGAGTTCGAGCCGGGCGTGACCCGACACAGCCTGGGCTTGACGGGCGCGGAGCGTTTCGACATTCGTGGGCTCGCGTCGATTTCCCCCAGAGATGTGCTGGACGCGACGATCCATCATGCGGATGGGCGCACGACCACGATCCGGTTGACCGTGCGCGTGGATACTGCCGCCGAGATGGACTGGTATCGAAACGGCGGGGTTCTGAACTACGTCCTGCTGCAAATGCTCGCCAAGGGTGCTCGCGCGACCTGAGGCGTCGGGTGGGGCCGCGCCGAAGCAGGGCGTCGGGCTCGCGATCAGGCGCGTTGGACTGAGGCGCGTCGAACCGCGCTGACGCTCGCCCACACGATCAGCACGGCCGACAGAGCGAGGAAGGTTCCGCTGACCGGGCGGCTCACGAAGATCATGAATGAGCCGTCCGAGAGGACCAGGGCCCGGCGGAAGTACTCCTCCATCAAGGGACCCAATACGAAACCGAGCAGCAGCGGAGCCGGGGGCAGGTCGAGCAGGCGCAGACCGTATCCCAGCAGTCCGCACAGCAAGGCAACCGTCACGTCAAACACGCCATTGTTGAGACTGTAGACGCCCACGCAGACGAGCAGGATCACTGCCGGATAAAGCAGGTGGTAGGGCACGGTGATCAACTTGATCCAGATCCCGATCAAGGGGATGTTCAGAATCAACAGGATCAGATTACCCACCCAGAAACTCATGATCAGGCCCCAGAACAGCTCAGGCTTTTCGATCATCAGATTGGGACCTGGTGCGATTCCATGGATCATCAGCGCGCCCAGCATCAGTGCCATCGTGGCCGATCCGGGGATGCCCAGGGTCAGCGTCGGGATGAACGCGGTCTGATCACAGGCGTTGTTGGCGGCTTCAGGCGCCGTGACGCCCTCGATTGCACCCTGGCCGAAGCGTTCGGGCGTCCGGGAGACCCGCTTCTCAAGTGCGTACGCCATAAACGAAGAGATGGTTCCACCCGTTCCCGGCAAGGCGCCGAAAAATGAGCCAACCCACGAGCCGCGCAGCATGGGCATCCAGGACCGCCGCCAGTCGTCGCGGGTGGGAATCATCGAGCGAAACGAAATCTTGGTCGCCAGGAGGGTGGCGTCGCCGCCCTGGCGTGCGCTGGCGATCACTTCCGTGATGCCAAAAAGCCCCATGGCAATGACCACGATGCCGATGCCATCGGTCAGTTCGTGAAACCCGAAGTTGTAGCGGGCGGTGCCGCTGTTCACATCGGTCCCGACCATGCCCAGCAGGATCCCGAGGACCACCATCGCGATGCCCTTCAGCGGCGCCGCCGATGAGATCGTTGAAGCGGCGATCAGCCCAAGCACCATCATCGAGAAATAGTCTGCCGGACGAAAGTCGAGCGCGAAGTGGGCGATGGCGGGCGCGAAGGCCATCAGCAGCAGGATGCCGATCGTTGCGCCGACAAACGATCCGATGGTGGTCATCAGGAGTGCGACGCCGGCCCGACCCTGGCGCGCCATCGGGTAGCCGTCCAGGCAGGCGACTGCCGACGAGGGTGTGCCGGGCAGGTTCAGCAGAATCGATGCGATCGATCCGCCGTAGGCTGACCCGTAATAGACCCCCGCCAGCATCACCAGGGCATCGGTGGGGCTGAGGTCGTAGGTGTAGGGCAGCAGGAGCGCGATGGCCGCGAGCGCACCGATCCCGGGCAACACACCCACCAGCATACCCATGAGCACACCCAGGAAGCAGTAGGTCAGGGTCGACAGCGACAGGGCCTGTGCCAGCCCGACGGTCAGGTATTCCAGCCAGTTCATCGGAGATTCCAGGCAAGAAGTTGGAGCGGAACACCCAGTCCGTAGACGAACACGAGCCAGATCACAGCGGTCAGGGCGACGCCGAGTCCGAGCGCTCTGACCGTGCTCAGGCGCTTGACGGCAAGCGATGAGAGCCAAGTGAGGCTCAGGACGGCGACCGCCAGACCGAATCGCTCGACCGTCAGAATGAAGGCGAGCGTGCCGCCAGCAATGGCAAGCAGCGACCGCCCGTCGACCGCGAGGCGCCCGAACCCGCCGCGGACGAGCGCAGGCAGCATGATCAGGGCACCCAAGGCGGCCAGCAAAATCCCAAGGCCCATCGGGAACATTCCGGGCCCCATGTCGACCAGGGTGCCCAGGGGATAGTGCAGCCACGCCCCCACGCTGAACAGCACACCGGCGCCGGTCAGAAAAAGCCCGCCCCAGAAGTCTTTTTTTAATGGGTCTCGAGAATCGGACGACATGAAGCCTCCAGGTTGAATCGCCGTGGTCCGCAAGCGCTCTCCCGCCTTACGACCTAAGGCAAACGGATGAGATGAATGCCTGAAGCGTCTGCTATGGTAACCGGTGATGCCGGGCCGTCTGGATCCTGTTCGGACTCAAGTTTCGACTCGCCTGGTCGATCACCACACCAGTAAAGATTTAACACGGCCTCAGCGCTTGATTCCAGCGGCGAGGGGCCACCGGTTCGTGCGTCGTATTGAACGCCGAACCGGAAGCGGCTCGCCGGGAGACGGTTGAATGGACTTCTTTTTCTCTCGGGGAGCGGCGCCCCAGGCGTACCGCGTGATTGCCTGGTCGGCCGGCGGGGAATCCTCGCGTCAGATCACCGTGACGGCGGGGCGCGCGGTTCGAATCGGATCCCTGTCGGGCGAAACGTTCGAGATCCTTGATGCGTCCAGCGGACGACCCGTACGATCCGTCCGTGCCCGCCGCGTCGGTCAGTCGCTGCTCATCAGTCTGGATGCGCAGGAGCAGACCCAGCTCACGATCGAGAGTTTTTTCGAGGAAGAGGGCGAATGGGCCAATCGCCTGGGGTCGCGCCCGGGCGGCGAGACCTGGCAGCACTATGCGACGGGGGCCGGCGAGGCGCTGACGGCCGAAGTCCTGGCGGACGGCGGCACCGTGCTGGAGCTCGTGCCCTTTCGGATGCCCGAGGTCAAGGCCGCCGAGCCCGTCATTCCGGCGTCTGCATCCGCCAGCGGTACGGGCCTCAGCACCCTCGGTACGGCCGGTGCTGGGTTGCTGGGTATTGGCCTCCTGGCTGGCGGGGGAGGGGGCGGTTCGAGCGCACCGCCCCCCGTGGTCGAGCCGCCCCCTCCGGTGCTGAAGGAGCTCCTCCTGACCGAGGCGTCCGATGGAGTCCTCACCCGTAGCGAACTGGCGGACGGGTCCGAGATGCTCCTGCGTCTGGATTCAGGTCTGAAGGAGGGGGCCCGCGTCACGATCGCGCTGGTCAGCCCGCTGGGCGCAGTGCGCAATATCCGAGATCTGACGATCTCGGAGGCCGACCGGGCGGACCTCTGGATGTCGGTCAGGCTCGATGCCGCCGATCTGACCGATCCCAATGTTGGCCAGATCGCAGGAGCCTGGACGCTCCGTGCCCGACTGATCGACCCGCAGGGGCGGGTGGGCCCGGCGATCGAGCAGACCTTTCAGGTCGAGCCCTTTACCGAGATTGCCGGCAGTGTGACCGCCGGTCCCGTCTCCGGTGGGATCGGCATCCGTCTGTTC
This sequence comes from Pseudomonadota bacterium, assembly GCA_039800205.1. Classification (GTDB taxonomy): domain Bacteria; phylum Pseudomonadota; class Gammaproteobacteria; order Burkholderiales; family Burkholderiaceae_E; genus SYIM01. The sequence continues at coordinate 4,367 of JBDLRB010000092.1, read as the reverse complement.
GATGCGCAGGGCCAGGCGCTCGCGCTTTACGATGAGCGGGACGTTCGGGTCGACTACGTGCTGGTCAAATCCGACGGGACCTGGGTCGCCCGGCTCGCGGGCAACGATTATCGGGGGCCGGTCGTCATCCGTGCGACCGATCTCAACGGTCCGGCGGCCAATTATCTGGACGAGGTCACGGCCTCCGCGCAGTCACTCAATACAACGCTTCACGCAGTCGCGGTGATCGACGACGCCGCCGCCCTGGCGGGCAAGCGGGGGTCAACGGTTTTCTTCGATGCGCACGTCACGCCCCTGACCGAACTCGCCGCCCGGCTGGCGGGCGCCACCGAAATCCTCGAGCGCAGCGACGGTATCCGGGTGCTCGATTCGGCCGTCATCCGCCAGGCCAATAGTGATGTCGCCCGCGCCTTTGGTCTGGCCGGCGATGATCTCCTGGCTCGGCCGACGCCCACCAACGCTGCAGCCTTCTCGACGACGTCCGATCCCCTGTCGCTCAGTGATTCGCAGAAATACGGCCTCGTGCTCGCCAAGCTTTCCGGGGTCGATGCGCTCAACGCCCGAAGCGTGGCCAATACGCTCGATCAGTTCGAGACCCAATTGCGTGCCAGTGCCGAGGCGGGCGAGCCCGGTACGCTGACCGCGATCGGGCGTAGCCTCCTGGATCAGGGCGCATCGATTGCCCTGTCGGCGGCTCGTGAGGGGGTGGGCACATTTGTCCTCAGCGGAGCCTCTGCCGATGCCGTGGTGCTGCAAAAAAGCCTGTTGGGCGATGTTCGAATCGATGATCAGATCGTCGAGGCCAACGGTGCTCTCCGGCTCCTCGGTACAGCGGCGCCAGGCGGAGCGCTACGTATCGTTCGGCTTGCGTTGCCTTCGGGTCAGGCATCCGTCTTTGATTTCACGGTGGGGGCGGATGGGCGCTTCAATGTCCTCGTTCCCCGAACCTCTGAAAACGACGCCTTGACGCTCGTTGCCTATGACGTGCTGGGCGCTGAACTCGGCGTGCCGCTCAGTGTTCCGGTTGCTCCCAAGGTGCTCAGCATCAGCCGCGCGCTGGTCCAGGGCTCGGGGACGCCCGGGTCGGACGTCCAATTGACCCTGGTTGATCAGGACGGTCTGGCGGGCGAACCCCGGACGGTCAAGGTCGACCAGACCGGCCTCTGGCATTTTCGACTGGATGCGGGTCAGGAGTTGCCCCTGAAGGTCGAGGCACGGACCATCGATGACCTGGGCAATGTCTCCAGCCTCGCCCGGCGCGCGGTGGGGGCGGCCAGTCTGGGTCTGGTGGCCACTCGCGGAGAGGACGGGTTCATCAACCTGTCCGAACTACCCGAGCCCGCGCTTCAGTTCGAGGTCGGCGTGCCCGCGGGCGCGCGTCTGGGCGATATCGTCCGAATCGTCGTTACCGTGCCCAGCGGCGGCGAACGCATCCTCAGCGTCACGCTGGCGCAGCCCGACCTCGATGCCGGTCGACTCACGCTTCCGTTCCCCTTGACAGACGTGGTGCGCGACGGCCCGTACGATCTGGCGGCCACCTATGTGGGGCGCAATTCAAGCACGATCGCCCTCAACACGAGGGTTGTAGTCGATACCCTGGCCCCCAACACCCCCACCCTCGCGAGCGCTGAGGGGCTTTGGCTTTCCGGCCGCACGGACAGTGGCAGTCGCGTACTGGCCCAGAAATCGGACGGAACGCTTCTGGGGCACTCGGACTATGCGGGCGATGTGGGCAGTTGGGCCATCCGCCTTGGCCGTCCACTGCTGGCGGGCGAAACCATCCAGCTGATCGCGCTCGACCAGGCCGGCAATGCCTCTGCGCCCCTCGAGACCGCCATTCAGCTCAGCCAGGTTCGCATTCTGTCGGTCGAGGATGATGCCGGTCCCCTGCGCGGACTGGTGTTTTCCGGGGCGACAATCGATGATGCGTCGCCTCTGCTGATCGGCAGCCTGACCGCGCCCCTGGGCTCGACCGAGCGCCTCGTGATCTACCGAAACGGTGTTGCGGTGGGCGATGCCGTCGTGTCCGAAAAGAGCTGGACCTTCCTGGATGGCAATGGCGCATCGTTACTGCGCGCCGAACTCTCCGAATTGCCGGCCGGTCAAAGCTACACCTATCGAGCGCAGATCGAGCTCCCCGGGACCGCCTCTCGCGTTTCCGGCGATTTCGAAATCATTCTGTCCAACACGCCGATTGCACTGCAGGCCCCACTGACCTCCGCCGGTGAGGATGGCACAGCCAACTGGCGCGATATCGACGAGCAGGGCGGTATCCGCCTCATGTACGAGCTTCCGGACCGCGCAACTCCGGGCGACCGGTTGGCTGCGGTTGTGACCAACCCCCTGGGCCAAAGCCTGACCCTGTCCACGCTCGTCACCGATCAGCATCGCGCTTCGGGGTCGGTCGTCTTGCTCGTGCCGCAAGCCTTTCTCGATCGGGCGGGCGAGCATCGTGTGGTCAGCCAATTCACCTCCGCGGCAAGTGCGCTCACCGCTTCGGCGGACGAGGTCGTATTCAGCGTTCAGCTTGAGGCCATTCCAGCGCGAAGCACGCCGCTCGATGATCTGATGATCGGGGGCGACCTCTCGGTCAACTATAACGGTGAGGCGGGCAACGACACGCTGATTGGCGGGTCGGCGCCCGACACCTTGAATGGCGGCCCGGGGACGGACTGGATCCTGGGCGGCGGAGGCGACGACTTCATTTATGGCAGCGACCGAGACACCCTCGCTGGCGGGCCGGGGGACGACTGGTTCGAGATCGTCACCCCCACTGAGCTTCGAATCGACGGAGACGAGGGCACGAATCGGGTCGATCTCAGACTCGTCTATGACGTACCGGCCGAGCTTCGGGTGGACGGGCTCGGCGGCTTCACCGTCGATCTGGTGGGTGACACCGTCATCACGGGCGCAGGCGTCTACCGCTTCCTGCTGGGCGTTCAGCCCTGGACCATCGTCGGCAGCCCGCTGGACGATCCGTTCCTGATCGGCGGCAGCAACGACGACACGATCTTTGGCAATCTGGGCGATGACACGATTGACGGCGGGCTCGCCGGCAACGATCTCGCCGATTATCGGGATGCGCCCGCCGGGGTGGATGCCAATCTCGACACCCAGCGAACGACGGGTGGAGATGGCAACGATGTGCTGATCAGCATCGAGCGGCTGGCGGGCTCCGCGTACGACGATACGCTGAGCGGCGGTCCGGGCAATGACACGCTCACTGGCCGCGGCGGCGAGGACCGGTTCGTCGCGCAGGGCGGGACGGATGTGATCCTCGATCTGGGCGTCGATCGCGACGACCTAGTTGTTGAAGTGGCTGCGCGGGCCGAGGCGGAGGTGGTGCAGGGGTGGACAGCGAGTGGGCTCAGTCGAAACGACGGTGAAGCGGACCTGAGCAGTGCGGGTTTTGCGGTGGATCTGAGCGCGGTGGTGTCCGGGCTGGGTTGGCGGGTGAGCAACACGGGGTCTGCGACGCAGTTCGTGGGCTCGGCGCTCAACGATACGCTCCTGGGGGGCACAGGGGATGACACGCTGCGGGGCTCGGGCGGGGACGACCGGCTGACGGGCAGTGTGGGCAATGATTTCTTCGATGTGGATGCGGGGGTCGACACTATCACCGACCTGGGCCGGGGCGATGGGTCGGGCAGCGCTGACATCCTGATCGTACGGGCGGGGGCGAGCGCGCAGGCGACGGCCGTCGAGGCCTGGGTGGCGGGGTCCACCTCGGCCAACTACGGCACGGTGGATTTGCGCACGGCGGGTCTGGACATCGATCTGGATGCGATTGTCGAGGGCCTGGGTTGGCGGGTGATCAACACGGGTAGTGCAGCCCGCTTTGTGGGATCGCAGCTGAATGACACGCTCGAAGGCGGGGTGGGCGAGGACACGCTGAGGGGCCGCGAGGGTGACGACGAACTGAGAGGGGGTGCGGGGGTTGACACCTTCGAGGTGGATGCGGGCGTGGATCGGGTGATGGATCTGGGCCTTGGGGCGGACATCCTGAGGGTGTCGACGGGAGTGGCGGTTGATGCGCGGGTGGTGGGGCCGTGGACGGCGGGGGTGTCCTCGCGCAATCTGGGTCAGGCGCGGCTGCAGACCGAGGGTCATGCGGTCAATCTGTCGTCGATCGTCGAGGGCAATGGTTGGAGTCTGAGCAATATTGGCGCAGGCACGGTGCTGGTGGGGTCTGGGCGTGCGGACACGATTTCGGGCGGAGACGGGGCAGACACGATCACGGGGGGGCTGGCCAACGATCTGTTGAGCGGGGGCGAGGGCGCGGACACGTTCACGGTGGATTTCGGGATCGATACGGTGACCGACCTGGGTCGGGGTGCAGGACCGGATGTGCTGGTGGTGAATGCGGG
>JBDLRB010000091.1:0-3440 GCA_039800205.1 Pseudomonadota bacterium | reverse complement strand
TCAGCATGGCGCTGCAGGATCTGGAATCGTCCTTGGGTGTGGCGCTCTTCGAACGTCAGGGACGGCGGCTGGGCCTCTCGACCACGGGGCGCGAGCTCCTGCCGCACGCCCTCGAGCTCCTGGACCGGACGCTGGAATTCGCCGAGCGGGCCGTGGCCCCCGATCAGGCGGGCGGCGCCCTTGCGCTCGGCGCCTCCCACACCATCGGCCCGTTCGTTGCGCCCGCACTGATCGGCGATTTCCTCAAACTGCGGTCGCGCGTCCGCCTGTCTCTGGCCGTCGCCAATACGCACGAGCTGATCGATCGACTACGCCAGCACACGTTGGACTGTGCCCTGATCGAGGGTCCGGTCACCGACGATCAGCTGGTGCGCCGCCCCTGGCTCGACGACACGCTGTGTCTGTTCGCGCGGGCGGGCCACCCGATCGTCGCGGCAGTCGCTGCAGGCGCCCGTCCGGCGGCCTGTCTGGCAGACGCCGAGTGGGTCATGCGCGAGCCGGGATCAGGCACGCGCGAACTCTTTCTGCAGGCCATGGCATCGGTCTTGCCGCAGGTGCGGTCGCAGGTCCAGGTCAACGACCCGCAGGCCATGAAAACCCTGGTGATGGCGAGCGACGCGCTGGGTTGCCTGAGCCGAATGGCAGTCACGGCCGAACTCGCCGACGGCCGGCTGATCGAAATCGCCCCGCCCAGCCGCACCGTCGCCCGCTCGCTCCGCCGGGTATTCTGGATCGTCTCGCACAGCCAGCGGCACCGCTCGGGGCTGGTCGATGGTTTTGTTCGGCATGCTCTGGCGTGGCGGCCCGATTCAGCCGACCGTTTTCGCGCACAATCCAGTGAACGACCCAAAAAGTACAAGGCCGACCGATGACCCCACTGACCGGACTGACTGTGATCGCACTCGAACAGGCAATCGCGGCGCCGTTTTGCACCCGTCAACTCGCCGATCTCGGCGCCCGGGTGATCAAGATCGAACGTCCCGAGGGCGGCGACTTTGCGCGAGCCTATGACACGCGCGCGCAGGGGCTGAGCTCGCATTTCGTGTGGGTCAACCGTTCGAAGGAAAGCCTGACCCTGGACCTCAAGGCCGAAGCCGGACGCGCAGTCCTGATGCGCCTCGTCGAGCGCGCCGATGTACTGGTTCAAAACCTGGCACCGGGCGCGGCGGCGCGGCTGGGTCTATCCCACGAACAGCTTTCGCCCACCCATCCCCGTCTGATCGTCTGCGACATCTCGGGTTACGGGGACAGTGGCCCCTACCGTGACCGCAAAGCCTACGATTTGCTGGTCCAGAGCGAGGCCGCCTTCCTGTCGATCACCGGGACCGAAAACGAGATGGCCAAAGCGGGCAGTTCGATCGTCGACATCGCTGCAGGCATGTACGCCTACAGCACCATTCTGGCCGCGCTGATCGAGCGGGGCCAGACCGGCCGAGGCCGTCGAATCGATGTGTCCATGCTGGAATCGATGACCGAGTGGATGGGCTTTCCGCTGTACTACGGATATGACGGTGCGCCGCCCCCGCCGCGCGCAGGCGCACGCCACGCGAGCATTTGCCCCTACGGTCCGTTTCGCTGTGGCGACGGGCAAACGGTCATGCTGGCCGTCCAGAACGAACGCGAGTGGGGGGCGTTTTGCCGAATCGTGCTGGCCGACGAAGCGCTGGCCGACGACCCTGAACTGCGGGGCAATGCCAAACGGCTGGCCGCACGCGAACGACTGCACGCACGGATCGAGGCCGCCTTCGCCGACAAGACGGCCGACCAGGTGGTCGCGCTTCTCGAGCAGGCTCAGATCGCCTTCGGTCAGGTCAATACGGTCGCGGACCTGTGGCAACACCCGCAACACGCGGCCCGCCGGATCTGGCAAACGGTACAAACCCCCAACGGCCCGATTCGCAGCTGGCGGCCCCCTGGGAATCCGGACCCGAACATGGGGCCCGTGCCTGCGCTGGGCGAGCACACCGACGCGATCCTCGCGGAGCTGGGATTCGGTGCGGAAACGATTGGCGAACTGCGCCACCAGAAGGTCATCTGACCGCTCTGGATGAGCCGCCCTCAGGCGTCGAAGGTCTCGGCAATCGCGTTCGCCGCGATCCTGATCTGCGGGACGAACTCGATCAGGTCGGCGAGCGGGGTGCGCTCGGTCGCCGCTTCGACCGACAGTGCAGCGACGATCCGCCCGGCCAGACCGCGGACGGGAACGGCAATACAGCATCGACCGGGCAGGTATTCGCCACACTCGGTGGCGTAGCCCTGCATCCGGATCCGCCGCAGTTCCTGGTCGAGCGCCGCGCGTTCGATCAGGGTCTGACGGGTCCAGGCCACACGTGGAACCTGTCGGCTGAACCGCTCCCGGGCTCGCTCGGACAATTCGCTGAGAAACAGCTTGCCGCTGGCCGCCGCGTAGAGGGGTGCACCCGATCCCTGCCGTACGCCCGTCGTGATCGGACGCCCGGTCTCGACCCGATCGATATAAAGTACTTCGTAGCCATTGGGTACCGTCAGGTTGCAGGTCTCACCGATCTGTTCGACCAATTCGTCGAGGATCGCCCGTCGTGCGGACCGATGGGGCGAGCCCATCAACACCGCGGTGGCGAAACGGCTCAGGCGGTCTCCCGCCTGGTATCGGCGTTGCCCGGGTTGCCGAACGATCAGGCCCTCGTGCTCGAGCGTGCACAGAATGCGGAAAACGGTCGGCTTGGGCAGCCCGACCCTCAGGCAGATCTCGGCCAGACCCAGACCCTCGGGTACATCGGAAATGACGTCCAGGACCTTGAACGCGCGCAGGATCGCGGACCCCGCAGGTGGGCCTTCTCGTTCGACAGGACGGACAGGATGGGTCATCTCGACAACTCAGGCGCGTGCCTGGAATAGTTCTGGTCAGGATTGGTAAGGTCCCGGACTCTAAACCATTTTTTCAAACGGCTGGCAATGCCGGGGGCGCACTGCTCGGATTTGGAAACCCGCCCCTGGACGGATGCGACCCGGTACACTTTCGCCTTTTCCCCTCCGCCTTTCAGCCATGCAAGAAAAGTACGACGCCCGCTCGATCGAACAGGCCACCCAGCAGCACTGGGGCGCGATTGACGCCTACCGTGCGGTCGAGAACGATCCGCGCTTTCCGAAGGGGAAGTTCTACGCCTGCTCGATGCTGCCCTACCCATCGGGCAAGCTTCACATGGGGCATGTCCGGAACTACACGATCAACGATGTGATGTACCGGCACCTGCGCATGCAGGGCTACAACGTGCTGATGCCCATGGGCTGGGACGCCTTCGGACTACCCGCCGAAAACGCGGCAATGAAAAACAATGTGGCGCCCGCACGCTGGACCTGGGACAACATCGCCTACATGAAGAAGCAGATGCAGGCGATGGGGCTGGCCATCGACTGGAGCCGCGAGGTGGCCACCTGCTCGCCCGACTACTACAAGTGGA
>JBDLRB010000090.1:0-3303 GCA_039800205.1 Pseudomonadota bacterium | reverse complement strand
CGGATCTTACATTCACGATTGAGAGACATTCAAAAAGGGAGACCACGTGAAGATCAATCTCAAGTCACTGACCGCGATCGGGGCGGCCGTCGTTGCGTCCATCGCACTGGCGCCGGCTATGGCCCAGACGAAAATCGACTTCGTGCTGAACTGGGTGCCGGGTGGCGACCATGCACCCTACTATTACGCCAAGAAGCAGGGCTGGTACGCCCGTGAAGGCCTTGATGTGAACCTCGAGCCGGGTCGGGGTTCAGCGCTCGCTACGCAGAAAGTGGGTGCGGGGGCCAATCCGGTGGGGCTCGCTGACATGGGGGGCGTGCTGGTCGCCAAGGGCAAGGGCGCGAATCTTGTTGCCGTGTACAACGTCTACGCCAATTCCCCGCAGGGGCTCTATTGGTTGAAGAGTTCTGGCATCAAGTCGGTGAAAGATCTCGTCGGCAAGAAAATTGGCAATCCCGCGGCCGACGGTGCCCGCACGATGTGGCCTGCGCTGGCCAAGGCAAACGGGATCGATCCCAAATCCATCACCTGGGTCAACATCGACGCCAACGCCAAGCTCTCTGCGTTGAAGGCCAAGTCGATTGATGCCACGACATCGTTCTACAACATCCACCACATCTTCCAGGCGCAACTCGGCAACGACATGGGCTTTCTGGCCTGGCGGGATGCCGGCCTCAATCCGTACGGCAATTCGGTGATCGTCAATCGTGCGTTCCTCGAGAAAAATCGCGGAGCCATCGAGAAATTCGTCCGGGTCACCCAGCGTGCCTTTGCGGCGTGTGTTGACAGTCCCAAGCCCTGCGTCCAGGCGCTCATCGATGCCAATGGCGCGCTGAAGCTGGACAACGAAATGGTGAACTGGTCCTTGGTCGAAGTGCTGATGAGCGACAAATTCGCTCGCGAGATGGCGCTGGGTATCCACGAGGACGGGCGGATGAAAAAGGACTACGAGCTGGTCCGCGAGTACATCGGCATCGACAAGCCTTTTGATGTCAGGACGGTGTACGACAACAGCTTCCTTGATCGTTCGATTCGCATGAAGAAATAAGCTCCTTCACATCGTGGGGCCCACGTGTGGCGTGGGTTCTGCGATGCACTGAGCCTTCGGCTGACGTTCTGCCTAGCCGAGCTCGGGGCCGGCTATCGCCCAGGTCAGTGCCCGGTCACCTGGCAATCCCTCAGCAGGGCCCCGCAGCATTCGCGTAAATGGGCGTTGCACAGAAAACCCTGCAGCCTGGAGTGCGGCGACCATGGCCGCGCAATGGTCTGGGATATCGATAAAGACAGGACCTTCGACCCGCTCAAGGGCGGCGCTCAGCAGTGCCAGGGCCGTCGCAGCGTCCTGTGCGACGATCGGGCCAATCTGTGTCGCCCGGGAGCCCGGACGGGCCAGCACGAATCCGATGGGTGGGCTGAGGTGGGGATTCGCTTGCGAAGCCTGCAAGGCCAGCGAGGGCGCGCGCGCGATCAGATCAGACAGCAGGCCCCGTCGGTCGGCGCCAAAGGCGAGGCGGTCGAGGCTTGAGATGGCTTCGAAGGCGGATGGTTTTTTTGCCGGATCTCCGGATCCTGCGATGTCTTCAATGACCCATTCATGATCGGCCAATCCGGTGGATGCACGTGACCCGTGACCCTGCCAGCGAGTGAAGGTCCAGCAGTCCTGAAAGCCCGCTTGCAGGTAGATGGCGCGACCCGCGGGTGTTGCATCGAGCACCGGGATCAGATGGCCCTGCTCGGGGGCGTCGAGCCAGTCGAGCGACTCCTGCAGCAGGCGGCGGGCAAAGCCCTGGCCGCGATGATCGGGTCGAACCAGCACCATGCTGATCCATACGGGCGACTGCAGTGGTGTGTGATTCTGCCTGGAGGCAGGGTCGTGTGCCTTCGAAGGCCAGGGCAGCACCAGCGTCGAGGCAATCACCTGGCCGTGTCTGCGGATGCCGCGTGCGCGCCCCGCGCTGAGCATCCACTGCCAGTCGTCCGCATTCTGGTTCCAGTGTGACGCCGCGGAGAGTGCGACCAGGTCGGTGAGATCCGATGGGCCGAGCGCAGAAATGACCGCATCGCGGTCAGTCCCTGTCTCGTCCGATGGGGCGGGTTCGCTGCCGGGGGCTTTGAGTGGGGGCACCGAATCAGTACTTGCCATCTCGCGCTTGAAAGTGCGTGGGCTTACCCAGACTCTCCCCGCCCCGCATCACCCAGTCTGCGACCCAGTCAATCATGGTGTCGATCGGGATCGGCGGCGCGCCGAACAGTTGCTGGGACAGGCCGGTATCGAGCAGCCAGGCCGATTCAGCCTCCGTGCCATTCAATATTGCCTGGCGTCCCATTCGCTGCGCGAACTGTCCGGCCAGCCATCGGATCGAGGTGTGTGCCGGGCCCGTAATGTTGATGGGGCTTGTCGGTGCGGTGCAATGCGCCAGCAGGCGCAAGGATTGCTCGTTGGCATCACCCTGCCAGATGACATCGGCATGTCCCATGCGCAGGTCGAGTGGGCGTTGATGGAAGACAGCGTCTGCGACATCGCGCAGGACGCCATAGCGCATATCGATCGCGTAGGACAGTCTAACCAGGCGGCCCGGCGTTCCCCATTTGCGCGAGCCGAACTCGAACATCATCTCGCGCCCCACACACGAATTCGCATAATCACCCGGCGGTGGGGTCGCCGCCAGTTGTTCATTTGCGCCCGGGCCCGTCACATCAACGAACGGGTATACACAGGCCGTTGAGAACACAACAATCCGGCAGGATTGAAAGTGCTCGGCAACCATCCACGGCACCGCGACATTCATCGCCCAGGTGTGGCTCGGATTGCCCTGGGCGCCAAACTTGTGACCGGCCATGAAGACGAGGTTGGTGATCCCCTCTGCTGCGCCCGGCAGGCGTGCAATCGCGTCGCGGTCCAGGAGGTCGCACGACAGGGGCTCGATGCCGTAGGCAGCCAGGCGCTGCGCCAGACCCGGTTCGGAGAATCGGGCGACGCCGATCACTCTTTTGTTCGGCGCAGCCCGTTTGGCCATCCGCGCCAGCGTGGGGCCCATTTTGCCGCCCACACCCAGGATCATCAGGTCGCCCGGCGTGGCGGCCAGATCAGCGATCAGCTCCGCAGATGGCTGGGTCATGAAGTCTTCGAGCGCATCGACGCTGGCGAAGCCCGTTGGGTGTGCGGCGGGGGATGTGCTCATGGGTCTCGCTCCCGAATACATCGGTCAGGGGTCAAGGGCAGCGGATCAGGTACCGGCGCGTTCGTAGAGGTCACGTCCTGCGGCCAGTGCTCGAATCTTGCCATCTGCAATCGAGCGTTTC
>JBDLRB010000089.1:0-56215 GCA_039800205.1 Pseudomonadota bacterium | reverse complement strand
ACAATGGCCTGGATGAGCGCCTGTGGGACCAAGCCATAATTTGCCAAGAGCTGCTTGGTGTCCTTCGGCAGGCAATATCCGCCATAGCCAAAGCTCGGGTTGTTGTAATGTGGACCAATCCGCGGGTCTAGGCAGACACCATCGATGATTTGGCGGGTGTCTAGTCCGTGGGTGGCTGCATAGCTGTCCAGCTCATTGAAGTAGGCAACTCGCATGGCCAGATAGGTGTTTGCAAAGAGTTTGATGGCCTCTGCTTCCTGGCTGCCGGTGATCACTATGTCAACGTCACGCTTCTCCGCTGCGGCACTCAGCATCTGCGCGAACTGGCGGGTGGCATCACTTGGGTCGCCGATCACGATACGGCTGGGATTCAGACAGTCGTTCAGCGCTTGCCCTTCTCTAAGAAACTCCGGGCAGAATGCGATCCGTGCGTGGCCGGTGCGCTGTTTGATTTGATTGGTGAAGCCCACAGGTACGGTTGATCGGACGATGATCCAGGCAAGAGGATTGATGGCGATCACGTCATGGATAACCGATTCCACGCTTTGCGTATCGAATTGATTCGTTTCTGCGTCGTAATCGGTCGGTGTGGCCACAACCACATAGTCAGCGTTAGCGTACGTCAGATGTTTGTCGGTCGTGGCCTTGAGATTCAAGTGTCCTGCTGCCAGCCGTTTGCTGATTTCGAGATCGTGGATTGGGCTTAGTTTTGAGTTGACGAGGTCAACCTTGGCTTTTGAGAGGTCGAGCGCCGTGACCTCGTGTTGCATGCTCAACAGCACGGCATTGGCTAAACCGACATACCCCATGCCTGCAACTGCAATTCTCATTACCCCACTCCCCCCAACACCTCGCCTAACCCCTCCCCCTGCTGCCCCGAATCCACCGGCCAGCGGCGGGCGGCAATATTCTCGGTTTCGAGTCGTTCGCTTCTTCGACTTTCTGCGCTGGCGGCAAGTTGCATCGCTCGATGGCGGTACTGGCTCAAATCCGCAGACACGCTACCGCCAAGGGCAAAGTCGGTCAGAAGACTGCCCGACACCCTGCTCGCGAAACTGGTTCCGGAAAGGGTCACGACGTCAACCCCCGAAAGGAGCACGTCACTGGTTGTAGTATGTCCGTTGTACGGATAGGTGTCCAGATACACATCTGCGTGCCTCAGACGCGCCAGATGGTCTTCGATACGGGGCACGCGGGTGGCAAACACCAGTCGTTTCGGGTCCACATCGCGCGCGCGTGCAGCCGCCAGCAAATTGCGCTCGGCATCCTCGTTCAGTTTCATCAACCATAGCACGCTGTCGGGCGTCTCTCTCAGCAAATCCGCCCACACGTCAAACATCGTCGGCGTGATCTTGTAGTCATGATTGAAACTGCAAAAGACCACCCCCTCGTCGGGCAGGCCCCACTGTTCGCGGGGCGGTCCCTCTGGCGCAGGTATGACCGAAGTATCGCGGGGCAGATAGCAGTGCGGCAGGTAGAGTACCTTTTCGCTATACGCCGCCTGCATCGATTCGGGAATCGTATAGCGGTCGGCAATGATGTAATCAACATAGGGCAACGCGAGTGTGCCCGGAAAGCCGAGATACCCCATCTGCACGGGTGCTGGCCGATGCGACAGGATATCGATGCGTGAACCCGCGGTATACCCTGACAAGTCAATTGCGATATCTACTTCCATCGCCCGCATCAGACGCGCGATCTCCGCCGCAGTCTTGTCGTGACAATCCAGGTAATGATCGAAGGCATTTCTGAATCGCGGATACAGCTCGCTGCCGTCCCGCACCCCCAGCGACACACCAATCGATTCAAATCGCTGCCGGTCCAGGCTCTCGATCATGCCAATCAGCAAGTAACCCACCGGATGCATTCTGAAATCCGCAGAGACAAACGCCACCCGGGTCTTGCGGTGGCGATAGCGCTCGCCACGCCACAGCGGCTCAGGTGCGGCCGGGAAGCGATGCGCCCCAAAGATCTCCGCACAGCGCCTCGCGTCATAAGCATCATCGCTCATTGCCATGAAGGCCAGGGGCATGCACATTCGCCGCCCCGCACGTACGCCTTCGATGATGCGCTGCCGGTTCTCCTCATACCCCGTCCAGTCACAGCAGTGCATTCGTGAGAATGCATGCCGGCCCTCGGCATATTCAAAATCGGGTTTGATCTGGCGCAGCCGATCAAACACGGCAGCCGCGGCCTGGTAGGAGGCCTTGGTGAGAAAGTCGCCTTTTTTCTCGAGCAGCTCGGGGTTGTCCGGGTCGATGGCCAGACCCGCCTCGGCGGTCTCCAGCGCATCCTTTGTCCGACGCAGGTGCGTCAGTAACACCGCCTTGTTGTTATAGGCGTCGACATACTTGGGGTCATTCTGAATGGCCTGATCAAAGGCCTCCAGCGCGGCCTCGTATAGTGCGCGGCCCATCAGGACGGTGCCCAGGGCAAACCAGCCGCGCGCATCCTGTGGGCGGGCCTTCACTGCACGTTCAAAATAGCTGATCGTCTGCTCGGCATCTCCTCGTTGGCTGTAATAGAAGCCCAGGGAATAGAGTGCCGAGAAGCTCTCCGGGTCCAGCTGCAGGGCGGCTTGAAAGGCCTGAGCCGCCGCATCGGGCTGCCCGGCCTCTTGCAGTTGCATGCCCGCAGCCACTTGTGCATTGGCCTGACGTCGCGCAAGCGCGACCGCTTCGCTGACTGGCGCGGCGCGGGCGGTATTCGGGTTGGGGTCGGGCGGCCTGCCGGTCGGGGCACGCACCCCGGGCACCGTCCCGCCGGCCATTGCCTGGACCAGTAACGCGCGCTGGCGCTCGGCCGCCTGCAGCCCGCCATTCAGAGCCAGCGCCCGCTCGGCGTCGTCCAGCGCGGCCGCTAAGCGGCCCAGACGCGTCAGGATGATCGACCGGCTGAGATAGCTCTGCGCAAAGTCGGGCCGCCCCGACAGCGCCCGATTGATCCATTCCAGCGCCGACTCGTGCGCGCCACGCGCCGACTCGATGGACGCCATCGTATAGAGTGCGGCGACATTGCCGGGCTCCTGACTGAGCGCCTGTCGGAGCAGGGCGCCCGCAGTGTCGAGCTCGCCTGCGGCCTGCTTTTGCATCGCCTGTTCAACCAGGCCGGGCGCGGCCACCGGCCGTGCAGCGGGAGCGGCCGGCTTTCGTGCGCGGGCGGTCTTGCTCATGCCTGAGCCTCCAGTTCGGTCACGCGGCGACTCGCACTGATGAAGCCGGTGAGCGCATCCACCCAGCCGGCCTGGTCAATGCTGAATTCACCCACCGCACCACCGTGCTCAAGAATTGAAAAGGTCTGGATCATCTTCATGCTGGGATACAGCACGCCTCGCCGTGCGGTTGAGCCCAGACTCAGATCCGCCATGCCCGAGCGCACGATCAGCGCATGGCCACAGCGATCCATGAAGGGAACGATCTCTGCCAGCGGCAGTCGAATCACGGGCGCCGACACCGAATACGCGTCTCGCTCTGAATCGATCACGACATCCAGCCCGAGGGCCCGGCAGCGGGCCACGCACTGCTCGATCTCGGCGGGCCCGACGCCGGTGACTGTGCGGACATCGGGGTAGAGGATCACGGTCTGCCCGGCGTGCAGGCCCAGCTCGTCGAACCGTTGAGTGGCCGCCAGCGCTGATTCCTGAGACACCGGGTGCGGCGAGAAGCGCGCGAGCCGGTCCAGGCCCAGATGAATCCGGTAGACATCGAAGATGGGTAGCCCGCGATCCAGCCAGCCAACCGCATTCGAACCAAAGCCCGGGTGCACGACATTAGCGAGCTTGTTGGCGCCCGTGTGGCGGGGCTCGTCCTGGTTCACCCGAAAATACGGACCGTTGTTATAGACATCAATCACATAATCGTAAGAGGCATCATCCAGATATTGAAGCCGTTCGATCGCCGGGCCGAAGAGTGCGAGCATGCGGCGATGGCTGCGAAAGCGCGCCGATGCGGCCACGAAGACCCGCCGGTGTTGCTGCGCCTGATAGGCCGGAATGAAGCCCAAGGGAATGTAGCTGTCGCCGATGCTCTCGGTGGGCGGCAGGATGAACACCTGATCATCGAGGCTGATCAGCGGAAACACCCGCTGCCACAGCGTCAGTTCGTCGGTCAGGGGCAGAATGCGCACGGCTTTACCGGATGAAGGGCAAGCGGGCGCTGTCCTCAAGCCAGTAGAGGCCGAGGTAGAACGCACCGATCACCGAATCGAGATCGTCGCGCGCATAGCCCGACAGCGCGAGCCAGATCAGGCCATGGATCGCACGAATGCGCGCCATGTCCTGGGGGAAATAATGACTGAACACCTGCTCGGCGGTGCGCGCATAGCGCGGCGGCTCGAGCAGGACCTCCACCGTTTCATCATCCACATGCAGCTTGAACTTGCGGCGGTTGAAGGCGTCATAGCCGCCCACGGCCGAGTAGTACACCTTGGCAAAGTCGTACCACGGGTCGCCCATCAGCCCGCGGCGGGCAAAGTAACCGCGTGGGTCGATAAACCACACCCGCAGCTTGTCATCGACCAGGGTGTTGGAGAAGGTTGGATCACCGTGAATGGCGGTGAAGCGCTCCGGTATCAGCTGGCCGGTGATCTCTTCAAGCATCGACCGATACTGCGGATGGAACACGTTGCGGCACTTCTTGCCGTTGATGGTGGTCGAAGCCCGATCAAAGCCGGGGATCAGGCTTGCAACGGCCTCCACCCGCGCGATCGTCTTCTGCAGATACACCTCGCGAATATCCTCGGTGACGGCAGGCTCGCTCGCCTTGTCGTGCAGCGCGAGCAAGCTGTCCAGATAGTCTGCAAAGACCGCGCGCTGCTCGCGCGGGGTCAGATCGTCGATGCGGTACAGGTGTTCGCCGTGAATGCGTTGCAGGACCAGCGGCTGTTCCTGCACGACAGCCGGAATGCGGCGAAAGCCCAGCGCCGCGACGCCGCGATACCAGTCAATCTCCTTGCCGATCAGATCGGCATAGGCCGGGTCGATCGCAATTTTTTCGACGGTGTCCTCGCCCACCGTCACCCGATTGAAAAAGCGCGAGAACCCTGCGGCCTCATTCTGCGATTCGATCGTTGTGAAGTCACCGAGTTCGCGCAGATCCGGGCAGTGGAGTGCCACTGGATCCGCCACGTGCTGGGCCACCCATTCGACGAATTCGCCTTGCGCGGGCGGCGGGGGCAGTTGATCCTTGCGCGGGAAATGGAAGAGGCCCGGAATGCCGCGTGTGGAGGACAGCGTCTCGCTGATTCGGCCATCGTCGCCCACCGACCATCGGCAGGTGAAGGCATCGGTGGTACAGACCACGGGCCGCTGGCCGTCGGGCCAGGCGGGCAGGTCGCCGACGATCAGGTCGCTCCAGACAATCACCAGCGGGGCGTCCGGCTCGATGCCGGTCAGCGCCTGGGCAATGCCGGCACAGGTGCCTGAGCCCGCTGCGCGCACCAGCGTATAGGTGACGCCCGGCGGATTGACCGCCAGATATTTTTCCAGCTGATCGAACGCGTAGTCGCCGATCACCGTGAACCGCGAGCCCTTGAAGCGCTCGAACAGGTGATAGAGCATGGGCTTGCCGTTGACCGACACCAGACACTTGGGCTTGTTCCAGGTGTGGTGACGCAGCCGGCTACCCCGTCCGCCGGCCTGGACGACAATGTGGGGAAGAGGGGCTGCGGTCATGAAGCGTGGCCTTTGAGGGATCGTCAATCGTTCAGAGGTGTCGGAATTCAGGCATGCTACCGCCCATACCGTGACAAACTTCACACGGACACCCAGGCCAAAAGCAAGATCGATGCCTGCGGAGCTGTCCGAGGGCCGACAGGCGGACGGCGGCAGGACCTTGCCGCTGCGCGGCGCTCAGCGCAGTTGCGCGACCACCACGTAGGACAGCGCTTGCGCGTCCTGCTCGGCCTGATCGGGGTCGGCCCCGCCGGCCTGCGCCAGGGCACGGATGGCCGCGAGGGCCGTGCCCTCGTCGCCGGGCGGCAGACTGCGGGCAATCATCTGGGTGACCGTGTAGCCATTCCGGGCGAAGCGCTCGAGGATTGAGCGTCGGGTGAAGGGATTTCGGGCCGTCTGGCCGGTACTCAGCGCCACGTGTGCCGACCAGTGCTGGGCATTGGGCAGGCAGGCGACCACCCGCCCGCCGGGGGCCAGGGCAGCCGCCACCTGTCGAAGCAGTCCATCGGGGTCTTCGGTCTGGGTCAGGGACTCGCCGAGGATCCAGGCATCGGCGGCGGGCCGATCCACGGTGCTGCGTGACCCGGTCAAGGGACCCAGCGCGATGTCGATCCATTGACACCCCGGGTGCTGCGCGCGGTAGATCGCGCCCAGAGGATCGGGCCCCTCGCCGACCGATACGATTCGCGCGGCCTGGGGCGGCAACTGCGCAAAAACCACGGGATCGCCCTGAGCCCGGGCCGTCGCGGCACTGCCCGGGCCCTGAGCGGAAGAGGTCCCCAGGCTGGCCAGCACCTGGCGACGCAGATACTCGAAGCGTCTGCGGTATTCCGGCCGGTCCTCGACCTGCAGCGCGGCCTTCAGCGCCGCGCAGTCGATCACCGTGTCACGGTGCGACGCAAAATGAGCCGACCAGGCGAGCGTGAACGGATTGGCGGCGTGCACCCGTACGGTCGGGTCTGCTGCGATCAGGAGCGAGGCCACGCCCTCCAGAATGAAGACCTTGCGCCGCGCATCCTTGCCATAGCCAGTCACGTGGTCGAGCGCGCGGGCCAGCGGCGACTGGGGCTCGTCTTCGGCCGCCCTGAAGATCCGCTCGGCAATCGCCACCCAGCGCCGCCAGAAGGCCGGCCGTGCCACGAAGTAATTGCTGAACACCGTCTGGCTGAGCGACATCACGCGGCTGCTCAGATCAATCTCGATACCGGCGAGCCGCGCGCACTGATGAAAGGTGTCCAGGAAACCGGGGTCGACCGCCTCGCCCCCCGCAAAGGTGTTGACAAAGAGCGCGGCGATGTCGGGCTGCGGCGAGATCGTGACCAGATCGGTGCCTGCTGGAGCCTGATCGACCCGTGCTCGGACCGCTGCGGCGGACAGGCCGGTTTTTTCCCGGAACCGGGGCGAAAAAAAGCCGTACCAGGTGGCCTCGTCCATGGCTTCGTTCAGCAGAAAACGCCGCATCGCCCAGTACTCCCGCCAGTCGGGACGTTCGTTGGCGATGTTGTCCAGGCACTCGAAGCCGGGCTCGAGCCGCGACCGGTGCTCGGGCAGATAGGCGATTGTGAAGAGCCGGACCGTATTCATGTGCCCCACTTTTGCAGATAGGTCTGGTAGGCCGTCAGCCAGCGGGGATCCTGGAAACTGCCCTCGCTGCAGTGAATCAGCGAAAGATCCCAGGTGCCCATCCTGAGCCCGATCTGTTCGGCCTGGCGGCAGAGGTCGAGGTCATAGAAATGGAAATCGAAGCGGGGATCAAAGCGAAGTCCCCGCTGGATCAGCGTCTGACTGTGGGCCAGCATCAAGACGCCATCCAGCAGCTTGACTTCGACCCGCGCGGGTCCGAAGTGCCCGACCGATTGAATCACGGGTGTCTCGGTGCGGGGGCCGTGTGCCACGCAACCACTCAGATACTCACGATCATCCCAGCCGATGCTGCCCTCGGTCTTGCGCACCAGACCCCAGGAGAGTTGGCCGGGCAGCCGCCTTCGACTGCCCGCGACCCCCACCAGATCGAACTGTGTGAGCGCCTCGTGGAATCGGCTGGGCCAGAACAGATCCGTGAGCCAGACATCATCGTGAATGAAGACCAGCAGGGCCGGATGGTTGTCCGACTCATCGATCGCCCGGTTGTAGACGGTCGGTAATCCCTCGGCGTTTTCTGCGAAGAGCCGCGTCTGAAACAAGGCTCCGAACTGGGATCGATAGAGCGCGAGCGAGCGACCCAGCGCGCAGCCGGTCTCGAACTCGGCGGCGCTGAGTCGTGTGGCGCAGACAAACCGGATCGGTGTCATCACAACAATCCCGCCTCGCGTGCGGCGGCACTCATCTGCTGGCCTGCATCCGTCTGGCGCGCATCGAAGAGCGCCTGACCTGAGGCCCGTGCCAGGCCCGTCAGCGGACGGCCCTGCAGCCACTCCATCAGTTGACCCAGCAGCACACCATAATCGGGCTCGAGGTAGCGGCGTTCCCGGCCATCGCTGTCGCGCACCTGTTCGAGCGTGGCGGTGAGTCCGTGTGCTGCGCCCGCCTCGATCAGTTCGTCGGCGACGCCGCCCTGGGTGGCCAGGACGGGTAGCCCCTCGAGCGCTGCGTCGAGCAGCGGCAGGTCAGTGGGCAGGGCCCGATGCGGCGACACGTACAGGTCCGCCAGATTCAGAAGTCGGCTGTGATCGTCGTCCTGCAAAAGCGCGGGGACGGCGATCAGTGCGCCGATCACCGTGTCGGGGACTGGGGTCCCGGCGGCATGAAGGTCCTGCAGCGCTTGCTCGATCGACCGTGCCTGATCCCCTGGACCCGGCCGGATCAGCAGGTGGACGCGCGGCCAACCCAGGCGGTGCAGATCGGCCAGCGCACGCAAGAGCAGATCCGTCCCAGCGAGGCGGCTCGCGCCGTCCAGGTTGATCAGCACCCGGTCGTCTGCACTGATGCCCAGTCGGGCGCGCACGTGAGCCCGGCGCTCGAGGCGATCGTCGGAGCGCGGCAGCAGCGGACGCCGCGCGGCCGGTGGTACGAGGTCGATCCGAGCGGGGTCGATGCCCTGGCCCATCAGCAGCGAACGCGTCCAGCGATGGGGGACGCGCAGACGGCGCGGCGCGACGGGCAGATTGGGGGGCAGGGTGTCCGAGGCGAGGACGATTCGAGGCTGTGCCGGATCGTCCGCCTGCGCCTCGTGCGTGCGCTTATCGGGGGCGGCGACATCGGGCCCGAGCGCCGGGCGGTGAGACGCGGCAGCGGACCCGAGCTCGATACTCAGTCGGCGTGAATGGATCCCCTGAAGATGCGTGTCCCAGAGTGCGAGTGCGGCGGCCTCAAGATCGCGCGCGGCCCGGCGATCATCGAAGAGCGGCGATTGATCGCGCGCGGCCTGGACCCGAGCCCGAAGCGTACGGTAGGCCTCGGGGGACTGGGCCCAGTGCACGGCCTTGTCCTCGTATTCCTGTGCCGAGTGGGCGATCAACTCATTGAGCCCGGCGGTATTGAGCAGGCTGCCCGCCATCCGGGCGATGAAAGTGCGGCCAGAGCGGGTCAGGAGCGGCAGTCCCATCCACAAGGCGTCGGCGGCGGTGGTGCCCGCGTTGTACGGATACGCATCCAGGAACAGGTCGGCGGCGGGCATCCGCCCCAGATATTCGCCATGCCAGGTGCGGCCGGCCAGCACAATGCGATCACGGCCGACGCCGCGCGTAGCCAGCTCGCGAAGCAGGTTCTGGGTGGCCCGCGGGTTGTCATCCAGCAGCCAGAGCACGCTTTCGGGGGCGCGCTTCAGGATGCGCGACCAGCTGTCGAGCGTCGTCGGGCTGTGCTTGTAACTGTTGTTGAAGCTTGCGAAGACAAAGCGATCGTCGGGCAGCCCGAGCGACGCACGGGACGGCGTGGGCGTGGCAAAGCGTCCCCGGTCGCCCGGCTGGAAGCCGCCCGGCAGACGCACGACCCGTTCGGTGTAGAACAGGGCGTCCTCGCCGCGGACGCAATAGTCATCAACGATGACGTAGTCCAGCCAGGGAAGCGCCGAGGTGCCGATCAGCCCCAGCCAGCTGACCTGCACCGGTGCGGGGCGGCGCGCCAGCACGCCCGGCCGTGCGCCTGCGCTGACCCCTTGCAGATCGATCAGGAGGTCGATGCCGTCCTGACGAATAAGCTCGGCGAGCGCCTCGTCGCTGAGTGCGTCGACCCGCCTGAAATGTTCAGGTGCCTGCTTCAGGCGCTGGCGGTGTGCCGACCCGTCCTCGGGGCTCCAGCAGTAGACAAAGATCTCGAATCGGCTGCGATCGTGCTGCTCGAGGAGGCCCCCCAGTAGCAGGCCGACCGGATGCATGCACAGATCACCGCTCGCGTAGCCTATCCGCAGACGCTCACGCCGGTGCGGTGCGGCGCGCAAGGCCTGAACGCTGCTCTGATGGAGATCGATCCACTTGCGGTAGCTGCGTTCGACAAAGCCGCGTGCGGCCATCAGCTGCATCGCCGGATCGTCCGCAAGACCCAGCATCGCCATGGGTGAACTGGCCTGCATCAGTTGCGCCGCCGTGACCTCGGTCTGCGGCAGGTCCGCCCAGACCGGCCACTCGCACTGGCGCTGCCGGTTGCGGATGACGTGTTGCAGGACATCGTACTGATCGGGGCGCAGCCGCAGGCTCTGCAGCAGGGCGTCCTGCGCGCCTTCGAGGTCTTCGCGCATCTCGAGCACGCGCCCGAGGTGGTTCAGTGCCGTGATCACCGGTTGCACCAGGCCGTCGTCTGCCGAGCCCACGCGGAGGGCCGTCCGCCAGCACTGGATCGCACGGTCGAGCTCGCCCAGCCGCTCGGCGGCCGAGGCCTGACCCAGCCAGCCATGGACAAGCGCCGGCGCAATGCGGCAGACATGCTCGAACGCGCGCGCGGCGTCCTCGGGTCGGCCTGCACGCAGCCATTCGGCGGCCAGGTTGTAGATGACCAGATGGCGACCGGGATCGTTCGGGTGCTCGGCGATCCAGCGCTGGTAGTGCGCGATCGCTGCCGCGGATCCCCCGCCTGAGGCCTTGGCGGCCTCGGCCTCAACGATCACCCGATGGACGTCGTCGCCGGTCGGATCGGCGGCCGGGGTGGGCGCGTGGGGCGGAGGGGCCTGGGTCATCGGGGCCTTCGGCTGCGGCATTTTTGAGAATTGACCCAGCGGCGCGGTTGGGTTTCGGCAGGCGCCAGCGCTGCCTGGGTCGTCGGTTGAGTATGCCAACCCGGGGGGGCTGCGTCAAAAACGGAGTGTGCAGAGCGACGCTTCGCGGGCGCAGCGCCTGAATCGGCGATAATTCGGGAATTCCCCATCCAACGCTTGTCCGGAGCGCCCATGCCCCTCGTGTCCATGCGCCAATTGCTTGATGATGCCGCCGAGAACGGCTACGGCATCCCCGCCTTCAACGTCAACAACCTCGAACAGGTGCAGGCCATCATGGCTGCGGCCGCCGAGGCCGATGCGCCCGTGATCATGCAGGCCTCGGCCGGCGCCCGAAAGTATGCGGGCGAGGCTTTCCTGAAGCACCTGATCCAGGCCGCGGTCGAGTCCTATCCCAAGGTGCCTGTGGTCATGCACCAGGATCACGGCCAGTCGCCGGCCATCTGCCGCGGTGCGATCGATCTGGGCTTTTCATCGGTGATGATGGATGGCTCGCTCGAGGAAGATGGCAAGACGGTTGCCAGCTATGACTACAACGTCGCGGTCACCCGCCAGGTGGTCGACATGGCCCACGCGCTGGGCGTCACGGTCGAGGGCGAGCTGGGATGCCTGGGTTCTCTTGAAACCATGCAGGGCGACAAGGAAGATGGTCACGGTGCCGACGGCAAGATGACGCGCGAGCAGCTCTTGACCGATCCCGAGCAGGCGGCCGATTTTGTCCGCAACACTCAGGTCGACGCCCTGGCCATCGCCATCGGTACGTCGCACGGGGCCTACAAGTTTTCCCGCAAGCCCACCGGTGAAATTCTCGCCATCGACCGCGTTCGCGAAATCCATGCGCGCATCCCGAACACGCATCTGGTGATGCATGGATCCTCGTCGGTGCCTCAGGATCTGCTGGCCGAGATCCGGCAGTATGGCGGCGCCATGAAGGAAACCTACGGTGTGCCCGTCGAGGAAATCCAGGAAGCGATCCGCTACGGGGTACGCAAGATCAATATCGACACCGACATCCGCCTCGCGATGACCGGTGCCATCCGCAAGTTTCTGGCCGAGCATCCGGACAAGTTCGATCCCCGCGAATATCTCAAGCCCGCGCGCGACGCGGCGCGCAGGATCTGCCTGCAGCGTTACCGGGAGTTTGGCTGCGAAGGCCGGGGCGGACGCATTCAGGCGGTGCCCCTGTCGGTCATGGTCACGCGGTATGCAAGCGGCGAGCTTGCACAGACGGCTCGTTGAGCCCCCACCCGGAGAACCCGTGATCACTGATGCGGTATACCAGACCGACCTTCAGTCCCTGAGCTGTGTGGGTCGGGGCAAGGTGCGTGACAACTATGCGATTGACAACGATCGCCTGCTGATGGTGACCACCGATCGGCTGTCGGCCTTCGATGTGGTGATGGCCGAGCCGATCCCGGGCAAGGGGCGGGTGCTCAATCGCCTGACCCTCTTCTGGCTCGATCATCTGGCCGACGTCATTCCCAACCATTTGCTTGCGGCCTCGCCCGAATCGGTCGTCAGTGAACCAGACCGCGCGCAGGTGCGCGATCGGTCCATGGTGGTGCGCCGGCTTCAGCCCATCCTGGTTGAGGCGGTGGTGCGTGGCTATCTGATCGGGTCAGGCTGGAAGGATTACCAGGCCACCGGCGCCGTATGCGGGATCCGCCTGCCGCCGGGGCTCCGCATGGCCGAACGTCTGCCCGAGCCGATTTTTACCCCAGCGGCCAAGGCCGCGATGGGTGAGCACGACGAGAACATCGATTTTGACGATACGGTCGCGCGAATCGGTGCGCCGCTCGCCGAGCGCATTCGCTCCATCAGTCTCGAACTGTATCGGCGCGCCAGCGAGTACGCGCTGACGCGCGGCATCATCATCGCCGACACCAAGTTCGAATTCGGCCTGGATGCGCAGGGCACGCTGTATCTGATGGACGAAGTGCTGACCGCGGACTCATCGCGTTTCTGGCCGGCTGATCAGTACCAGGTGGGTGTGTCGCCGCCCTCCTTTGACAAGCAGTTTGTACGCGATTACCTCGAGACGGTTCCGGGCTGGACCAAGTCGCCGCCTCCGCCGCCGCTCCCGCCCGAGGTGATCGAGCGCACGGCGGCCAAATACCGCGAGGCGCTCGAGCGCCTGACCGGCCAGACGCTGGACTGATAAGGGAGCACGGATCCATGTCGACCGATACAGCTGCAGGACGCGGCGCCCCGCGCGTTGGCGTGGTGATGGGCTCGTCAAGCGACTGGGACGTCATGCGCCATGCGGTTGAGATGCTGCAGCGCTTTGGCGTTGCGTACGAAGCCCGTGTGGTGTCTGCCCATCGGATGCCAGACGAGATGTTCGAGTACGCTGCGACCGCCCGCACGCGCGGACTGGAAGCGATCATTGCGGGCGCGGGGGGCGCGGCCCATCTGCCCGGCATGATCGCTGCCAAGACCATCGTGCCAGTGTTTGGCGTGCCCGTTCCATCGAAATATCTGCGGGGCGAGGATTCGCTGCTGTCGATTGTGCAGATGCCCAAGGGCATTCCGGTGGCCACCTTTGCCATCGGCGAAGCGGGCGCGGCCAATGCGGCGCTGCATGCGGTCGCGACCCTTGCGGTCCGTGAATCGGCGCTGGCTGAGCGGCTCGAGGCCTTCAGGGCCGAACAGCGTGCAGCCGCCCAGGCCATGCAGTTGCCGCCGGCCAGCGAGACCGCTCGATGAGCGGGACCCCGTCAGGGCCGGCCTTGCCGCCCCTCAGCATGCTGGGGGTCCTGGGCGGGGGGCAGCTGGGGCGCATGTTCACGATGGCTGCGCAGTCGCTGGGCTACAAGGTGTGTGTGCTTGACCCGGATCCGGCGAGTCCTGCTGGGGCGGTCGCCGATCGGCACCTGTGCGCGGCCTATGAGGACCGCTCCGCGCTCGCCGAGCTCGCAGCAGCGTGCCCGGCCATCACCACCGAATTCGAGAACGTGCCCGCGTCGGCGCTCGAATTCCTTGCGGAGCGTTGTCGGGTCAGTCCCTCGGCGTCGGCCGTGGCCATTGCCCAGGACCGCATTGCCGAAAAGGCGTTTGTTCGTCGCTGCGGCATTGCCACAGCCCCCTATGCCGAGATCCATTCGCGTGAGGATCTCGAGCGTTGCGATGCGGCGCTCTTTCCCGGCATTCTGAAAACCGCTCGTCTGGGCTACGACGGCAAGGGTCAGGTTCGCGTGGCCGATCGCGCGGCGGCGCACGCCGCCTGGGCTCAGATGGGTGGGGCGATCTGCGTGCTCGAGCGGCAACTGGATCTGGCCTGTGAGGTGTCGGTGTTGCTGGCCCGTGACGGCGCGGGTGCGGTCGCCGTGTGGCCGATCGCGCGCAATGTCCATCGATCAGGCATCCTGTTCAGCTCGACCGTTCCCGCAGCCATCGATGCCTCACTCGATGCGGCCGCGCGTGACGCAGCGGTGCGTATTGCCACGGGCCTCGATTATGTGGGTGTGCTGTGTATCGAGTTTTTCGTGCTGGCCGATGGGGCGCTCTGCGTGAACGAGATGGCCCCTAGACCGCACAATTCGGGTCACTGGACGATTGATGCCAGTCTCACCAGCCAGTTCGAACAGCAGGCCCGTGTACTCGCCGGGCTACCCCTGGGCGATACCCGTGCGATCGCGCCGGCCGTCATCATGCTGAATGTGCTGGGTGACCTGTGGTTCGGGCAGACGGGCGGGGCGCGGCTTGAGCCTGACTGGGCCGGAGCGCTTTCCGAACCGTCTGCCAAGCTTCATCTCTACGGCAAGTCCGAGCCGCGTCCGGGGCGCAAGATGGGGCATCTGACCCTTGTCTCGGACAACGATCTCGAAGCGCGTGCGGCGGCGGGTCGGGCTGCGGCGGCACTGGGCTTGTCGCTTTGACCGGGTTTCTTTATTCGGTGGCCCGATGACGCTGACCCCATCGAGACCGATTGCGGCGACGGCGGAGGCGATCGAGCAAGGGGCGGGCCGTCTGATTGCGGGCGAGCTCGTCGTGTTTCCGACCGAGACGGTCTATGGGCTCGGGGCCGATGCCGCGCAGCCCCAGGCGGTGGCCGCGGTGTATCGTTTGAAGGGCCGCCCGGCGGATCATCCGCTGATTGTGCACACGGCCGATACCGATCGTGCCCGGCTCTGGGCGCAATGGAACGAGACCGCCGAGCAACTGGCCCAGGCCTTCTGGCCCGGTGCACTGACCCTGATCCTGCCCCGTGCTGCGCGGGCACCCGACGCGGCCTGCGGGGGGCAGCCGACCATCGGGCTCCGGGTGCCCTCGCATCCGGTGGCCCAGGCGCTGCTGCAGGACTTTCATCGCTTGGGCGGGCTGGGGCTGGCGGCCCCCTCAGCCAATCGCTTCGGTCGAGTCAGTCCGACCATGGCGCGACATGTGCAGGACGATCTGGGCGCTGACGCGCCGATGATTCTTGACGGGGGGCCCTGCGGCGTGGGCCTGGAATCAACCATCGTCGATCTGTCCCGGGCCCAGCCGGCGCTGCTGCGCCCGGGGGGCGTGGCAGTGGCCGAGATCGAGGCTGTGCTGGGTACCGGACTGATGACCGGCGGTGCCGGGGCGCCCCGGGTGTCCGGTACCCTTGCTGCGCACTATGCGCCGGGTCGGCCGCTTGAATTGTGGGCTGGGGATCAGCTCGTTGACCGTCTCAACGAGTTGACCGCGCGAGGACTTCGGGTGGCGGTGTGGTCCGCCATGCGCCCTGCAAGCCCGCACGGGTACTGGCTCGAGCGGTCGATGGATCCGATTGAGGTCGGACAGCGTCTGTTTGCTGATCTGCGGGCGCTTGATGCTAGCGGCGTTGATGTGATTCTGGTTGAGGAGCCGCCCGATTCACCGGCCTGGCTTGCGGTGCGGGATCGGTTGGGGCGTGCGGCGGTCGGCGCGGGGCGCTTCGACTGAGTGAGTGCGCGGGCTGGGGTCATCGAGCCGACAGGCGCCTGCGACGACGCGGATCGCGCCGGTGAGTGGGCCCGTGGGGCGAGGCCATTGCGATCGTCAGTTCGTCCGATAGCGTGACCGGCAGGCTTTCCCGCCCATCGAGCTTGCGTAGCGCAGGCGGCAGGGTGGCAAGCTGCGCGCGGCAAAATTGGCGGATCTCTTCGATCGATTTTGAGGGGGCAATGCGTCCGCCCGCTTCCATCACGGGTTCGAGCAGTGCGTGGGCGCGTGCGGGATGCGGGCTGCGGTGAGCGGTCGCACTCAGCGTGATTTCGTCGGAATCGATCAAGCCCGATGCGCCGGTATGGCGCCAGACCTGCTTGCGCCCGGGCAGCGTCAATTTGCCGGGCGAGCGTTTGGCGGTTGGGCGTCCGGCGTACTCCACAAGCTTGTAGGCACAGTCCAGCGCCGCGTGGTCCGTGGAGGTCGACAGCGCGGTGCCCACGCAATAGACATCGATTGGGGCGCGCACGGCGCGCAGGCTCGCAATCTGCCATTCATCGAGATTGCCGCTGACCAGAATCCGGGTCGACGAAAGGCCTGATTCATCGAGGATGGCCCGTACGCGTCGGCTCATCATCGCAAGATTGCCGCTGTCGATCCGCACGCCCGCCAGGGCGATGCCGCGATCGGCGAGATGGCGGGCGACGGCGGCCGCGCGATGCGCACCCTGTTCGATGTCGTAGGTATCGATCAGGAACACCAGGCCCTCGGGGTTGGCCTCGGCGAAGTGTTCAAAGGCGAGCGCCTCAGCGGGATGGGCCTGAATGTAGGCGTGCGCCATCGTACCGGTGACCGGCAGGCCGAAGCTGAGCCCGGCCAGCGCGTTCGATGTGGCGTCGAACCCCGCCAGGTAGGCCGCTCGCGAGGCGAGCAATGCGGCCTCTGCGCCGTGGGCGCGGCGCAGTCCGAACTCGATGACCGATGCGCCGTCAGCGGCGAGCACACAGCGGGCGGCCTTGCTCGCAATCAGGGTCTGAAAATGGATCAGATTCATCAGCCGGCTCTCGAGCAGCTGGGCCTGCATGATCGGGGCCGTGACGCGAAGCACCGGCTCGTTCGCAAACACCGGTGTGCCCTCGGCGATGGCTGCGATCTCGCCGGTAAAGCGCAGGCCCTCCAGCGCCCGCAGGAAATCGGGGCGAAAGCGCCCCGTTCGTGCCAGCCAGTCAATCTCGCTGGGTTGGAAGGCCAGCGATTCGACCCAGTGCAGCGCCTGCTCAAGACCCGCACAGACCAGAAACGAGCGGCCCGCTGGAAGCTTTCTGAAGAACAGTTCGAAGGCGGCGATCCCATGCATGCCGTGGTGGTGGTAGGCCTGTAACATGCTCAGCTGATAGAGATCGGTCAGCAGCACGCTCTGCTCGGGCGGGCGCGGCAGGGGTTCGGGCGGGGCGGACGCAGTCATCGACGCATCTTCGCCAGTGCAGCGTTTGCGACCTTGATCTGAATGAAGGGGGGCGGTCGCCAGATGCCTGGCCTTGATCGTGCGCAGGCTCGGGCGATAATGCGCGACCTGGATGTCCATCATTGAATTGTCTTTCCCGAAGGAATCGGTATGCAGACGTATCCGCATCTGAGTGAGTTGCGCGCGCTTGTCGGTCAGGAGATCGGCCTGAGCGACTGGATCGAAGTCGATCAGGACCGGATCAACCGGTTTGCCGAGGCCACGGGCGATCTGCAGTGGATCCATCTCGATGTCGAGCGGGCCACAAAAGGGCCTTATGGCGCAACCATCGCGCACGGCTTCCTGACGCTGTCCTTGTTGCCGGCGTTTTCGCAAACGGCGTTCACCATCGGGGATGTGCGCATGGGGGTCAACTACGGACTGAACCGGGTTCGCTTTCCCGCACCGGTGCCTGCGGGCAGTCGTTTGAGGGCCCGGTTCAAGTTGCTTGAGTACACCGACCTGGCAGAGGGTGCGGCCCAAGTCGTGACCGAGGTGAGC
Organism: Pseudomonadota bacterium; assembly: GCA_039800205.1. Taxonomy (GTDB): domain Bacteria; phylum Pseudomonadota; class Gammaproteobacteria; order Burkholderiales; family Burkholderiaceae_E; genus SYIM01. The sequence goes on along the minus strand of JBDLRB010000089.1, from coordinate 38,503 downwards.
ATCGAGCGCGAAGGGTCGGACCGGCCAGTGTGTGTGGCCGAGCAAGTCTCCCGCCGATACGTCTGAGCAGAGTCAGTACGGCTTGGGAGTGATCACATCGATGTCACCGGCAACATTTCTTTTTCTGCAGCGGGTGCTTCCCAAGCAGGGTCTGACCGAGCTGGCGGGCTGGCTCGCTTCAAGGAAGGCGGGCGCGCTGACCCATTGGGCGATTCGCCGCTTTATCGACCGGTATGGCGTCGACATGAGCGAAGCGGCCCAGCCCGACCCCGCGGCCTATTCGAGTTTCAATGACTTTTTCACGCGCCCGCTGGCCGAGGGCGCGCGGCCAATTGCGGTGTCGGATTGGGTGTGTCCCGTCGACGGTGCGGTCAGCCAGTGCGGTTCCATCGAGCAGGGCCAGGTGCTTCAGGCCAAGGGCCATCGCTATGCGCTCGAGGCCTTGCTGGCCGATGTCGAGCGGGCGCGTTCGCTGGAAGGAGGGGCGTTCGCCACGCTCTATCTGAGTCCGCGCGACTACCACCGCATTCACATGCCGGCCGCGGGTCGTCTGGTGTCCATGACGCACGTGCCGGGCACCCTCTATTCGGTCAATCCGGTGACGGTTGAGGGCATCCCCGATCTATTCGCCCGCAATGAGCGGGTGGTCTGCGTCTTTGAGCGGGCGGGACGCCCTTTCGTCATGGTGCTGGTGGGCGCCACCATTGTCGGCAGTATGGCGACGGTGTGGCACGGTCAGGTCAACCCGCCCCGTCCCGGGACAGTCAGGCATTGGGCTTACCCCGATGGCGAGGGGGCGATCCATCTGAGCCAGGGCGAGGAGATGGGGCGTTTTCTGCTGGGCTCGACGGTCATCCTGGTGGTACCGCCTGCCGACGCGGGCGCGTGGCCCAACTGGCAGCCGGGTCGGCCAGTGCGGCTGGGCGAAGCGATGGCTTGAGGGGAAAAGGCGTTCAGCGACCGGCCTGACGCGGCAGGCTGAGCGCGATCAGGGTGCCCATCGCAGAGGTGAATGCGATCACCAGAAAGGTGAGTCGAAACGACGCGGCCAGGGTGTCGGGACGGCTGCCCGATGCGACCGCATCACGCAGCACATTGGCCCCACCCGTGCCCGATACGCCCAGTGATGCGAACAGGATGGCGGTCAGCAGCGCTACACCGATGGCGCCACCCAGCGTACGCGACAGCGCGCCCGTTGCGGTGGCGACGCCAATCTGCGTGCGGGGCACCGTGCCCTGGATGATGACGAGCCCGGTGGGGAGTGCGAGCCCGACCGTAAAGCCCGATACGGTCATCAGTCCGGTGACCAGCCCGGTCGAGTCGCCGGTGAACGAGGCAAGCGCCAGAACGGCGCCGCTGTTGCCCGCAAGCCCGATGGCCATCACTCTGGGCAGCGAACTGCCGCGCACCATCAGCCGCCCCGCAATCGCCGCACCTACCGGTGTGGCCAGGGTGAACGGGAGCATCCGCAGCGCGACCGCATCGAGACCGATGCCGTGCAGCGCCTGCAGCCACATGGGAAGCAGCACGGTCTGGCCCAGCAGCGAGAAAAACACCAGAAAGAGGATGGTCAGGCAGCCTAGCACCGTGCCGTTGGCAAAGAGCGACAAGGGGATCAAGGGGTCGGGTGCGTGGCGTTCACGCAGGGCAAAGAGCGCGAGGAGTGCAATGCCTGAACCGAACAGGGCCAGCGAGCTGGCCGCATGCCAGTCGACGCCTTGACCGAGCCGGGTCAGGCCGATCATGGATGAGCCCAGACCGCCGGCCAGTAGCACGGCCCCTGCGAAATCGATGGGGCGGGGCGTGCGCGGTGCGCTGGGTAGCCGCGCCAGAGCCTTTCGCGCCAGGATGTAGGCCGCGACACCCAAGGGCAGGTTGATGAGAAAGATGGCCCGCCAGCTGAGGTATTCGGTGATGAAGCCACCGATGACCGGCCCCGCGATCGACGCGGTGGCGAAGACGCTGGACATGTAGGCCTGATAGCGGCCGCGCTGCGCCCCCGGCGCGACGTCCGCGATCGACGCCTGGACCAGTCCGATCAGCGCGCCTCCACTGATGCCCTGAAGCACCCGACAGGCGATCAGCTGTGGCATGGTCTGCGCCATTGCGCTCAACATCGAGGCAATGAAGTAGAGCACAAGTGCCGAGGCCATCACGGGCCACCGGCCATAGAGGTCGGAGAGCTTGCCGTAGATGGGTGTGGCGATGGTGGAGGCGACCAGGTAGCCCGACATCACCCAGGGCATCAGATCGATGCCCCCGAGGTCGCGGCCCATTGAGAGCAGCGACATCGAGATCAGGGTCTGATCGACCGCCGCCAGAAACAGCGCCAGCATCAGCCCGAGGACGATCCGGCTGATCTCCTCGTGGCTGAGCGCGAGATCGGGCGGCGATGCGGGCCGGTTCACGCCGATGAATCCGATCCTCAGAAGAAGGCTTGCAGACCCGTTTGCGCACGGCCCAGAATCAGCGCGTGAATGTCGTGTGTGCCTTCGTAGGTGTTGACCACTTCGAGATTGACCAGGTGTCGGGCCACGCCGTATTCGTCACTGATCCCGTTGCCGCCCATCATGTCGCGGGCCATGCGTGCAATGTCGAGCGACTTGCCGCAGGAGTTGCGCTTGAGGATGGAGGTGATCTCGACCGATGCGCTGCCTTCGTCCTTCATTCGGCCCAGTCGCAGGCAGCCCTGCAGGCCCAGCGCGATTTCGGTCTGCATGTCGGCGAGCTTCTTCTGGATCAGCTGATTGGCAGCGAGCGGCCGGCCGAACTGTTTGCGATCCATGACGTACTGGCGGGAGCGCATCCAGCAGTCTTCGGCCGCGCCGAGCGCGCCCCAGGCGATGCCGTAGCGGGCGCTGTTCAGGCAGGTGAAGGGCCCGCGCAGGCCCTCGACGCCGGGCATCAGTGCCGATTCGTTCACAAACACCCCATCCATCACGATCTCGCCGGTGATCGATGCGCGCAGTCCGACCTTGCCCTGGATCTTGGGGGCCGACAGACCCTTCATGCCCTTTTCGAGGATGAAGCCCTTGATGCGGCCATCGAAATCGCCGCCCTGGCATTTGGCCCAGACGACGAAGACATCGGCAATCGGGCTGTTGGAGATCCACATCTTGCTGCCGGTGAGTTCCCAGCCGCCTGCGACCGCTTTGGCACGGGTTTCCATCGATCCCGGGTCCGATCCGTGGTTGGGCTCGGTGAGCCCGAAGCAGCCGATCCACTCGCCGGTGGCGAGCTTGGGCAGGTACTTGCGGCGCTGGTCCTCGGTACCGAATTCAAAGATGGGCAACATGACGAGCGAACTCTGCACACTCATCATCGAGCGATAGCCGGAATCGACGCGTTCAACCTCGCGGGCGATCAGGCCGTAGGCGACGTAATTGAGGCCGGGGCCACCGTATTCGGCGGGAATGGTCGGGCCGAGCAGCCCGATTTCGCCCATCTCGCGAAAGATGGCCGGGTCGGTGGTTTCGGCTCTGAAGGCCTCGGTCACGCGCGAGGCGAGCTTGTCCTGGCAGTAGGCGTTTGCCGCGTCGCGGACCATCCGCTCATCGTCGGTGAGCTGGGCGTCGAGAAGGAAGGGGTCCTGCCAGTTGAAGGCAGCCGCGCGGTTGCTGGACATCGGAGCTCCTGAAAGTGGGTGCGGGTTGATCAATCCGTGCATTTTATCGCCAAGGGGCGCACGGCATCGCCGATCACGCACGGGCGACGCTGGCTTGGATGTTTTTTTGCGTCAGGCCGAACCTGCAGGGGGGTCGGGAATGACCGCTGTGGCTTCGATCTCGACCTTCGCGCGCGCTTCGATCAGCGCGACCACCTGCACCGCGGTCATGGCCGGATAGTGGACCGAACCGTCCGGGGCGCGCATGCGTTCGCGATAACTGCGGCCGATCTCGCGCGCACCGGACAGATAGGCCTCGCGATCGGTCAGGTACCAGGTCATGCGCACGATGTGCTCGGGGCGGCCTCCCGCCTGCGCGAGCACCATGAGCACATTGTCGAGTGCCTGGCGGATCTGTTCGATCAGGTCATCGGTCTCGAATTGGCCGTCGGCGTTCCAGCCGATCTGTCCTGCGATTGACACCAGGGTCCCGCGCGCGGCAATCCCGTTGACATAACCTTTGGGGCGCGCCCAGTCCGGGGGTTGGAGGATGTGCATGATTGAACGCTCTGTGAGTCGATCGTGGATGGGCGCGAGGGCTCAGGTGACGGCCCGTCGATGCTGCCAACGGGGGTCTTCCCAGGCGCGGGTGTCGATCAGATCGGCCAGGTGCTCGACTGCGTCCCAGACATCGACCTGGCGGAGGTAGAGCGGTGCAAAGCCAAACCGCAGGATATTGGGCGCGCGAAAATCGCCGATCACTCCGCGCGCGATCAAGGCCTGCATCAAGGCCCAGCCGCGCGCAGGGTCGTCTGCGGCCAGACTCACCTGATTGCCCCGCGCCGTACGGTCACGGGGGCTGATGAGCCGCAAACCGCCTGCCGCGCAACGGCCTTCGAAGCCCGAGATGAAGACCTCGACGAGTTGCTGCGCTTTGGCTCCCAGCCCGGCCAGGCCGCCCAGCGCATGGGCCTCATCAAAGACATCGAGCGCGGTATCGAGTGCACTCATTGACAGAATGGGTGGGGTACCGCAGAGCAGTCGCTCGATCCCGTCGGCGGGGCGGTAGTCGGGTTCGAATGCGAAGGGTGCGGCATGCCCCAGCCAGCCGGACAGGGGCTGCTGCACCGTGGCCAGATGACGGTGCGCAACAAAGGCAAAGGCCGGCGCGCCCGGGCCGCCGTTCAGGTACTTGTAGCCACAACCGACCGCGAAATCGGCCTGGGCCGCATTGAGGTCGACGGCGAATGCGCCGGCGGAGTGGGCCAGATCCCAGAGCGTCAGCGCGCCGACCCGGTGGGCGGCGGCCGTGGTTTCAGCGAGGTCGAGCTTATGGCCGGTGCGGTAGTCGACCTGGGTCAGCATCACCACGGCGACCGATTCGTCGAGCGCGTCCCGCAGCGCCTCGCGCTCGACCCGACGGATCTCGAGTCCAGGAGTGCCTTGATCGGCAAGCGCCTGCGCGATGTAGAGATCGGTCGGGAAATTGCCGGCTTCGGTCAGGATCACCGAGCGATCCGGCCGCAGAGCGCGGGCCGCCGAAAGAAGCTTGAAGAGATTGATTGAAGTGGAGTCCGTCGCGATGACTTCGTTGTCCTGCGCACCGATCAATCGCGCGATGCGCGTGCCCACCCGGCGGGGCAGATCGATCCAGCCCGCGTCATTCCAGCTGCGGATCAGGCCCTGACCCCACTCGGTGCGGGCGACCTGCGCCAGCCGGTCCGGGACCTGCACGGGCAGTGCACCGAGCGAATTGCCATCCAGGTAAATGACGCCGGGCGGAATCTGAAAGGCGTGACGCAGCGGCGCGAAGGGATCGGCCTGGTCGGCGGCCTCGCAGTGCGCGCGATCAAGGCTTTGGGGGACGGAAACGGGGGGCATTGAATTTACTTTAGACTTAAAGTATCTGTGGGGCAAGCGCGCTTGCCCTGAGGGATTCAAGCGCGCAATTCATCCGGGGGCGCACATGCGTATCGATGTGATTGGTGGGGGACCGGCCGGACTCTATTCCGCCATTTTGCTCAAAAAACGGTATCCCCGGGCGACGATCACCGTGACCGAACGCAATCGCGCGGACGACACCTTTGGCTTTGGCATCGTCTTGTCGGCTGAGACGCTGGCCAATCTGCGCCGCGCCGACGAGCCCAGCCACGACGAGATTGCAGCCCATTTTGCCTACTGGGACGACATTCACGTCCAGTACAAGGGCGAAGTGCTGAAGTCGTCCGGTCACGGTTTTTCGGGGATCAGTCGTCTGGTGCTGCTCGGCATTCTGCAACGACGGGCGGCCGCGCTGGGGGTCGCCGTGCGCTATTCAAGCGAGGACGAGGGGCCCGACGCCCACGTCGGCGCCGATCTGGTGATTGCGGCGGATGGGATCAACAGCGCGGTGCGTGAGCGCTGGCATGATGCCTTCAGCCCCTCCGTTGATCAGCGCACCAACCGCTTCGTCTGGTTGGGTGCACAGATGAGTCTGCCCGCCTTCTACTACAGCTTTCGCGAGCATGCGGGTGGCCTCTGGACCCTGCACGCCTACCAGTATGCCGAGGGCGAGTCGACGATCGTGATCGAGACGACCGATGAGGCCTGGCGCGCGAGCGGGTTGACGGTGACCGATGAGGCGGCCACCGTAGCCCTGGTCGAGCGCGTTTTTGCGGCAGATCTGAAGGGCGCGCGGGTGCTGGCCAACCGATCGCACTGGCGGCAGTTTCCGACGATTCGATGCGCGCACTGGCACCACGTCTATCGCGACACGCCCTTCGTGTTGTTGGGTGATGCGGCGCACACCGCTCACTTTTCGATTGGTTCGGGGACCAAGCTCGCCCTCGAGGACGCGATCGCGCTGGATCAGGCGCTTGGGGCTTCGCTGGATGATGGGGCGGTCGATCAGGGCGCAGCCGCGCCCGCCGCTGGGACGATGCACGCTGCGATGGTGGCCTACGAGACGGCCCGGCGCGATGAGGTCTCGCGGATTCAGCATTCGGCCAACGTCTCGCTGGTGTGGTTTGAGAACGTGCGGCGTTTCTGGTCGATGGATCCCGTACAGTTCAACCTGTCCTTGCTGACCCGCAGCAAGCAGATCACCTACGAAAATCTGCGGATGCGTGATGCGGCCCTGGTGCGTGACGCCACCCGCTGGTGGAATGCCCGAGAGGCGGAGCGCCTGGGGATTTCAACCGAATCGGAACCCGCCTGGCTCGATGCGCCGCCCATGTTTGCGCCGTTTCGCCTGCGTGACCTGTGGCTGCCCAACCGGGTTGTGGTGTCGCCCATGGCGCAGTACAGCGCGGTCGAGGGTGTGCCCAATGACTGGCATCTGGTGCATTACGGCGCGCGTGCGCAGGGCGGCGCGGGGCTCGTCTTTATCGAAATGACCTGTGTGTCGCCCGAAGGCCGCATCACGCCGGGATGCACGGGCTTGTGGAATCACGAGCAGATGCAGGCCTTTCGCCGGATCACTGATTTCGTGCATCAGAACACGCTGGCGCGCGTATGCCTGCAGTTGGGGCATGCCGGACGGAAGGGCTCGACGCAGTTGGGCTGGGAAGAGATGGACACGCCGCTGGTCGATGTGCACCGGAACTGGCCGCTGATTGCGCCCTCGGCGCTGCCCTATCGCGCGGGTGTCAACCCGGTGCCCCGGCCCATGACGCGAGCCGATATGGACAAGGTGATCGCCGATTTCGTGCGCTCGACCCAGCGGGCGATCGAGGCGAACTTTGACATGCTTGAAGTGCACATGGCGCACGGCTACCTGCTCGCGAGCTTCTTGTCGCCGATCACCAATCGCCGGACCGACCGTTGGGGGGGTAGCCTGTCGAAGCGCATGCGCTTTCCGATGGAGGTCTTCGAGGCGGTTCGGGCGGTATGGCCTGCTGATCGTCCGATCAGCGTGCGGCTTTCGGCGACGGACTGGATTCCTGGGGGTCAGACCGGGCAGGACTCGGTTGAGATTGCCCGGGCGCTGAAGGCTGCCGGCTGCGATCTGATCGACGTCTCAACGGGTCAGACGGACCCGGCCTCGCGTCCCGTCTACGGTCGGATGTATCAGTCGGTCTTCTCCGAGCAGATCCGGCATGAAGCGGGCCTGCCCACCCTGGCCGTCGGTGCGATCACCAGCGCCGATCAGGTCAACACCTTGCTGGTGTCGGGCCGCGCCGATCTGGTTGCACTCGCGCGCCCGCATCTGGCCAACCCGTTCTTTACGCTTCATGCGGCGGCCGAGCAGGGCTATGAGGGCGTCGCCTGGCCGCTTCAGTATCACACCGGCGCGCAACAGATGCATGCGCTGCGAGCGCGCAACAAGGCTTAGGTGGGGTTCGATCGCTCGCCGCACAGGACCCGATGCAAGCGACCCCGCACGGCGCTCAGAAAGCGACTGAACGATTGCTTGGGTCTTGCGGCTTGGGCAACCTTGAGTGCCCGGTACGGGGCGACAAAGGCCTGGTCGATCTGCACGGCGGTCTCGCCCAGAGATGCGCTCCGGTCGATGCCTTGTTCGAGCTGCGTGACCAGCGATGGGCGGACATGGCCTGAATCCGCCTCGCGTCGCACTTCACGCATCGAAATGAAGCCGTTCTCAAGCGCACGCATCAGGCCTCTCATCCAGATCGGCTCCAGGGGGTTTGCGCGTGACACCCAGGGCTGGGTGTTCATGTCGGTGTAGTGAAGAAGCGCGGTCTGCCCGGCCTCGTAGTGCTCCAGCGAATTCCACTCAGCCGGCAAATGTCGGCCGATCTGGCGTGCAACGCGCATCTCGTACATCAGCTGTTCGTAGGTCAGCCGTCGCGCATCGAGCGCATCTACAATGGCCTCCACCTGCCAATTGAGGGCCGCGCAATCGAGGAGCATCACGCTGAATTGGCCCCGGCGTCCGGAATTGCCCGCAGCGACAGTTTGAACATCGCAACCCCTCATGGGAAAGGTCCACAAGGCGTTGATGTCGCGAAACACCTGCATGTCGGCGTCAAGGTAAAGGGCCTGCCCGCGCCACTCGCAGAGTTCCGGGATCAGAAAACGTTGAAAGGAAAAGGGCGTGCGGGGCCGACTCTTGGGGTGGCAGGGCATGGGGATCGGGCGATTGAACGTATGCAACTGCGCGACCTCCACGTTGGCGCTCGTGGTCTCCCGAATCGAACACTCGAGGACGCGAGCGGGCAGCCATTCGGAGGGGGTGGAGGCGATGAACACGCGGATGGGATCGGTCATGGTGCGGCGTGACTTCCATTGGTCAAGGTGATGACCTGCTTGGTCGGATCGCCTTTTCGGGCGGTGACGCGATGCAGTCGGTACCCGGCATCGGGGGCGAGGTCCTGAAAGCGAGCGAGCCACCATTCGGGGGGGTGAATTGAAAGATGGCTGTGACCGTCGTCATAGCAGGCGATCTTGTGGAAGTTGAGGCGTGCCATTCGATGCAGATTCGGGAGTGTCTCGGCCAGGGCGCTCGGGGGAAGATGCTCGAGAACGTCGGCCGAGGCCAGTACATCGAAGCGCTGAGGCCAGCGGAACGCGCGAACGTCGGCCTGAATGAAACGCACATTGGGGCAGTCGCGCAGGACCTCTGCAATCAGGGGCGATCGCGCCCAGTCAAGGCCCACCACCTCGGACCAGGACCGCGCGGCCTCGCGGAGAAATCGCCCGTTGCCGCAGCCCACTTCGAGCAGTGAACGACCGCCAAGGGCGGCCAGTACAGGCAGTTCCTCGATCAGCCAGTTGTTGTGCTGAAAGGCTGGATTGGACTCGTGAAGGTCCTGGTAATACGAAGCGTCCCGGTTGCGCCGATCGGTCGGTTCATGTGACATCTGGGGGTGTCCTCGATTCATTGGGGAGCGGTGCAGGCTGAACGCGCCACTGGCCTCGGGGCTGCATTCGAATGCTGTTGAAATAGTCACCGTTCACCCTGAATGCGTGCGCCCGGCTCAGAAAAAGCTGTCGCCCATCGGAGGCGAAACCAACGATGCTCAGCTGGTACCACCCGGGGCAGAGCTCGAGCGGGCCGAGTTCGACCTGCAGCGTATCGCCTGGGCGAATGAAGGTGTCGCTGCGTCTCGAGTTCCAATCGATGAGCGAAGGCCCCATGCGTTCACCGAGAATGATGCTGAGCGTCACTGCTTCACGTGCGAAGTGCCGCCCTTGCAGCAGCAGGGGTGACCCGAATTCGATACTGCTGCCCTCGGCGAGCGGGCCCTGGGGCGTGAGCAGGGTGTAGTCGATCAGATCCGGTTGATGGACCGAATCCCGCGCTCGTTCGCCTGCGCCTGCGAGCTCGTGATAGCGGGCGATCCCGCCCTGCACATCACCGAGGTAGTCGACACGGCCCTTGTTCAACACCAGCACGCGCGTTGCCATGCGTGCAACGTGGTTCATGCCGTGTGTGACCAGCACCACGGCCGCGTCGCGCCGCATCGCATCCACGCGTTCGTAGCATTTCATTCGAAAGCCCAGATCGCCGACGGCGAGCACTTCATCGATCAGCAGAATGTCCGGGCGCATGACCACCGACAGCGCAAAGCCCAGCCGGGATCGCATCCCCGAGCTGTAGAACTGGACGGGCGAATCCAGGAAATCGCCCACCTCGGCGAATGCAGCCATCTCATCCATCCGCTCACTGATCTGGCGGGCCGACAGTCCAAGCATGCAGGCGCGCAGCGCCACGTTTTCGCGCCCGGTCAACTGCGGGCTGAATCCGCCGGCGAGTTCGATCAGTTTTTCCATGCGTCCTCGCCGAACGATGCGACCGCCGTCCGGCAGCAGCATGCCTGACAGGAGCTTGAGCAGCGTCGATTTGCCGGCGCCGTTGCCCCCCAGGACCGCGAGGCACTCGCCCCGGCAGAGCGAGAAGCTGACCTCGCGCAGCGCCCAGAATTCGCTGTGGCGGAGGGTCGGGTCGCGGCTGCGCCCGGACATCTCCGACCAGACGTCGCGCAGCCCGTAATCGAGCGAATGGCGCATCGATCGGGCGTACTTTTTCCCGAGCTGGTCCACCTGCAGGAGCGTCTCCATGGGTTCAGCTCCCCACGCGCTCGAGCAACACCGGAAGTACCTTGCGCGTCAGGCGGACCTGGATCCCGAGTGCCGCGAGGGTCAGCCCCATCCACACCCACGGGGCTCTGCTGAACAGGGGCGCTTGCCCGAGCAAGGGCGCGCGCGCGGCATCGAGCAGCGGCCCGAGGGGGTTGAGCGTGAGCAGGATCGAGAGGGGGGCGTCGAGATCCTGGGGAAAGACCACGAACACGCCTGCGCTCAGCATCAATGCCAGGGCGGTGCTCTGGACCACGCGTCCGACATCCGGCAGCAGTGTCGCAAAGGGCTGCAGGACAAACCCGATCACCGCGCCATTCAGGATCACGCCGAAGGACAGCAGCACAAAGAGCGCTGCGGGCCAGAACGAACTCAGCCGGCCGACCACTGCGGCGAGGGCCAGGGCAAGTACCAGTCGTGGGACCAGATAGGCGGATTGGACCAGGAATCCCGACAGAAACAGGGCACCGGGATCGAGGTCGGCGCGCGAGATCAGCGAGCGCTGGGCCTTCACGGCGCGCATCTGGGTCTGCAGCCCCTCAAACCAGAGTTGCCACAGGCAAAGACCCACAAACACGTGAAGCAGATCGTCCGGGTCGAAGGGCCCGGTCGGCTGAAGCACGGGCTTCAGCGCCATGAGGAGCGCCGTGTACAGGATGGGATAGATCAGCGGCCACAGCCAGCCCAGCCGGGCCGAGCGCAGTTCAATGATCAGCGTGCGTCGGGCCAGCAGACCACCGACCTGCCAGAGTTTTCGGAACCGGGTGAGCCCGTCAGGCATCCGCACCCCCCAGGGCGTGGGCAGGCGTCCGGGCCGAAGTCCCGCGCGCGATGGCAAGGAATTCCTGTACCAGGCGCTGAAGCTGGCGATCCCGCACATCCTCGCGTGAGAGGTCCACGGCATATTCCGTGGTAAACCAATCAAAGAATTGACCGTATTGCCGGGCCCGCAGGTCAGGGTCGCTTGACTGACAGGCGGCCCAGGCCGCGTCGATCTCGTCGATTGTTGCGCGGATCGCCACGCAGTCGTATTCGGCCCGACCGAACATCACGATGGGTTTGGCATGAAGCAGGGCCTCGAAGCCCACCCCGCTATTGACGAGAAAAACTGCGTCGCATTCGTCGATCAGGTCGTGGATATTTTCTTCGCGCCACTTGAGCCAGCGGCCTTCGGGGAACTGTGCCCGGTAGGCCTGCATGCGCTTGGGATTGGCGGGGTGGGCCTTCAGGTGGATCGCCACGCGCCTCGCGGCACCCCATTCGACGACCGCCTTCACGACCGCGTCAAGCGACTGATCGCTGAAGTATCGGATCGACTGATCGTGCGGGATCTGCAGCGGGAAAAAGATTTTCGGGGGCGCTCGGCGAACGAGCGCAGGCGGCAGCGCTCGTCGAAGGCGATCCCAGCCCCAACGCAGGGGGAAGCGGCCCGTCGACCGTTTGCGGGGACGCGCACGCTGACGCGCAGGCTGTGAAAATTTACTGGACAGCTCGCCCCGGTTCAGTCGTGCACGATAGGTGTCGTAGGCTCCGGCCGGACGCGCCTCCGGGAGAGGCTCGATCGAGACGGGGTAAATCGATGCCCCCGCGCTCCAGCCCTTCGGGTCGACCACGAACATCCAGCTGAAGTACTCCTGCATGTAAAACAGGACGGGTGTTGCGCCCGGTTCGAAGTCATGACTGCAGTGATGGGGAACCAGCACCAGCGAGGCGCCCAGGGCGTCAACCAGGCGCCGATTGATCTCCCACAGGGGCAGCTGAACAATTTCGACACTGAGCCCGGCAGCCTCCGAGGCATGCGCCAGCAGCGTGACGAATCGAACCCACTGTACCCGCAGTTCCATGACCTCATCGGCCAGGGTCGGCAGGGGACCCGGGGCGGGCTTTTTCCAGGGCAGATCGATTCGGGGCAAGAGGATGACCAGATTCGGCTCAGCCCGATGACTCAATCGGGCAATCCGGGAGAGCACGGCGTCGGCGGACTCACGATCGCGTCGACTCAACAGCATCCGAGCGAGCGGTTGAGCATGAACCCGTTGCCGTGCGTCATCGCTCAGCAACTCGCTGAGCAGAACGAATCGCAGGTCGCGCAGCTTTCGACTGCCTTTGCCCTGCCAGATCACGGCCTCGTCGGAAAAGGTCCAGTCGGCATATCGCCGATCGAGGGGACCGACCCGAAGCCCGGCATTGGGGTCGCGGATCCGGTTCACGAGTGCGCGCTGATCCATGAACCACTCCGCCTCGTTGGCCTGAAACTGGCGGATGAGGTCGGCCGAGAGCCGGGTGGCGAACGCATGGACCGCTGGCTCACTCCGGAACCAGACCGCACCTGCGGCGACCGCGAGATGGTCGGGAACCGGCTCAGGCCCCAGGTCTCGCCGGACGAGCGCGAGTTGCGCATCGTCGCGCATCGCGATCGGTCCATCGATCGGGCTCACGACGAGTGCGTCGGCGTCAAGAACCAGGAAGTCGTTGGGCGAGACCGGCATCAACTCGGCCAGCCGAATAAACCGCACACACGCGTAGTACGCGCGCCTTTGTTCGGGCGTCAGGCCATCGAGCGCGACGATTTCGTGACTGATCTGGAGGGTCGTGTGCTGGAGCCTCGAGCGCAGGTGGGCCAATCGCTGCAGGACGCGCGCATCGGGGTTGACGACATGCAGGATGATCCGCTGCCCGGGCGAGAAGGCCTCGGCGCTCAGGATCAGGCGGATGGCGTACTCCAGGTAGCTCACGTCGCAGGCGGTCAATAGCGCCAGCTGACCGCCGGTCCGTCCAGCCGTTGCCGGGTCCTCGGTGAGGATGCGCTGCAGTTCAGGCATGCGCGCCTCGGGCCTTGGACCGTCCCAGCGCCCGCGCGCGGGCAATCAGCGTCATGATCTGGTCGCAGAGGGCCTCGGGCGAATAGTCCCGAGTCAGCCGGCGCTGTGCCGCCTCGACCTGATGCACACGACGGATCGAATCATCGGTCAGGGTCTGCAGCGCCGTATCCCAGCCCGCCTCGTCCACCAGCCAACCACAGCCAGCGCCGCAGCAGTCATCGTAGATCATGCCCCGGGTGGCGACCACAGCCGCTCCGACTGAGGTGTATTCGATCCACTTATTGACGTTTTTGACGGCATTGAAGCGGGTCCGAGCGAGGGGACAGATGCCGATATCCCAGCGACGCGCGGCAAGCGCCCTCAAGAAGGCGGCGTAGTCCTCGACGACGGGAAGTTCGATGACGCGATCGCCAAACGCTGAAAGCACGGGAGGGCGTGTGATGCGACCGAACAGCTCGAGGCGCAGTTGAGGGTTTCGCCTCATCAATCGAGCCACGGCCGGGAGCGCCTGCTCAAAGTCGTGGTCATGATCGAATCCCATGTAGCCCAGCGTGAGCGCGGAGCCGCCCCGAGGCGGCTGCAGGACGCGACCCGAGCAAAAGAGCGTGCCGACAAAAAAGTCGCGCCAGATCCCGAGTTCGCGCAGACGCTTGGCCAGACGCTCATTGGAAACGTAGACCAGATCGGTCTGCTCGAGCAGGTGGCGCACGGCGTCCAGGCGAAGGGGGTCGGAGTGGTAGGCCCACTTGGCCGCACCCAGTTCACGTGGGACGTTCAGCAGATCATCATCGATGCAGTAGATCGAGCCGATCCCCGCGTTGTTCGCATACAGGGTGACGTCACCCGAAAAGGGCCCGCTGTAGCGGCAGATGAAGAAACAGTTCGCGCGACTGTCGCGCATCCGCTGATTGAACCAGCGTCGGGCCTGCGCGGAACGCGAGTCCGGGCCAAACCGCTTCCTGAGGTCCGCTTCGGTCAGAAAATCGAGACTGACTTCGCCGGCCGAAATCAAGCCTGCAAGGGGCTGAAGTAGCGACAGCTGAACGGTGGGGATCCGTGCGTTGGCGATGACCAGCAGGCGAATCCGCGCTGCGGGATTCGGTTCGGGCAAACGCAATGCCTGGGCCTCGGCGGCAGCGGATACCCGCACCCGACGGGCCCATTGGGTGATTCGACTCGACACGTGCGCGATCCTCATGCGGCCTGGACGTGCTCGCGTGATTGAGTGCTCAGGAGATGATCGACGATGCCGGCCGCGGCGTCGCCCGGCACCAGCACCGCCGAGGCAAAGCGGTGGCTGAGCTCGACCAGCGTCTGCCTGCGCTCGGGATCGGTGAGCCCCCTTACAAATTCGCCCCAATCCTCGATTCGCTCGATTCGATGCAGCGGCGCGTAGTGAGTCAGATCGATGTCATGGGCAACGACTGCGACCGGTAAGCCGAACCGGGCGGCATCCAGAGCCACCGTTGACGGCGAGGTGATGACGGCACTCAGCTTGGGCAACATGCCCGCTGCAGTCATGCCCTCCCATTGGGGAGTCGATGGATCGGCCACCAGGAGATTGTTCGGCTGATCGAATGAGTCGCTAAAGCCGGTGGTCAACCACCGGCCGGCGTTATGCGGCTTGATGATGAAGGTGATCGCTCCAAACTCGGCGGCGATGCGTCGGGCGCCATCGACAAAGAATCGGCGGTAGGCCTCGTCGTAGCGATGCCAGTGCAGATTCTCGTAAAGGCCAATCACGGGTGCGTCGGCCGGTACGACGGCCGGCCAGTCGATCGGCGCGTTCATGACCCGCTTCGGGCATCCAACCGCGATGCACTTGCGGCGCGTCGCCGGAGGGATGCGTGGATGCAGCCGGGACAGATCGCCCCAGACGAAAATGAGGTGGGCTGCGAAATCGATCCGCTCGATCAGATGGAGCGAGTCTGAATAGGTCAGGCCAACGTTTTCAAATCCATGCTGCAGCGTTCCAGTCCGGATACCGGCCCGGTTCGCGGCGAGCGTGATGCGCCTCGCGAAGCGGTGCGGTCCCAGGTTGGTGTCGGCCACCGTCAGTACGGCGCGCACCGACGGGGGAAACTGAAGGGGGCTCGTTTCTTCGCCGGGCTCTTCGATCAGGCGAAGTGGCACGCCCGCCTGGGACAGCCGCTCCAGAGTGTAGGGCCAGCGCCGGATCATCGAACGGCTTGCCCAGATCTCGGAGGCTACGCCGCGCTGGCGGGCGACTTCGACAATCGGGAGGATCAGCTCAAGGTCCTGAACCAGATGCGCGACCACGATCAGGACAGGCTCGGCGATGGGTCGGGTTCGGACGGGTTCTCGGATCGCTCGGAGTACCTGCAGCCAGGCGTCGGCGATCGCGCGCGGCCCGTAGAGCGCTTGGCACCGCAACCGGGCCGTCTCCAGGTGGGCGGCCGTATGCTGTGGGTCACTCAGATAGCGCCGAATGCCCGCTTCGAAATCATCCGTTTCGATGCAGTCCTCAAGGGGCTGCAGCGCGGGGGTCCGCGTCGCCACGACCGGCCGGTCAGCGCTCAGGGCCATCACAGTTCGATTGGCGGATTTGCAGCGGCTGAATTCATCGAGGCTGTTGGGTACCAGGACGATCGCTGCACGGTCGAGCTCGAGCTGCACGGCGGTTGAGCTCCATTCGACGTAGCGCGACTGAATCGAGATCGGTGCAATCAGATGCAGGTACTTCTGGAAATGATTGCTGATGACAACAAGTTCAACCTCGAAGTCCCGGGCGATCGCCTCAAGGGCTAGTCGTTGATCCGCAAGGTCGGTCAAGCCAAATCGCCCGCCATGGGGGCCGCCATGAATCCCGAACCACAACAGGCGTCGAACGGTGTTGGATGCGGCCGCGCCGGGTGGCCGTTGAGCCGATGGGCCCGTCGATTTCCCTGCGGGACCGGTCTGGGGCGTCGTGGAGGGTGTTGCCCCAAACGGCGCGTGGGCGCGGCTCTCGGGCGGTGCGATGCGGGAAGGCCGCCGCAGGACCTGCGCGCGGAAGGATTCGAGCCGTCGATAGGCGAGACTGATCAAGCGACGCGCGATTCCGGACGGTGTCGCAGTGCGTGCCAACTCGAGCACCCGTCGGGCGCGTCGCGGCAGGTGCAGGCCTCGGATCAACGCTCCGGGTGTCCGTTCCCGTCTCGCCGCCTGGATGATCCGAGTCGTTTCCCGCACCAGGGGCTCGGTTTCGATGCCATCGGGGACCACATGCACCGCGACGTCTGTGTCCAGGTGTGCCCGAACCTGCTCCGCGAGGGCGTCGGTGGGGGTCACGAAGGCCGCGGCCCACCGTGCGATCTGGCGGACGATGGCGACCGGCTGGGACGCGCTCTGATCGCCATACCCGGGGGCAAAAATGTTGTCGCAGAGGTCATAGATCACCGGGATACGTAGCGCTGCTGCGGTCTGCGCCAGCTGCAGATCGTCTGCGGTGAACCCTTTGACGATCACCAGCACGTCGACCCCCGAGAGATCGTGGCTCGAGCCCGGACCGACGAC
Source organism: Pseudomonadota bacterium (assembly GCA_039800205.1). Classification (GTDB taxonomy): domain Bacteria; phylum Pseudomonadota; class Gammaproteobacteria; order Burkholderiales; family Burkholderiaceae_E; genus SYIM01. The sequence goes on along the minus strand of JBDLRB010000089.1, from coordinate 21,541 downwards.
GCGAGCGCTGATCTTGTGCTCGCGCAGTGCGATCAATGGAAAGAGTGCGCGGTGGCGGACACTTGCCACGCCTGCATCCAGGGCGGACAGCTTCCAGGCGATCTTCATATCCTTTTGAACACCGCCGCGGTGATCAAGCCCAGATTGCCGAGCAGGGTCTGACGATGGGTGCCCGACCGGAGAAAGTGGTGCAGGCGTTGAAGCAAGCCCCCGGCCCGGGCGTTCGAGAAGTCCTCCAGGATCTGCCTGTTTTCAGGGGTCAGCCGATGGCTGAGCGTGCGCAAGGCCGCGATGTTGTGATGGTTCCAGTCGCGCAGTTGTCCCTGCCACAACAGTCGAACCCGCTTGAGTTGCGCTCGAAGCGAGCGGTTCATCCCGACCAGGTTCCGGTCGTGCTGTCGGTAGCGGACACTGGGGCGCGCATCATAGAAGGCGCGTCCGCCGCACCCCGTGACCGCCAGATAGGTCCACCAGTCATGGTTGACGATCGGCACCTGCCGGCTTGTCTCGCAGAGCAGCTGCCGGGCCGCATCGTTCATGACCATGGTGTTGCCGCCGCCGATGTTCTGCGACAGGGCATTCCGAAAGCTGGGGCAGCGTTTGAAGAGCGGTGAGCGGCCGATCTCGATATTGTTCGCATCCACCAGAAGCGTCCGGGAGCAGTACAGTGCCGGCAGATCGGCTGGGACGCTCAGCAGCCAGTCGAGTGCGCGCTGGAGTTTGTCCGCGTGCCAGAGGTCGTCCTGGTCGGAATAGGCGTAGTACTCCGCCATGATCTCCGCGCGCCGCGTAAGCGAATTGAAGTTTTCGGCGAAGCCCTTGCGGGGCCCACAGACGATCGACAATCGACCGGGGGGCCAAGCGCTTTGGTAGCGCTCCAGAATGCGCAGGGTCTGGTCGCTGGACCCATCATCCGAGGCCCAGACCCGCCAGTTCCGATGCGTCTGCGACAGGAAGGAGTCCAGCTGCTCTTCGAGGAAGGCCTGCCCTTGGTACGTGCACAACAGGATGGCGACCCTCGGACCGCCCTCTTCACCGGGGCGCACAAGGGCTCGAACGCTCGCCCGGGTGCGCTCGTGCTCGAAGTCCTGCGTTGGCCCGTGGGACCCTCGAGGCAGGATCGGGTGCTTCCAGAGATGAGCGGAGGCAGGCGACATGGTGTTGAGACGGACCCCTCGGATCGAAGATATCGACGTGGCCCAGACGGTACCGTTGCGCGACCGAGGGCCGCTTGTCGGAGGTCATGAACCCGGTAATGCCATGACGGGCTCAGCGAGATTCAAGCGGTCTTCTCAAGCGCCTGTGCCATCATTCACCCACAGAGAGAGCAGCCGATGTCGGGCGCTGATTCGTGCGCGTATCGGGCTGCGAATCATGCCCGGCGAGACGAAGCGGAAATTGACAGGAGCTTGATCCATGCCAAATCAGACGGCCGTCCTCGGTGGCGGATGTTTCTGGTGCCTCGAGGCCGTATTCAATGAGGTCCGCGGCGTGTTGGCGGTCGAATCCGGCTATACCGGTGGCGCGGTGTCGAACCCGTCCTACGAGCAGGTATGTAACGGCACCACGGGCCATGCCGAGGTCGTCAAGCTGACGTTTGACGATGCCGTCATCGGCTTCAACGACGTACTGGAGATCTTCTTTGCCATTCACGATCCCACGACCTTGAATCGTCAGGGACATGACGTGGGCACGCAGTACCGGTCGGTGATTTATTGGCTCGATGAGTCGCAGCGCGACGCGGCTCAGGCCATGATCGCGACGCTCTCGCGTGATCGGGTGTTCGGCAGTGATCCGATCGTCACCGAGCTGGCGCCGCTCGGAACCTACTACCCGGCCGAGTCCTATCATCAGCGCTATTTCGAGCGCAATCCGGGGCAGGGCTACTGCCGTATGGTGGTGGCACCGAAGGTCGCGAAGTTCAGGTCTACGCTTGCCGCGCGCTTTGGCCGCCCGTAAAACCCGCGTCGGTTCAGGGTCAGTTCACAATAGCAGTTTGCTCGTTTTGATGACGTCAACATGATTCAGCAGGAACCTTCTCTCAATGTACTGGGCGGCCCGCTCGAGGCCTGCTCATATGATCCCCTGACCGGTTTCATGCGGACCGGGTGCTGCGAGACCGGCCCAGACGATCTGGGGAGTCACACCGTGTGCGCGCGGGTGACGCAGGCCTTTCTCGAATTCTCAGTCGCACGGGGGAACGACCTGGTGACGCCCGCGCCTCAGTGGCGCTTCAGGGGCCTCAAGCCCGGCGATCGATGGTGCGTCTGTGCCAGTCGCTGGCTCGAGGCCTGCATGGCCGGGGTGGCCCCGCCGGTTGTCCTCGAAGCGACGCATCAAGCAGCGTTGCGTATCGTGCCGCTTGAGTTGTTGCAGCGCCATGCCTGGCCGCGCAGCGTGTCCGATTCCGATGGAGATCCATCGTGAGCCTCCGTCTGGCGATCGTACCTGTTACGCCGTTCGAGCAGAACTGCTCGATTCTGATCTGTACCGAGACGGGACAAGCCGTTGCGATTGATCCGGGCGGTGACCTCGATCAAATTGATGCGGCGATCCAGCAGGCCGGCGCGCGTCTGCAAAAGGTCCTGCTGACCCACGGCCACATCGATCACTGCGGGCAGGCGGGTGAATACGCCAAACGACACGGTGTGCCGATCGAGGGACCTCATCGCGAAGACCGGTTCTGGATCGATCAATTGCCCGCCCAGGGGCAGCGATTCGGTTTCCCCCGACTGGAGCCCTTTGAGCCCGACCGCTGGCTGGAGGAGGGTGACACCGTCGAGTTTGGCGCGCAGACCCTCGCGGTCCATCATTGCCCGGGGCATACGCCCGGCCATGTGATCTTCCATCATGCGCCAAGCCAGCTGGCCATCGTTGGCGACGTGTTGTTTCAGGGTTCGATTGGGCGGACCGATTTTCCGCGAGGGGATTTCGATACGCTGATCCGCTCGATCACCCAGCGGCTCTGGCCGCTGGGCAACGACGTTGCGTTCGTGCCCGGGCATGGGCCGATGTCGACCTTCGGAGACGAGCGCGAGACCAATCCGTACGTGTCAGATCGGGCCTTGGCTTCGCGCTGAAGCTTTCCCGGCTCCCCAGGAATCTTTCAGACTGACCGCACGATTGAATACGGGCCGGCCCGGTTGCGAATCGTTGCGGTCGGCAACGAAATAGCCGTGGCGCTCGAACTGAAAGCGGTCTTCGGGAGCGGCGTGGCCCAGCGACGGCTCGACCCGTGCGCGGATCACCCGCAGTGAATCGGCATTCAGCGCCGCCACATGATCGCGCCCACCGGCATCGGGATGTGCCTCGCTGTACAGTCGGTCGTAGAGCCGGACCTCGAGCTCGAGTGCCTCATCGTCCGAAACCCAGTGGATGTTGCCCTTGACCTTGTACTGATCGGCGCCGGGGGTCCCAGACTTGGAATCGGGGAGCACGACCGCCTGGACCTCGGTCACGCGGCCTTCGGCGTCGTGCGTGCAGCCCGTGCACTCGATCACATGTCCGTAACGCAGCCGCACCCGATTGCCCGGGAACAAACGGAAAAAGCCCTTCGGCGGGGTCTCGGTGAAATCCTCGCGCTCGATCCAGAGATGGCGCGTGAAATGGAACGGTCGCTGGCCGCGCTCGGGGTGTTGCGGATGAACGGGCGCGAAGCAGGGGTCGCGATCACCTTCGGGCCAGTTGGTGATGACCAGCCTGAGGGGGTCGAGCACAGCGATCGCCCGCGCTGCGCGCGACTCGAGGTCGTCGCGCAGGGCCTGCTCCAGGACGCTCATGTCGATCCAGGAATCGGCCTTGGAGACACCGATCCGCTCGGCAAACAGATGGATCGATTCGGGCGTGTAGCCGCGCCGGCGCAGCCCCACGATCGTCGGCATTCGGGGATCGTCCCAGCCCGCGACGCGTCCGCTCTGTACGAGCTCTTGCAGCTTTCGCTTGCTGGTGATGGCGTAGGTGAGATTCAGGCGGGCGAACTCGATCTGCTGCGGGAGCGGCCGATCGAAAAAGCCGCCCTCTGCCAGCCGTTCGAGCAGCCAGTCGTACAGGGGACGGTGATCGGCGAATTCGAGCGTGCAGATCGAATGCGTGATCTGCTCGAGCGCATCGCTGATCGGGTGCGCATAGTCGTACATCGGATAGACGCACCACTGCGCGCCGGTGCGATGATGCTCGGCGAAGCGGATCCGGTAGATCGCCGGATCGCGCAGATTCATGTTGGGCGAAGCCATGTCGATCTTCGCCCGGATGACGTGGCTGCCCTCGGGATGCTGCCCCGCCCGCATTTCATCCATCAGACGAAGGCTTTCGTCAGCGCTGCGATTGCGGAAGGGTGAATCCTGCCCCGGCTCGGTCAGCGTCCCTCGACGGGCCCGCAGGGCTTCGGCGCTCTGGGAATCCACATAGGCGTGACCGTGCTCGACCAACCATCGCGCGAAGCGCCACAGATCGTCGAAGTAGTCGCTGGCGTAGTAAAGGTTGGTTTCGCGACTGTCCTGCCAGTCAAAGCCCAGCCACCGCACCGCATCAAGGATGGCGTCGACATACTCCTGGTCTTCCTTGACCGGATTGGTATCGTCAAAGCGCATGTGGCAACGACCGTCGTAGTCGCGCGCCAGCCCGAAATTCAGGCAGATCGATTTTGCGTGACCCACATGCAGATAGCCATTGGGCTCGGGCGGGAAGCGCGTTCGGATCCGCGCCCGATCCGGTGCGCCCTGGCGTTGCACGGACGCATCACCCGGCCGCCCGGCCCAGCGCCGGCCGGCGAGCGCCGGACCGGCAAGGTCCGCTTCGATCTGCGTCCGAATGAAGTGCGACGGACGGTCGACGGGTTCAGACACCGAGCAACTCCACTTCGAAGAGCAGGGTGGCGTTGGGCGGAATCACGCCGCCGGCGCCGCGCGCGCCGTAGCCCAGTTCGGGCGGGATGATCAGTCGACGCGTGCCGCCGACGCACATGCCGGCCACGCCCTCGTCCCAGCCCTTGATGACATAGCCGGCACCGAGCGGGAAGCTGAAGGGCTCGCCCCGGTCCTTGCTGGAATCGAACTTGCGGCCGGCCTCGCCGTCGTCGTAAAGCCAGCCTGTGTAGTGGACATTGACCCGGGCACCCGAAGCGGCGGCTGCGCCTTCTCCGGTGACGAGGTCTTCGTATTGCAGGCCGGATGCGGTGGTCTGGAAAGCCATGAGATGAGTGCTCCGTGATCAGGGGTCAGTAAAAGTGAAAAGAGCGTGCGTCATGGACGAGCTGCGAGCGCGCTGCGCAACTGCTCGATCCGCTCGCGGTTGACGCCCAGGTCCGAGTACCCCAGCCGCGAGGCTGAGCGTACGTGGATGACCTGAGCGGCGGGGTCCAGCAGAAATTCAACGTCGTCGACAAAACCAAACAAACGGCTGCGAAACTCGGCCCGCAGGTACCCCGGACGCTGATCGATGAGGGTGGCTCGAGGCCATGTGCGGACGACTGTGACGAGCTGATCGAAACGGCCGGCGGGATCCGGGCCCGTGGCGAGGGGCTCGATCTGATGGGGTGGCTGCGCGAAGCTGGAAACTGCATTGCGCTTACTGGGGTCGATCGCTTGCAGACGCCCCTCTTTCACGCCCAGATTGTCCGGTCGCTGGCCCGAGAACAGCCCCATTTCTAGCGCCGCGCAGCCGCTGGCGAGGAGCATCGCTCCTGCGGCCAGCCAGGAACCCCAACGCGTGACACGGCGTGCGCGGTCCGGTTGCTTCAGCCGCGCAGGCGTCGCACCAGGCTCGAGGTGTCCCATCGTCCGCCCTTCATCCGCTGCACGTCGCCGTAAAACTGATCAACGAGCGCCGCAACCGGCAGCGCAGCGCCATTTCGGCGAGCCTCGTCCAGACAAAGACCCAGGTCCTTGCGCATCCAGTCGACGGCAAAACCGAACTCGAAGTGATCGTCGACCATGGTCTTGCCACGATTTTCCATCTGCCAGGACTGCGCAGCCCCCTTGCTGATGACGTCCAGCACAAGCTTCATGTCGAGGCCCGCTTTTTCGCCGAACGCAATGCCTTCGGACAGCGCCTGAACCAGACCAGCGATACAGATCTGGTTGACCATCTTCGCCAGTTGGCCCGCACCCGCCTCACCGATTCGAGTAAACGCCCGCGCAAAGGCCATGCCGACCGGTCGTGCACGATCGAAGGCGGTCTGATCGCCGCCGCACATCACGGTGAGTACGCCGTTGACCGCACCCGCCTCGCCGCCTGACACCGGCGCATCGACGAAGTGCAGACCCTGATGCCGGGCCGCTGCGTACAGTTCGCGAGCGACCGCCGCCGAGGCTGTGGTGTGGTCGACAAAGATCGCATCGGGTTTCATGCCCGCGAATGCGCCGTGCTCGCCCAGCACCACAGAGCGAAGATCGTTGTCATTGCCTACGCATGCAAAAACGATGTCGGCGTCGTGTGCGGCCTGACGCGGGGTAGGGGCGGCTGTGCCTCCATACTCGCCCGCCCAGCGATCGGCCTTGGCGGCAGTCCGGTTGTAGACGGTGACCGAATGACCGGCCCGTTTGAGGTGCCCGGCCATCGGGTAGCCCATGACCCCCAGCCCGATGAAGGCGACCTTCTGGGGCGCAATGGCGTCGTATTGCTTGCTCGTGCTCATGATCGTGTTCTCCGTGGCAAGGACGAGGCGTCGGACAGACCGGCTCAGAAACCGACGGCCGCGCCGTCGCGTCGACTGTCGCTCGCCGCCACGTAGCCGTCTTCCATATCGTCGGACAGGCGCCAGATGAACTGCCCAGCGCCGAAATCCATGTAGGGGTCGAGCGTTTCCTCGATGCGATGACCCATCCCGCGAAGCTGCTCGACCACGTCGGGTTCCATCGAGGTCTCGATGTCGACGGCGAGGCCACGGCCCACTTTCCAGCGCGGCGCATCGCAGGCCGCCTGAGGGTGCTGACCGAAGTCGACCATCCGCACGAGCGTCTGCATGTGGCCCTGGGGCTGCATGTTGCCGCCCATCACGCCGTAGCTCATTTGCGGGCGACCGTCCTTCATCATGAAGGCCGGGATGATGGTGTGGAAGGGGCGCTTGCCCGGTGCGACACAGTTCTGGTGCGCGGCGTCCATTGAAAACCCATAACCGCGGTTCTGCAGTGAGACACCGGTGCCCGGCACAACCACGCCCGAGCCAAAGCCCATGTAGTTGGACTGAATGAACGACACCATCATGCCGCGCTCATCGGCCGCGGTCATGTAGATCGTGCCGCCCGACGGGGGGAGCGGGTGTTCGAAATCAGTGGCCTGGTCGCGACGAATGCGTGCGGCCAGCGACGCAAGGCGATTGTCGTCGAGGAGATCCGCCGGCGTGACCCGCGTCATGTAGCGGAGGTCGGCCACATGCTGGTAGACCTCGGAGAAGGCGGCTTTCATGGCCTCGATCTGGAGGTGCCGGCAGGCCGCCGAATCAACGGCCATCGATGGAATGTCGAAGTGCGACAGGATGCCGAGCGCCATCAGCGCAGCGATCCCCTGCCCATTGGGCGGAATCTCGTGCAGCGAATAGCCGTGGTAGTCGCGCGAAATGGTGCCGACCCAATCGGGCTTCCAGTCGCGCAGATCGGCCATCGTGATGCCGCCGCCGTGGGCCGCGGCGTGCGCGGCCATCGCCTCGGCCGTCTGGCCTTCATAGAAGTCACGCCCGCCGGTTTCGGCGATGCGTCGCAGGGTGGCCCCCGCCGCTGCAAACTGGAAGCGCTCGCCAATGTGGGGCGCGCGCCCATGCGGCAGGAAGGCTTCGGCGAACCCGGGCTGAGGCGACAGCAGATCGGCCTGAGCGGCCCACTTGCGGTGTACGACGGGCGTGATGGCGTAGCCGCGCTCGGCGAGTTCGATGGCGGGTGCCAACAGGTCGGCGAAGGGCAGCGAGCCGAATTTTTCGTGTAAGGCCATCCAGGCGCCGACCGCCCCCGGAATCGTGACCGAGCCCCAGCCGCGCATCGGAATCTTGCCGTCATAGTGACGCTCGAACCAGGCGCGATCCCAGGCTGCGGGGGCGGTGCCTGAGGCATTCAGACCATGCAGGGTCTGACCATCCCAGATGATGGCAAAACAGTCGCTGCCCAGCCCATTGGAGACCGGCTCGACGATGGTGATCGCGGCCGCGGCGGCGATCGCAGCGTCGACGGCGTTCCCGCCTCGCAGAAGCATCCGAAGTCCCGCTTGCGCGGCCAGGGGCTGCGAAGTGGAAACGACGTTTCGCGCGAAGAGCGGGGTACGGTGAGTGGGATAGTGATGATCCCAGTTGAAGGGGGCGGAGAGGGTGGACGTCATCGCGTGGGGATCCAGGGGGTCGGGCCGAGTTTGGGTCGCGTGCTCGGCGGTCAAAAGGTGTTGAGAGGATAGCAGACCGACTGATCGCCCGAGCGCCCAGCGGGTTTGTGTGAGCGGAATGCAGCGAGGCGGAGCCGGGGCGTATCGAATTCGATTTGCACCAAGATCGGTCAGGTTTGCCCCGGGGTGGTGCAAAGCCGAGTGGACCTGGGGGCTCGATTCCGAAATGCCCCGACTCTGTGCCAGAGTCCATGTTTCGTCACGGCATGCCTTTTGCAACTGTGGACTCCGTCGCTAAGGCCTTGAGCATCGCAGGTCCAGACCTTCGCGCATCAGTGTGTCCAGTCGGTTCGACATGCTGACGCTTTCGCCGGCGACCGTATTTTCCGGATTCACTGTCAACTGATGAACGCTCCTCTGCCACTTGCCGCCCCCACCTGCTGGAACGCGCGTTTGTCGCTCGGCTACGAGCGCGTGCGGGAGCGGACCGTGCCCGTCTTGCGCAGCCATCAGGGACCGCTTCGGATTCAGAAGGGCTTCACCCCCGAGGGGCCTGATCTGTGGCATCAGGTGATCGTTCATCCACCTGGGGGGATCGCTTCGGGCGATCATCTGGCGATCGACATCCAGATGGGGCCGGATGCCCGGGCGTTGATCACTTCACCCGGCGCCGCCAAATGGTACCGATCCAACCCGGATGCGCCGGATCCAGAGGCCACGCAGTCGGTCCGCCTGCGCGTGGGCTCGGGGGGCAGCCTCGAGTGGCTGCCGCTCGAGACCATCGTGTTTCCGGGTGCCTGTACGCGGTGGCACAATGCCTTCGAGCTCGAGGGCGACGCGACCCTGATGGCCGCCGATCTGGTCTGCCTGGGCCGTCCCGCTTCGGGGCTCGCCTTTGACGCGGGCTCGATCGGCTGGACCACGTCGATTCGCCGCGAGGGCACTTTGATCTTTCACGAACAGGCCCGCATCGATGGCGGCGACGCCCTGCTGCAGAGTCCTGCGGGCATGGCCGGCGAGCAGGCCTTCGGTAGCCTGCTGCTCGCTGGGGCGCCCGACCGTCTGGGCGAAGTCATCGAGCGCATTCGCGCACTGCCTGAATCATCGTTCGACGGGCAGTGGGCGGTCAGCGAGCGATCGGGCCTGGCGATCCTGCGCTGGCGCGGGCCGGGTGCCGAGGCGGGCTGGCGATTGTTGCGAGCGGCCTGGGCCGTGTGTCGTCCGATCCTGCTGGGCCGCCCGGCCTGTCCGCCCCGAATCTGGGCGACCTGAACGCGCTTTCACCGAATACGCATGGAGCACACATGGAACTGACGCCCCGGGAACGAGACAAGCTGCTGCTCTTTACAGCGGCGCTGCTGGCCGAGCGCCGCAAGGCGCGTGGGCTGAAACTCAACTATCCCGAAGCGGTCGCACTGATCAGTGCCGCCATTCTGGAGGGCGCCCGCGATGGCCGCACGGTGGCCGAACTGATGCAGGCGGGCACCACGATCCTGTCTCGCGACGAAGTGATGGAGGGCGTGCCCGAAATGATTCCGGAAATCCAGGTCGAGGCGACCTTTCCGGACGGTACCAAGCTGGTCACCGTTCACCAACCCATTGTCTGAGGCGGGCCATCGCAATGAGTCATGACAACGATCGCCTGATCCCCGGCGAGATCTCGGTCTCCGAAGGCGAGATCGAGCTGAATGCCGGTCGTGCAACCTGCACGCTCAAGGTCTCCAATCGCGGCGACCGCCCGGTCCAGGTGGGGTCGCACTACCACTTCTTTGAAGTCAATGACGCACTCGAATTCGATCGTGAGGCCAGCCGTGGTTTTCGGCTGAACATTGCCGCCGGTACGGCCGTGCGCTTCGAGCCTGGGCAGGTGCGGACCGTCGAATTGGTCGCACTCTCAGGGGCGCGCATCGTTCACGGATTTCAGGGGCGGGTCAGTGGCCCCCTCGAGGAGCGTGCATCATGAGAATTTCGCGTCGTGCGTATGCAGACATGTACGGACCGACGGTCGGTGATCGGGTACGACTGGCGGACACCGCACTGTGGGTCGAGGTCGAGGAAGACCGCACCGTCTATGGCGAGGAAGTCAAGTTCGGTGGCGGCAAGGTCATCCGCGATGGCATGGGTCAGAGCCAACGACTGCGGGCCGAGGTGGCCGACACCGTCATCACCAACGCACTGATCGTCGACTGGTGGGGCATCGTCAAGGCAGATATCGCGATCAAGGAGGGCCGGATTGCCGCGATCGGCAAGGCGGGCAATCCCGACATTCAGCCAGGGGTCGACATCGTGATCGGGGCCAGCACCGAGGTGATTGCCGGAGAAGGGTCGATCGTCACGGCCGGGGGCATCGATTCCCACATTCACTTCATCTGCCCGCAGCAGATCGACGAGGCGCTCGCCTCGGGCGTCACGACAATGATCGGGGGCGGCACCGGTCCGGCAACGGGCACCAACGCCACGACCTGCACGCCGGGCGCCTGGCACCTGGCCAACATGCTGAAGTCGGCTGAGGCTTTTCCGATGAATCTGGGCTTCACCGGGAAAGGTAACAGTTCGAACCCCCAGGCGCTGGCCGAGCAGGTCGAGGCCGGCGCGATCGGGCTCAAGCTGCACGAGGACTGGGGGACCACGCCAGCTGCGATTGACACCTGTCTGGGCGTGGCCGACGACTACGATGTGCAGGTTGCGATCCACACCGATACGTTGAACGAGTCCGGCTTTGTCGAGACGACGGTGGCTGCGTTTCGCGATCGGACGATTCACACCTATCACACCGAGGGCGCGGGTGGTGGCCATGCGCCGGACATCATCCGTGTATGTGGCCTGCCCAATGTCTTGCCTTCGTCGACCAACCCGACCCGGCCCTACACCGTCAATACGATCGATGAGCATCTGGACATGCTGATGGTCTGTCATCACCTCGATGCGGCCATTCCGGAGGATGTCGCATTTGCCGAAAGCCGGATCCGGCGTGAGACCATCGCCGCTGAGGACATCCTGCATGACCTCGGGGCCTTTTCGATGATGTCGTCGGATTCCCAGGCGATGGGGCGGGTGGGCGAGGTGATTCTTCGCTGCTGGCAGACCGCGCACAAGATGAAGCAGCAGCGAGGCGCGCTCGCGGGCGACGGCGCCCGCAACGACAATGCCCGGATCAAGCGGTACGTCGCCAAGTACACGATCAATCCAGCCATCACGCACGGGGTGGCCCACGAGGTCGGCTCGGTCGAGGTGGGCAAACTCGCTGACCTGGTGCTCTGGAAGCCCGCGTTCTTTGGGGTCAAGCCCTCGCTCGTGATCAAGGGCGGGCAGATCGTGCTCGCCGCGATGGGGGACCCGAACGCTTCGATTCCCACGCCGCAGCCGGTGCATTATCGTCCCCAGTTTGGCGCCTTTGGCCGAGCGCTGGCCGATTGCGCCGTCAGCTTCGTGTCGCAGGCCGCCCTCGCGTCCGGTCTTCCGGGGCGGCTCGGCTTGTCTCGGCGAGCCGTTGCCGTGCGCGGCATGCGAACCTTGCGCAAGACCGACCTGATCCATAACGCAGCCCTGCCAGTGATCGAGGTCGATCCGCAGACCTACCAGGTGCGTGCCGACGGCATTCTGCTCACCTGCGAGCCCGCGAGTGTGCTGCCCATGGCACAGCGCTATTTCCTGTTCTGAATGATGGAGCGTCAACGGTGCTGATCTTTGATCGTGTCGGTGGAGTGTCCGCGCAGTCGGTGGGTGAAGTCGCGCTTGCGTTTGAGTGGCGTCAGAAGTCCAGAATGCGCCTGGCGATCGAATCTGGTCCACGAGCCGGGGAGACCATTGGCTTTGACCTGCCCCGCGGTACGGTGTTGCGTGAGGGTATGTGGGTGGCGACGGCAACCGGCGAAAGTCTGCTGGTGCGGGCCGCGGGCGAGGAATTGCTGCATGTCGAGGCCGAGTCGGCCTTTGCATTGACGCGGATTGCCTATCACCTGGGTAACCGGCATGTGCCGCTCCAGATCGGCCCGGGCTGGCTGCGGCTCCAGTACGACCATGTGCTCGAGAACATGGTGAAGGGTCTGGGTGGTCGGATCCGCCTGATCGACGAAAGCTTCGACCCCGAAGCCGGTGCCTACGGGTATGGCCATCACAGTCACGGTGGGCCGGGCCAGGGCGGACACGCTCATGCCCACGCGGCGGGTCATGAACACGATGGCAGCGTTGGTGAATCGAAGGCAGGCGGACACGACGATCGTCGGCACGCCCCGAAGATTCATGACTTCATGACCGATCCCCTTCTGCCCAAATGAGCGCTCAGTCGCTCTTTGCATTGCTGAGACTGGCCAGTCCCGCGCTACCGATTGGGGGCTTCAGCTATTCCCAGGGACTCGAGTCGGCGATCGAATTGGGGTGGGCCTCCGATGAGCGTGGTGTCCAGCGCTGGATCGAATCGGTTCTGGACGCCGGCGTCGGGCGCTTCGAGGCCCCGCTGTGTCGCGCACTCTTCAAGGCGATGGCGGGGGACGATTGGGCTTCAGCCCGCGAACTCGCCGAGCGCTACCTCGCCTCGCGCGAGACCGCAGAATTGCGGGCGGAAACCCTGCAGATGGGGCAATCGCTGCTGCAGATGCTGCTCGGATTGCCCGACCTCGCCGAGCCGGCCAGAGCCATGGGGCAGGCAGCGCGCGACACGGGTGACGCCTGCCCGCTCCCCTGGTCCTGGGGGCTGGCCGCGCGCGCATTCGGCCTCGATCCGGATCCGGCGCTCGTCGCCTGGCTCTGGGCCTGGGCGGAGAACCAGGTGATGGCGGCCATGAAGGCGGTGCCCCTGGGGCAGCAGGCCGGTCAGCGTCTGCTTACGGCGCTCACGCCCCGACTGTCTGCCATCGCTGAACGGGCGCGTGATTGTCCTCCCGATGCCTGGAGCAGCTTCACGCCGGGCCTCGCGCTCGCCAGTAGCCGGCATGAGACCCAATACTCGCGACTCTTTCGCTCCTGACACCCGATCATTCAATTGAATGGAATTTCCGAACATGACAAGCGTTTCCAATCCAGCTCTGGCGTCTCGCCATCCTGCGCTCCGGGTCGGTATCGGCGGCCCGGTGGGGTCAGGCAAGACGGCCCTGACGCTGTCCTTATGCCGCGCCTTGCGGGATCGCTACAACATGGCCGTGGTGACCAATGACATCTATACCCGCGAGGACGCCGAGTTCCTGGCCCGGCATGACGCGCTGACGCTGGATCGCATTCTGGGGGTCGAGACCGGGGGCTGCCCGCACACGGCGATCCGCGAGGACGCCTCAATCAATCTCGATGCGGTCGAGCGCCTGCAGCAGCGGATCGAGGGGCTCGAACTGGTGCTGGTCGAAAGCGGCGGCGACAACCTCGCCGCCACCTTCAGCCCTGAATTGTCCGATTTCACGATCTACGTGATCGATGTGGCCGCAGGCGAAAAAATCCCGCGAAAGGGCGGCCCTGGCATCATGAAATCGGACCTGCTGGTGATCAACAAGATCGATCTGGCCCCTTACGTCGGCGCGTCTCTCGAAGTCATGGACCGGGATGCTCGACGGATGCGGGGGGCACGGCCTTTTGTCTTTACCAATCTCAAGACCGGGCAGGGGCTTGATCAGGTGATTGGCGAGATCGAGACGCGGGGCTTGCTCGCGCGGGACACCCATTCCTGATACGACCTGGAGAATCCAATGAACTTCCTTTCAACGATCGGACCGGCACTCGCGCGCGTACTGAGCGGCGGGTTCGCTGGGGCATCGACGCTCGCCTGGGCGCACCCGGGCCCGCATGGTCATGACTGGTTGTCCGCCGTTGTGCATCTCTCGACCGAGCCCGATCACCTGGCCGGTATTGCGCTGGTCGTAGTGATTGCAGGTGTCCTTTGGGCCCGGCGTTCGCGACGCGGCAAGTAAGTCGCGCGCTGCAACAAAAAAGCCCGATGCATGAATGCATCGGGCCTTCTTCGGCTCCCGATCACAGAACGGTGATCGGGGACGGGCTGAGCAGTCGATCAGGTGTCCTCTTCCGAGAACGCCTCGTCGCGCTTCTTGCGAATGGCCGGCAGGAACACGATCACCAGCAACACTACCGCGATGGCGAGCATGGTCGCAGAAAGCGGACGGGTGACGAAGACCGAGGGATCGCCCCGGGAAATCGTCATCGCGCGGCGCAGGTACTCCTCCATCAGCTTGCCCAGGACGAAGCCCAGCAGCAAGGGCGCGGGTTCGCAGTCGAGCTTCTTGAAGGTGTAGCCGAGGATCGCGAACGGGATCGTCATGAACACGTCGAAGACGTTGTTGTTCATCGAGTACGCGCCGATGCAGCAGAACATCAGGATCGCCGGGTACAGCACGCGGTAGGGGATCGTCAGCAGTTTGACCCAGACGCCCACCATCGGCAGGTTCAGGATCAGCAGCATCGCATTCCCCACCCACATCGAGGCGATCAGGCCCCAGAACAGGTTGGGGTTGCTGGTCATCACCTGCGGACCGGGCTGGATGTTGTGAATCATCATGCCCGCGACCATCAGCGCCATCACGGCGTTGGTCGGGATGCCCAGGGTCAGCATCGGGATGAACGAGGCCTGCGAGCCGGCATTATTGGCCGACTCGGGACCGGCCACACCTTCGATCGCGCCCTTGCCGAATTCTTCCGGGTGCTTGGACAGCTTTTTCTCGATCGCATACGACGAGAACGAGGACAGCACAGCGCCGCCACCCGGGAGAATGCCGAGGAAGCACCCCACCGCCGTGCCGCGCACGATCGGGAAGGCCATCCGGCGAAAGTCCTCGCGTGAAGGCATCAGCTTGCCGACGTTGTGCGTGAAGACTTCGCGGTTCTCTTTCTGTTCGAGGTTGGCGATGATCTCGCCAAATCCGAACATGCCCATGGCGACCGCGGCGAACTCGATGCCGTCGGTCAGCTCGGGCACGTCGAAGGAAAATCGGGCCACGCCCGAATTGACGTCCGTGCCGATCATGCCGAGCAGCAGGCCCAGCACCACCATGCCCAGCGCCTTGATGATCGACCCATGTGCCAACACGACGGCTGCGATAAGACCCAGCACCATGAGGGAGAAGTATTCGGCCGGACCGAACTTGAAGGCGACCTCGGCCAGGGGAGGCGCGAAGCCTGCAATCATCAGTGTGGCGACGGTACCGGCAAAGAACGAGCCGATGGCCGCAGTGGCCAGTGCCGGACCCGCTCGCCCGCGCCGCGCCATCTGGTAGCCGTCAAGCGTGGTGACCACCGCCGAGGTCTCGCCCGGCAGGTTCACCAGGATGGCCGTGGTCGATCCGCCATACTGCGCCCCGTAATAGATGCCCGCCAGCATGATCAGTGCGGTGGTGGGGTCGGTCATCTTGTAGGTGATCGGCAGCAGCATCGCGATGGTTGCGAGCGGACCAATACCCGGAAGCACGCCGATCAGTGTGCCCAGCAAACAGCCGATGAAGCAGTAAAAGATGTTTTCGAGGGTGGCTGCAACCGAGAGGCCGAGCGCAAGATTCTCAAAGATTTCCATGAGTGTGCGCTCCTCAGCGAGCCATCAGGATGGGGGGCCAGGTCGGCATCTGTACCTCGAGCCCGTACACGAAGCACGCATAGGCAAGAATGCACATCACGATCGAATTGATCGCGGTTTCCTTGAACTTGAACTCGTGGCTGGCCGACGCTGCGATGAAGGTCATGATGATGATCGACAGCATCATGCCGAGGTAATTGAGCAGTGCGGCGAACGATGCAACGGCCACGAGCACCAGAACGATTTCCTTCAGGCCGATCTTTGCCACGCGGGTCTCGGGGTTCGATTTGGCGAAGGCACCGATCACGATGATCAGGCCCAGCACCGCCATGATGCCGCCCAGTACGGTCGGGAAATATCCAGGGCCCATCTTGGCCGCAGTGCCCATCTGGTACTCACGTGACCAGACCATGAACAGGACGCCGAAGGCCAGGAACATGATGCCTGCCCAGAAGTCCCGATGATTTCGAAGTTTCATCGTTGCTGTCCCCTCGAGGGTTCTTGTGCTGAAACCGGCCGTGGCCGGGGTGATACCGGGAACCGGGCCCGAGTCCTGGTCGCTCGAAAGCGCCAAACGGGCCGGAACGCCGGCGATGTTAGCCCAAAGATTTGGAGCCCGTAAACTCGAGTCATCTGGCGCGTTCACGAGGCGCACTAAGGTTTTCCCTCGTGGACGGCGTGGGATTTGGAGCACCCGCTTGCCTTCGTGACGCGACACGAACGATGTTGCGCCGCGGCATTTCAGGCTTTTCCGAGCCGGTCATGACCGAGCACGCCCGACAAGACCTCGTCGGTGTGCTCACCCAGGCGAGGGGGCGGGCGGCGGGCCACCGTGGGCGTACGACTGTAGCGCACGGGGTTACGCACCAGCGGGACCGGACCGGCGTCTGCCCGTTCGATGTTGATCCGCAAGTCGCGCGCCTGGACCTGCGGGTTCTCGAAGACCTGTGCGATATCGTTGATCGGGCCGCAGGGCACGCCCGCCCGCTCCAGTGCGTCGATCCAGTACTGGCCGGAGTGAGGGGCAATCATCTCCGCAAGAAGCGGGATCAGCGCTTCGCGATTACGGATCCGATCCTGCACCCGGACGAATCGGTGATCGGCGGCGAGTGCGGCTCGGCCGCCCGCCTCGCACAAGCGGCGAAACTGATCATCGTTCCCCACCGCGATGATGATCCACTGGTCCGAGGCCTTGAAGGTCTGGTAGGGCACCAGGTTGGGGTGGGCGTTCCCCCAGCGCTTCGGAGGCTGCCCGCTGATCAGATAATTCGAATTCATGTTGGCCATCATGGCGACCTGCACATCGAGCAGGGCAACATCGATGTACTGCCCCTGACCGGTGCGCTCGCGATGAAAGAGCGCGGCGAGTACCGCCTGGGTCGCGTACATGCCGGTGAACAGGTCGACGACCGCAACGCCGGCTTTTTGTGGCCCGCCCCCCGGGCGGTCGTCGGCCTCGCCGGTCACCGACATCAGGCCACCCAGCCCCTGGATCATGAAGTCGTAACCGGGCCGGTGAGACCAGGGGCCGGTCTGGCCAAAGCCGGTGATCGAGCAGAAGACCAGCCTCGGGTTGATCGCGGAGAGACTCTCGTAGTCCAGACCGTATTTTTTCAGCTGCCCGACCTTGAAATTTTCGACCAGGATGTCGCTCTTCAGGGCGAGCTCGCGGATGACCGCTTGACCCGACGGCGAGGCAATGTCAACGGCAATCGAACGTTTGCCTCGATTGGCCGCGAGATAGTAGGCCGAGTCGGGCGTGTCCGTACCGTCTCGCGCTTTGAGAAACGGGGGGCCCCAGCCCCGGGTGTCGTCTCCGGCCCCGGGCTTTTCGACCTTGATCACGTCGGCGCCCAGGTCGGCGAGATTCTGGGTGCACCAGGGGCCGGCCAGCACCCGGGTCAGGTCCAGGACACGGATTCCGTCAAGTATGGTCTGGGTGGTCATGAAGACTCCTCGAAAGTCAGCGTGGAAAGTTACAGGATTTGGCTTCACAACGTAAAATGGAAGGTTCCGGTCAAACCGACCGCTCACGCTCCGGATCCTATGAACTCGGCCGACATTCGCGATCGATTCCTGCGCTTCTTTGAGTCCCGGGGTCACACCATTGTGGCCTCCAGTCCGCTTGTTCCCGGCAACGATCCCACGCTGCTCTTCACCAACAGCGGCATGGTTCAGTTCAAGGATGTGTTCCTCGGGCGTGAGCAGCGACCGTATCGGCGGGCAACCACCTCGCAGCGCAGCGTGCGTGCGGGTGGCAAGCACAACGATCTCGAAAATGTGGGCTACACCGCCCGGCATCACACCTTTTTCGAGATGCTGGGGAATTTCTCTTTCGGGGATTATTTCAAACGCGAGGCGATTCACTCCGCCTGGGAGCTGCTGACCGGCGTGTACGGGTTGCCGTCCGAACGCCTGTGGGTGACGGTGTATGCCGAGGACGACGAGGCCTACGGAATCTGGGCCACCGAGATCGGCGTACCCACCGAGCGGATCGTCCGCATCGGCGACAACAAAGGTGCGCGTTACGCCTCGGACAATTTCTGGCAGATGGCCGATACCGGCCCCTGTGGACCGTGTTCCGAGATTTTTTACGATCACGGGCCCGAGGTCTGGGGTGGGCCCCCGGGCTCACCGGACGCGGATGGTGATCGTTACATCGAGATCTGGAATCTCGTCTTCATGCAGTACGAGCGCGATGAGGCCGGTACTCTGACGCCGCTCCCCAGGCCCTGCGTGGACACGGGCATGGGTCTCGAGCGCATCGCCGCCGTTTTGCAGCATGTGCACAGCAACTACGAGATCGATCTGTTTCGCGCGTTGATCGCCGCGGCGGCGCGCGAAACCGGGTGCACGGACCTGGCCAATCCGTCCCTGCGGGTCATTGCCGACCATATCCGCGCCTGTTCGTTCCTGATCGTCGACGGGGTGATTCCGGGGAACGAGGGTCGGGGATACGTGTTGCGTCGGATCATCCGTCGGGCCTTGCGCCACGGCCACAAGCTGGGCCGAACCGAACCCTTTTTCCATCGGCTGGTCGCCGATCTGGATCGCGTGATGGGCGAGGCCTATCCCGAGCTGACTCGGGCGCGGGAGCGGGTCGAAGCGGTACTGCTTCAGGAAGAGCAGCGCTTTGGTGAGACGCTTGCGCACGGTATGGCGATTCTCGACGCCGCTCTGGCGGGCGGCACCGAGATTCTGGACGGCGAGACGGCCTTCAAACTGTATGACACCTACGGTTTCCCACTCGATCTCACAGCGGATGTGTGCCGCGAGCGCAAGGTCGTCGTCGATGAGGCGGGCTTCGAGGTCGCGATGGAACGTCAGCGCGAGCAGGCGCGGGCGGCGGGCAAGTTCCGCATGTCGGCAGGGCTTGAATATTCTGGCGCACTCACGGCCTTCGAAGGTTATGAACGGCTCGACGTGGCCGGAGCCCGGATCGTCGCGTTGTACGCCGACGGGGTCGCGACCGAACAGGTCGAGGCCGGACAGTCAGCGGTGATCGTGCTCGACCGTACCCCGTTCTACGCCGAGTCCGGCGGTCAGGTCGGCGATGCGGGGCTACTCCACAGCGCAGACTGGACGATCCGTTTCGCGGTCGAGGACACTCGAAAGGTGCAGGCCGACGTATTCGGTCATCACGGCCAGCTGATGAGCGGTCGGCTCAGGGTGGGCGATGAAATTTCTGCCAGCGTCGACGCCGAGCGCCGGGCGCGGACCATGCGCAATCACTCGGCAACCCACCTGATGCACAAGGCCCTGCGTGCGGTCCTGGGTGAGCATGTTCAGCAGAAGGGCTCTCTGGTGGATGCCGAGCGAACGCGCTTTGACTTCTCGCACCACTCGCCGGTCACGACCGAGCAGATGCTCGAGATCGAGTCGATCGTCAACCGCGAGATTCTCGCCAACACCGATACCGAAGCCCGCGTGATGGCCTTCGATGATGCGGTCCGGGCTGGGGCCATGGCCCTGTTTGGCGAGAAGTATGGCGATGCGGTTCGTGTGCTCGATATCGGCTCGTCGCGCGAGCTGTGCGGGGGCACCCATGTGCGGCGCACGGGCGACATCGGCCTCTTCAAGATCGTCGGTGAAGGCGGCGTGGCGGCGGGCGTTCGCCGGATCGAAGCCTTGACCGGCGATAACGCACTCGGTCACCTGCAGCAACTGAGCGGGACACTCACCCAGGCCGCCAGTGTGCTGAAGGTGGTGCCGTCCGACGTCCCGGCCAAGCTCGAACAGACGCTCGATTCGATGCGTAGCCTCGAAAAAGAACTCGCGCGTCTCAAGTCCAGGCTCGCCGCCCGCCAGGGCGATGAGCTGGCGGCGCAGGCGACCGAGATCGCAGGCATTCGTGTGCTTGCCGCTCGGCTGGATGGGGCGGACAGCCGAACGCTGCGCGAAACCATTGACCAGCTGAAGACCCGTCTTGGCACGGCGGCCATCGTGCTCGCCACGGTCGAAGAGGGCCGGGTGAGTCTGATCGCCGGGGTCAGCGCGGATGCGACCCACCGGATCAAAGCCGGAGACCTGGTCAACCACGTGGCTCGTCAGGTGGGCGGCAAGGGCGGGGGGCGACCGGACATGGCGCAGGCGGGTGGGACCGAGCCGGCTCGCTTGTCCGATGCCCTGTCCAGTGTGCCGGCTTGGGTCGCGGGTCGGGTTGCGGCATGAGGCGGGCCGGCGCGCGGATCTGACCCATGAAACCACGCTGGGCGGGGCTGAGAGCGCGCTGGGACGCGTTCGCGGCCGCGCCGCTTGATCCCGCACTGCGGGATCGTCGTGCCGTGATCGTGGTGGTGGCCCTCACTGCCACCGCTCATATTGGCCTGACCGGGGGGCGGATCGCGGTCACGCTGGGTGGCATCGAACTGGGCGCATCGGCGTTTACGGCGGGCTTGCTGATTGCTTTTTTCAGTCTGCTGCCGATGTTTCTGTCGGTGGCGACCGGACGCCTGATTGACCGGATCGGGCCGATGAAGCCGATGGTCTGGGGGCTCGGGGTCATGAGCGTGGGCGTCGTCGCGCCGCTGCTTTCCTGGGAGGTTGGCACGCTCTTTTTCTGCAGCACCATGGTGGGTCTGGGCTACATGGGGCTGCACACCGCATCGCAGAAGCTCGCGGGCGAAATCGGCGGGCCCGAGGCGCGCCGCCTGAACTTCAACCTGATGTCGATTGGTTTTTCGATCTCGGCCTTTGTCGGTCCGATCGTGACCGGCGTGATGATCGATCTGGCGGGGTATCGGGCGACCTTTGGACTGTTGCTCTTGACCCCCTTTCTCGCGCTGATCGGACTTCGCTGGCTTGAGCCTGATCCTCGCCTGTTGCTGCCCTTGCCCCGTCTGACGCAGGGCCCCAAGCAGGACAGCGTGATGGACCTGCTGCGTGAGCCCCGCATGTTCAGGATCTACCTGGTGGTCGTGATGATCTCGACGGCCTGGGATATCCACCAGTTCGTCGTCCCGATCTACGGCAAACAGATCGGTCTGTCCGCATCGGTGATTGGTCTGCTCCTGGGCGCCTATGCGCTCGCAACGTTTCTGGTCCGCCTGGCCATGCCCTTTTTTGCCCGGCGCCTGGAGGAGTGGACCGTGATCCTCGCCTCGCTGGTCATCGGTTGTCTCGCGTTTCTGTTGTATCCCCTGTCGACGTGGCTGCCCTTCATGTTGTCGCTGTCCTTCATGCTGGGGATTGGCCTGGGCAGTTCGCAGCCCTTGATCATGGCGCTGATCCATC
>JBDLRB010000088.1:0-3811 GCA_039800205.1 Pseudomonadota bacterium | reverse complement strand
GTCACTTTACTGGCGACGGCGACTACAAAGCCGACGGGTTGCGTCCCTACGCCCGGTATCGCGACCTCGGATTCGCCGAAGCCACCGAAGGCATGGTGCACGCGCATGTCATCAAGCTGATCGGCCCCTGCACAGACCAGGTTCGGAAGCGCCACATGCATGGGGTGCAGCTGCAGGTGGTGTACTGCCTGCAAGGCTGGATCAAGATCGAGCATGAGGGGCAAGGCGTCATGACGATGAAGGCAGGCGATGCATGGCTGATGCCACCGAATATCAAGCACACTGTGCTCGACTATTCCGATGATTGCCACAACCTCGAGATCACCATCCCTGCTGAGTTTCCGACAGTCGACTGCTGACGGACGACCCGGGAATGAAATTGCTCTGCTATCAGGATGGCCCCTCACATCGCTGCGCTGCCCTCATAGCCGACCAGGGCGACACGGTCGAAGTGATTGACCTGCTCGAGGCCGCCGCCGCTGCGGCACGCGAGGCAGGGCCCTCGGAGCCGTGGTCGGCGCTCATTCATGCGCGAGACGTTGCCGATCTTGCGGCCGCCCCCGCCGCAGCGCTCGCCACCCTAAGCGTCTTTCTTAATGCCGAATCAAGCGCAATACTCGTTCGGCGGATCGATCGAAGCAGGCTGCTCGCACCGATTCCGCACCCAAGCCGCAATATTTTCTGCGTGGGTCGCAACTATCTGGAGCATGTTCGCGAAGGCGATCTGAAGCGCGGTATCCAGACCCCGATCCCGCAACACCCTCAATACTTCACCAAACCGCCCAGCACCGTAGTCGGCGATCAGCGCGCGATCGAAATCGAGCCCTGGGTGTCCGACAAGATCGACTACGAAGTTGAACTCGCGGTGGTCATCGGCCGGCCGATACGGAACGCGGATCCCGACGCGGCCATGGCCGCGATCTTCGGGTATACGATCATTAACGACGTTACTGCGCGCGATCTTCAGCGCCGACATGATCAGTGGTTCAAGGGCAAAGGGCTTGACACCTTCTGCCCCATGGGGCCCTGGGTCGTCACACGAGACGAGATCCCCGACCCTCATGCGCTGGCACTGAGGCTCTGGGTCAATGGCGACCTGCGCCAGAGCGACACCACCGCCCACATGCATTTCTCTGTCGGTCGGATCATCTCAGACCTGTCACAGGGGATGACGCTCATGCCCGGCGACGTGATCGCCACCGGAACCCCTCCCGGTGTGGGTTATGCGATGACTCCGCCACAATTTCTCCGGGCGGGCGACCGCGTCACGTGTGAGATCGAGGGCATCGGGCGCCTGTCAAACCCGGTTCGTTTAAGGCCCGACCCTCAGTTGCGCTGATCGGGAAGGTGGGCTGTCACGCTCGCCAGCCAGTCCTGGTCAGAACTCAACGTGGCGAGCTCGGCCACCGCCTCCTGGCGGGTCTGGGTCCAGCGCTCAATCACGCGGACATCGTCGCCATCGCCTTCCTGATAGGTGTACTCCAGCCGAATGCCGTTAGGGTCAAAAAAGTATATTGACCATGAACCCGAGCCCACGTTCAAGGGCCCAATCACAGGCACCTGGTGATCTTGCAATCGCTTAAATAGCACCTCGAACTGCGCCTGCGTAGTCGTAAATGAGCAGTGCTGCATCGCTGCGACCGAGTTCCGGTCGGCGGTACCCGTTTCGCCTTTGGGCAATTCGAAGAATGCCACCATCGCATCACCCCCGGCATCAAAGAAATAGTGCCGCAGGTTTTCGAACGGAGGATTGCCGCGATTGAGTGGCCCAGCGCCGACGCCCGGCGGTACCTTGAGCGCATGAATCAGCGGCATGCCCATGACCCGCGTGTAAAAGTCGATGGTCATCTTCATGTCGTCGGTGTTCAGTGCCAGGTGATGCACACCGCGGCTCGCCGGTTGGGCGGCATGGGTTGCACGGGCCTCAGGGGGTAGCGTGTCTGGCTGAGTGGGGTGGTTCATCACAAATGTCCTGTGCTAGTGGGGGACATCGCCCGCCAGCGTGATCCTGTGCATGATCCTGCGATAGCCATGATAGTCATTCACCGGGTTATGCATGGCGCAGCGGTTGTCCCAGAGCGCGACTGACCCAGATTGCCAGCTGAACCGACAGGTAAATTCAGGCCGAACCTGATGCTCGAAAAGGTAGCGCAGAAGGCCCCTGCTTTCTTCCTCGGTCCACCCCGCGAAGCGAATCGTATGCGCAGGATTGACATACAGCGCCTTGCGCCCGGTTTCAGGATGGGTACGCACCACCGGATGTTCGGAGGTGAAATCGCGACGTGCCTCGGCGCCGTCGGACTTGACCCGATCTTCCCGCGTGCGCGTCACATCGGCCTTGGCCGACGAGTTCACCGCGCGCAGCCCGTCGATTGTGGCGCGTAATCCGGCCGACAGGCTGTCGTAGGCGGCGTACATGCTGGAGAAAAGGGTGTCGCCGCCAAACGGCGGCAGCTCGCGGGCTATCAACATTGAAGCCATCGGGGGCCGCTCCAGATAAACCGTATCCGAGTGCCAGACCGCGCCGAAGGCGTTTCGTTCGTGCTCGAGCTTCTTGACCTCGATGATTCGAGGAAAATTGGTCAACCCTTTGACCATGGGGTATTCCACAGGCTCGCCAAAGTGCTCGGCAAAGCGCATGAACTCAGCGGGCGGAAGATCCTGGTCGCGAAAAAACAGCACCTGATGCTCGAGCCAGAGCGTACGCAACTGTGCAAAAAGACTGGCGTCGTCGAGTGATTCGCGCAAGCTCAGTCCGATGATTTCGGCGCCCAGAGCGCCAGCAATTTTTCTGCAATGGATCATCGAGAATCGTCGCTTTCCTGGATGAAATCGAGGATGAATTCCGATACTACCGAAGATCGCGGCGCTACGTGGGACACGATCTCGTTAGCGGTCTCGTTCGATCTCGGATTGCAAGCAGAGGCCTTCAGCGCCTATAGTCGAAGAGATGCCCGTCATGTACGGGACCCGATTCAATGCCGTCCCATCGGCCCTACCCATCGACCAGGAGCCCCCATGACACCGGTTCGTCAACTCGCCCTGAAACTCAGCGCGCTCGCCATCGCGGCCGGAATGTCCGCCACCGCCCTCGCCCAGGAAATCCGCATCGGCCTCACCGGCACTTTCACTGGACCCAACGCCTCGGTCGGCATTCCTTACCGCAACACGGCTGAAATCTATCCGCCTACCCTGGGCGGCGTGCCCGCGCGCTGGATCGTGCTGGACGACGGCGGCGATCCCACGGCTGGAATCAAGAACGCCCGCCGCTTTGTTGATGAGGACAAGGTCGATGCCATCGTGGGGTCCACCTCGACACCGGTGGCCACCGCCATGTTCGACATCGCGAGCGAATCGCGTACCCTGCAGATCGCCATGGCGCCGGTGGCGATTCCCGCTGGCAAGGCAGCATGGCTCTTCAACATCCCGCAGCCGGTGCCACTCATGGTCTCTGCCATCGTGGAGGACATGAAGCGTCGGGGCATCAAGACGGCCGCGTACATCGGCTATGCCGACGGCTGGGGCGACCTCAACTGGAACGGATTCAGCAAGCTCGCCGCCGACGCAGGCATCAAGGTGGTGGCGGCCGAGCGCTTCAACCGCACCGACACATCGGTTACCGGGCAGGCGCTCAAGCTTTTCTCCGCCTCGCCAGGCGCGGTGTTTGTCGGCGCCTCAGGCACCCCGGCCGTGCTGCCCCACGTCAGCATCAAGGACCTGGGCTTCAAAGGACCCATCTATCACACGCACGGTGCGGTGGCCGGTGCTTTCATTCAATCGGGCGGCAAGGCGGTCGAGGGCGCATTGATGC
>JBDLRB010000087.1:0-4814 GCA_039800205.1 Pseudomonadota bacterium | reverse complement strand
CTGCACGAGGCCCAGCAACAACGCCGTCTTCTTGATGCCTTCGTAGCTCAGTTCAAACACGCATTCGCACCTTGCATGATGGGCTCATATCCGATGGAAATTGCTGAATACTGCCATCGTGTAATTCATCAACTCGCCGCCGGTCCAGGCGGCCGTCAGGTACAACACCAGAAATACGGCAATCAGCTTGACTGCAAAGGAGAGCGTTTGCTCCTGGATCTGGGTCAGCGCCTGGAAAAGCGCGAACAGGGTCCCGACAATTGCTGCAACGGCAATGGCCGGCATTGAAAGAATCAGGGTCAGGTAAAGCGCCTGGGTCAGCAGCGAGGTAACGTTGGCGGTATCCATCGGGTCCTTTACATATACGTCAGGATCAGGCCCTGGATCAGGCGGGTCCAGCCATCGACCATCACAAACAGAAAGAGCTTCAGAGGCATGGAGATCATCACGGGTGAAACCATCATCATGCCCATCGCGAGCAGAATGTTCGAAACGATCAGATCGATGACGATAAAGGGCAGGAACAGCAGAAAGCCGATCTTGAATGCGGCCACCAGTTCGGACACCATGAAGGCCGGCACCAGAATCAGAAAGTCGGCTTCCTTGACGTCGGCCGAGAGCTTGGGGCCCCACAAATCCTGGGTGGCCCGAACGAAAAAGGCGCGCTGCTCCCGGTCGCTGTGCTTGAGCAGAAAGGTACGCATGGGCTCCGCGCCGCGGCTGACCGCATTGACCATTCGATCGACCGACCGGGTGCTCTCGGGCTGATCAGCGAATTGCCGGTGAATTTCCTGTCCCACCGGCGCCATGATGTAGACGCTGAGAATCAGGGCGAGTCCGTACAGGGCCAGATTGGGCGGTATCTGCTGGATACCCAGCGCGTTCCGCAAGAGCGACATCACCACCACCAGCTTCAGAAAGGTGGTGCTGACAACGACCACGGTGGGCACCAGCGCGACCAGCGCAAGCGCCAGCGCCAGTGAAATGGGATCGAAATCAGTCATGGGGTGAGGGGTGCGGAGCCGGAGGGCTCATGATTCGAGGCCACCGATCGACAGTCTCGAGACCATCACGCCCAGGCGTCCATCCATATCGACCAGTTGGCCCTCACCGACCGAGACTCCGTTGACCCGGATCGTCACGAAATCCTGAAGCGGGCGATCCAGACTGAGTGCGCTACCGGCGTCAAGCGCCTGCAACTCGGCAAGCGTCAGGATCCGCTCGCCCAGATCAAAGGTCAGGCGCACCGGTAACCGGTCGAGCGCCAGAGCCTCCTCGGAATCCGTGGCTTCGTCATGTGCAGGCATACTCATTGGCTTGACTCGCTCGACAATGTTGAGTTGGGTGCCCGACAGCAGGGCTCTCAGTCCCCCGCTTCGACCGGCCCCTTCAGTCGTCAGAAGGAGGAGCTCGCCGGGCTGATGCGTCCATGGCTCGGTAATGAAGACCACACCCCTGGGCTGCACGGTCTTGAGCTCACCCAGGGAAAGGAGCGTCTGACCGATACCGAGCCTCAGGCGGACCGGCACCTCAGCGTGGCGGAGCGGGTCGGATGCCTGATCGGCCTCCGGCATCAGGCTGGAGATCAGAAGCAAAGACAGGCCGTCGAGCTGCAAGAGCCCGTTCAGTTGCTCTTGTCCCGCCCGGACCTCGAGCCAGAGCGGATGAAAACCCTCAGCCCGCGATTCGCCGGCCAGCGCAGTGATCGAGGACAGTCGCAGGGAGCCCCGACCGAGCGGCTCAAGCACGGCGGAAATCCGCTCGACGGCGTGGGCCAGGGCCGGTTCGATCCAGGCCGGGGGCAGCGCCGAAAATGCGGCGCCGCCCAGCGTCGCGCGAAGCCATGCAGCCCCCGCGGCCTCGGACAGATCCAGGAGCATGCGTCCGCCCGCCCATTCGAGACCGAGACGCAGCAATCCACCCGAGGGAATGGACTCCCGTTCGACAAATGACACGGGGGAGAGCCTGACCGAAAGCGGCGTTTCATCCGGCAGCACACCTCGAATCGGCCCGCCCCGACCGCCGCTACCCAAGCGCCGCAGCGCCTGCGCATGCGTGGCATTGAGGCGATGAAGCGGAAAGGGACGGATCGAAGCCATCAGCGAAGCCCCCCTCCAGGCGCGAAACGAAAGGCTTCGACCGGCGCGCGCTGGATCACGGCCTGCTCGTCAGGCCGAACACGCCACAGCGCGTCATGCTTGAGGGCATCGGCCATCCGGCCCGACATCTCATCGGCAACGCGGGCCAGACGATCAAAGCTTTGCTCATCCGAGCAGGTGAATTGCGCAACCCACGCCCCGGCGTCCTCGAAGACCTCGACCGTCACGCCCGGAAAAAGCGCAGCGTCCAGGTCCATCCGAAGGCTGCGCTGATCTTCAGCGACCATCAGACGCTTGACCCCCTCTTCCAGGGAACGATTCCAGATCGTTGTCATCACACCCACCCGGTCCGATGAATCGCTTTCAGGCGGCTTGGACGCCTCGCGCGCAAAGAGGTCAAAGGGACTCGTCGGGGCGGCGTGCGCAGAGCCTGCCATCGCGGGCTCGCCTGGTTGACCACGCAGCTGTGCGTTGAAACGGGAGACGGCATCCTGATCGGGTGCGTGTTGCGGGGTGCCGCCGGTCATTCCACCCGTCCGGCCGCCGAGCGTGTGCTCGGATGGCCTCCGAAGATCGAGACTGACCGGGCGCTCAGTCATCCTGTGTCTCCCAATCCTCGCGTTCGCGGCGCACGGAGGCCAGCTCCTCGAGTTCGAGTTCTTCCTTGCGCTCCTGCTCGCGGGTGGCCAACCAGTGGAAGTTCCGGGCAAGCTCGACGAATTTTTCCCGGGCGGTCGAGGCCTCGCGCATGTGACGCACCGCGCGGTCCATGTGTTGACGAGCGAGTTCGTGGGCTTTCTGCTGCGTATTGAGGGCCTCGCGGTGCTCGCGTTCGCCCGCCTTCAGCGCAACAACATCTTCCTGAACGGCTGCAATCTCGCGCAACTTGACCACCCGGCTGCAGAGGTCCTCATACCAGGCCCTTTCCTGAGCCTGCGCCCAATCGAGGTAGTCCGTGAGCGCACGCTCGGCCGCCTGCTCGGCGTGCTGCGCCAGCACCAGCTCACCGCGCGAACGCTTCAATTCAGTCTCGGCCTTGGATTCGCGAAAGCGCTTGATGAAGAGCAACTCGCCGATCATGTCAGCGGCCATGCGCCGGCTCCCCTCAGAGCCCCGCCGGGAGCGGCCGGTCGGCCAGCTCGCACAGCGCACGGATCGTGGTCGGGAGGTCGCTTCGCTCTCGAGTGCCCTGCTTCAGAAATGACCGGATGGCATCGATGCGGTCGATCGCCTCGTCCGCTACCGCGTCAGAACCCCGCTTGTACTCGCCGATCTTCACCAGGAGTTCGACGTCAGCGTACTTAGCCATCAGTTCGCGCAGGCGACCGGCCGCCGCGCGATGCTCGGCGCTCACCACGTTGTTCTGCACACGGCTCGCCGAGGCCAGCACGTCGATGGCGGGATAATGGTTCGATGCCGCGAGCGCCCGGGACAGAATGATGTGGCCGTCCAGGATCGATCGAGTCTCGTCCGCGATCGGCTCGGTCATATCGTCGCCTTCGACGAGCACCGTGTAGAGCGCAGTGATCGAACCCTTGTCGTTCATCCCCACCCGCTCCATCAGCTTGGGCAGGGTTGCGAAAACGGAAGGCGGATAGCCTCGACGGGTCGGGGGTTCGCCGGCCGCCAGGCCGATTTCGCGCTGCGCACGCGCAAATCGCGTCACCGAGTCCATCAGGAACAGCACCTTTCGGCCCTGATCACGAAAATACTCGGCGATGGCGGTGGCCACGTACGCGGCCTTGGCCCGTTCCATGGAGGACTTGTCGGAGGTGGCACAGACGATCACGGCACGCTTGCGTCCTTCTTCGCCCAATTCGTGCTCGATGAATTCGCGGACCTCACGGCCACGCTCACCGATCAGCGCAATGACGGTGACATCCACGGCTGCGCCCTTGACCAGCATGCCCAAAAGGGTCGACTTGCCCCCGCCGGCAGCGGCGAAAATGCCCATCCGCTGGCCTTCGCCGCAGGTCAGCAGCGAATCGATTGCCCGGACCCCAAGCGGCAGCGGATCCTTGATCACGCGGCGCTTCATGGGGTCGGGTGCATCGGCAAAGACTGGGTAGAAACGGTCGGCTTCGAGTGGCCCCCGCTCTTCGGCATCCAGAGGCTGGCCCAGTCCGTCGAGCACCCGGCCCAGGAGACCATCACCGACCGGCACCATATGGGCACGGCCGGTGGGCATGACCTCGGTCGTGGCCGAGATGCCATACATATCGCCAATGGGTGTGAGAAGCGCCGCATCGCGCGCAAAACCGACAACTTCGGCCTTCATTTCGAAGTCTTCGCCCGGCTGGCGCAGGATGCAGACTTCGCCGACCTTGACCGCCGGCACCACCGCCTTGATGATCGTGCCGATCACCTGAGTGACCCGGCCCTTGATCGCCAGGGTGGGAGTATCGGCGATCGCCAGTTCCAGCATGTCGGTCACATAGTCGAAGTTCTTCATGGCCGATCCGCTGTTCCCACCTCAGACCCGACTGCCCAGCAGTTTGGCAAACCCCTGCTCGATCGCGGTCAGTTGCAGTTCGATGCTGGCTTCGACCACGCCCATCTCGCTTTCGAGGATGGCCGCATCGCCTTTGAGGCGCGGATCGGGCATGAAATCGATCATGCCTACGCCTGGGAAACGCTCGAGCAGTTCCGACGCGCGGTCCTTGATGGCCTCCAGATGCTCGGGCGCGAGCCTGAGGGTCAGTTGCTTCTGGTTGC
>JBDLRB010000086.1:0-6421 GCA_039800205.1 Pseudomonadota bacterium | reverse complement strand
CCCGCGCTCGCCGACGCGGTTCAAAGCGGTGCGCTGGCGGTTGCGGTATACGGTGAGCGCGCGCGCCCGGACCGTGTGCTGGCTGAGGGAGATCGCATCGAACTCCTGGGTGCGCTCATTGCCGACCCCAAGCAGTCGCGGGGACGGCGGGCCCAGGTGCAGCGCACCCGGGCGGGTGATGCCCGCTGGACACGGCGGGATCGCTGAGGACATCGCAGGCGCATCGAGTGCCCCCGAAGGCCGGTCTGAATGGGCGACGGTCGGTATAATTCGCTTTTGCGCGCCGAGGATCCGATGCGACTTGCCAAAAAGGCCCTGACGTTCGACGACGTCCTGCTTGTTCCGGCCTACTCCGAGATTCTTCCCCGGGACACGTCCCTTCGTACGCGCTTGTCGCGCGATATCGTCCTCAACATTCCGCTGGTCTCGGCCGCGATGGATACGGTCACGGAAGCCCGTCTGGCGATCGCGATCGCGCAAGAGGGCGGGATGGGCATCGTCCACAAGAATCTCAGCCCGGCGCGCCAGGCTGCAGAGGTGGCACGGGTCAAACGCTACGAGTCCGGCATCGTCGCAGACCCCATCACGATTCCGCCCAACCTGACCGTTCTGGAAGTCATGCAACTCACGCAGCAGCACCGCATTTCGGGGCTGCCCGTCGTGGAGGACGGACGGGTCGTCGGCATCGTGACCAATCGGGATCTGCGCTTTGAAACGCGTCTGGACGAACCGGTTCGCAACATCATGACCCCTCGCGAGCGTCTGGTGACGGTCCGTGAAGGCAGTTCGCTTGAAGAGGCCCAGGCCCTGATGCATCAGCATCGCCTGGAGCGCGTGCTGGTCATCAACGACCGATTCGAATTGAAGGGCCTGATCACCGTCAAGGACATTCTCAAGGCCACCGAGCATCCAAATGCCTGCAAGGACGAGCAGGGGAAGCTGCGGGTCGGCGCCGCGGTCGGGACCGGCAGCGATGTCGAAGAGCGGGTCGAGGCACTCGTTCGAGCCGGGGTCGACGTGATCATCGTGGATACCGCTCATGGCCACAGCAAGGGCGTGATCGAGCGCGTCCGACTCATCAAGGAGGCCTACCCCGGCGTCCAGGTGATCGGGGGAAATATTGCCACCGGCGATGCGGCGCGAGCGCTGGCTGATGCAGGGGCCGACGGCGTCAAGGTCGGCATTGGCCCGGGGTCGATCTGTACCACCCGAATCGTGGCCGGGGTGGGCGTGCCGCAGATCACGGCGATCAGCGATGTCGCTGCCGCGCTTGAGGGTAGCGGTGTGCCCCTGATTGCCGATGGCGGCGTTCGTTATTCGGGCGATGTGGCCAAGGCGATTGCCGCCGGCGCCTGGTCGGTGATGATGGGGTCGGTCTTTGCGGGCACCGAAGAGGCACCCGGCGAGGTCATCCTGTACCAGGGGCGCTCGTACAAGAGCTATCGCGGTATGGGCTCGCTCGGGGCCATGACCGAGGGCGGCGCCGAGCGTTATTTTCAGGATCCGGCCGCCAACACTGAAAAGCTCGTCCCCGAAGGGATCGAGGGCAGGGTGCCGTACAAGGGCTCCATGTCTGCGATCCTTTACCAGATGTGCGGCGGCTTGCGGGCCAGCATGGGCTACTGCGGCTGCGAAAGCATCGAGGCCATGCGCACCCGCCCGCAGTTTGTCGAGATCAGTTCGGCCGGCATGCGCGAGTCGCATGTCCATGACGTGCAGATCACCAAAGAAGCTCCGAACTACCACGCAGACTGAGCGGCGCTTCATCATGCACGATCGAATTCTGATTCTTGATTTTGGCTCGCAGGTCACTCAGCTGATCGCCCGACGCGTGCGCGAGGCGCACGTGTACTGCGAGATTCACCCCTGCGATGTCAGCGACGCGTTCATTCGGGACTTTGCGCCCGCGGGTGTGATTCTCTCGGGCAGCCACATGTCTGCGCATCACGAATCCACCGACCGTGCCCCGCAGGCCGTGTTCGAGATCGGCGTCCCCGTGCTGGGCATCTGCTATGGCATGCAGACCATGGCCCAGCAATTGGGCGGTCGGGTTGAGAGCGGTCAGACGCGTGAGTTCGGATACGCCGAGGTGCGCGCACGCGGGCACACCCGATTGTTTGACGGCATTCAGGACTTCAGTACGCCCGAAGGCCACGGCATGCTCAAGGTCTGGATGAGTCATGGCGACAAGGTGGTCGAGCTGCCGGAGGGCTTCAAGCTCATGGCGTCTACGCCGTCTTGCCCGATCGCCGGCATGGCGGACGAGCGCCGGGGGTTCTATGCCGTTCAGTTCCATCCTGAAGTCACTCATACCGTACAGGGGCAGCGGATCATCGAACGCTTCGTGCTCGAGATCTGTGGTGCCCAGGCCGACTGGATCATGGGCGACTATATCGGCGAGGCGGTGTCCAGGATTCGCGAGCAGGTCGGCACCGAGGAGGTGATCCTCGGGCTGTCCGGCGGCGTGGACTCCAGCGTGGCGGCGGCACTGATTCACCGTGCGATTGGCCGTCAACTGACCTGTGTGTTCGTCGACAACGGCTTACTGAGGCTGGGCGAGGCCGAGCAGGTTGTCTCGACCTTTGGCAAGCACATGGGGCTGCACTTGGTCCATGTCGATGCGTCCGAGCGTTTCCTCAGCGCGCTCGCCGGGGTCAGCGATCCTGAGGCCAAGCGAAAAATCATCGGTCGTCTGTTCGTCGATGTGTTCCAGGAAGAAGCGGGCAAGCGGGCCCAGGCGCGCTGGCTCGCCCAGGGGACGATCTACCCGGACGTGATCGAGTCCGCGGGCGCAAAGACCAAGAAGGCGACGACGATCAAGTCGCACCATAACGTTGGGGGGCTGCCCGAGACCTTGCATCTGAAGCTGCTCGAGCCGCTTCGCGAATTGTTCAAGGACGAAGTGCGCGAGCTGGGTGTGGCGCTGGGCCTTCCCCGAGAAATGGTCTATCGCCATCCGTTCCCTGGGCCCGGCCTGGGTGTTCGCATTTTGGGCGAGGTTCGTGGCGAGTACGCCGATCTGCTTCGAAGGGCGGATGCCATCTTCATCGAAGAGTTGCGCTCCACCATCGATCCAGTCGATGCCAGAAACTGGTACGACAAGACCTCGCAGGCGTTCGCAGTCTTTCTCCCGGTGAAGTCGGTCGGTGTGATGGGCGATGGCCGCACCTACGAATGGGTGGTCGCCCTGCGGGCCGTTCAGACGCAGGACTTCATGACGGCGCATTGGGCGCATCTGCCCCATGAATTACTGGGGCGAGTGTCGAACCGCATCATCAACGAGGTGCGTGGCATCAATCGGGTGGTGTACGACATTTCGGGCAAGCCGCCGGCGACGATTGAGTGGGAATAGGGGGTTCCGAAGCCCCTGTTCGTCACGCGCTGACTGCGTACCCGAAGGCATACGCGTCCATGGCCAGCATGCCATAGGCGATCCCCCCTTCGATGACGTGGGCAGGCGGTGGACCGTCCCATCGCTTTCAAGAAATGCAGGCATTTGTCGCTGTCATCGAGGCTGGCAGTTTCGTGCGCGCCTCCACGGTTCTGAATCTTTCCAAGACCGCGGTGTCGCGCCTTGTGAGCGATCTGGAGGCGCGACTGGGCACGCGCCTGATCCACCGCACGACCCGCACACTCTCGTTGACCCCCGAGGGCGAGGTGTTCCATCAACGTTGTCGCAGACTGCTGGATGATCTGACCGAGGCCGAAGCCGAACTCACCGCGCGATCGGGTGAGGCCGTCGGACGGCTTCGCATCAATGTTCCGGTCAGCTTCGGGCTGCTGCATCTGGCACCGCTGTGGCCCTCGTTTATATCGATGCATCCGGAGGTTGAGCTTGATATTACGCTGGCCGATCGTCTGGTCGACCTGGTCGACGAGGGCTACGACCTGGCCGTCCGGATCGCCCGGCTCCAGCCCTCGTCGCTGGTCAGTCGGCGAATGTCCAGTACGCGGCTGGTGCTGTGTGCGTCACCCGAGTACCTGCGCCGGCAGGGCACCCCGCTCCACCCGTCCGACCTGGCTCAGCACGCGCTTATCGCCTACACGCTCCTGTCCACGGGGGATCGCTGGGAATTCGAGGGGCCTCAGGGCCCGGTCGGCGTGACCGTTGTTCCGCGGCTGCGGACCAACAGCGGCGACACCTGCTGCGCTGCGGCACTGCAGCATCGCGGGCTCGTGCTGCAGCCCACGTTTCTGGTCGGCCCTCACCTGGCGTCCGGGGCCTTGGTGGAGGTGCTCCCCAACTATCGTTCGGTCGAGCTGGGCGTGTTTGCTGTTTACCCCTCCCGCACGCATCTGATGCCCAAGGTGCGCGTTCTGATCGATTTCCTGGTCGAGGCGTTTCGAACGCCTGCGTGGCCGCGCTGACCCTCCGCCCCTCTGTCGGGCCGTCCCGCATGCGCTCTTGGCCCATCGGGGTTCTGCTCTAAACTCGGCGGGGTTTCAAAGGAGGTCTCAATGTTTTCACGCCTCAGGGTGGAAATCGACGCGGTCCGCGCGCGGGATCCGGCGGCTCGCTCGTCGATCGAGGTTCTGCTCTGTTATCCGGGTGTGCATGCCTTGATCCTGCATCGACTTGCGCACCGTCTCTGGTGTTCGGGCTGGTCGACCGTTGCGCGCGTCGTTTCGAATCTGGCCCGCTTCATGACGGGGATTGAAATTCATCCGGGCGCGGTGATCGGCCAGCGGGTGTTTATCGACCATGGAATGGGCGTCGTGATCGGGGAGACCGCGTCGGTGGGCGATGACTGCACCATCTATCAGGGTGTAACCCTGGGAGGCACGGCGCTCAACCGAGGCAAGCGCCATCCGACGCTCGAGCCTGGGGTCGTGGTGGGCGCGGGGGCGAAAGTCCTGGGTCCGTTCACCGTCGGTGCGGGCGCCCGCATCGGATCGAATTCTGTCGTGCTCAAGGCGGTCGATTCGGGGGTGACGGTTGCGGGTGTTCCGGCCCGGATCGTCGTGCAACCCGATGGAGCGGCGACCTCGTCGAATCGCGAGCGATCGGCATTTTCGGCCTATGCGATCGAGCACGGGGTCGATGATCCCCTTTCAGTGGCGCTGCATCAGTTGATTGACCGAGTGGCCCAGCAGGACCGCCAGATTGCGGCGCTGCACGCAGCATTGAAGCGCGCCGGATGGGCGCTCGACCCGGATGATGTTCACGCCTCGCCTGGGTTTGATGCACCAACGCTCAACCGCCTGGTCGACTGACCGCAACGCCTGGAGGGTTCAATGATCAACGCGGCCCCTTACCCAACGATCGAGACGACGATCGGCAACACGCCTCTGGTGCGGCTCCAGCGCTTGCCCGGCGACGATATTCAGTCGCGCGGGACGCTGATTCTCGGCAAGCTCGAAGGCAATAATCCAGCCGGATCGGTCAAGGATCGAGCGGCCTTGTCGATGATCGCCAAGGCCGAGGCGCGCGGTACGATCCGGCCCGGCGACACACTGATTGAAGCGACCTCGGGCAATACGGGGATTGCCCTGGCGATGGTGGCGGCCATCCGGGGGTATCGCATGGTGTTGATCATGCCCGATAACCTCTCAGTTGAGCGCAGGCAGGCGATGAAGGCCTACGGGGCTGAGTTGATTCTGGTGAGTCGTGCGCAGGGGATGGAGGGCGCTCGCGACCTCGCTGATCAGATGCAGCGCGAGGGCCAGGGGACGGTGCTCGACCAGTTCTCCAACGACGACAATTGGGCCGCCCACTACGAGGGGACAGGTCCGGAAATCTGGCGCGATACGGCGGGAACCGTCACGCACTTCGTTTCGGCCATGGGTACGACGGGCACCATTACAGGGGTATCGCGTTACCTGAAGGAACAAGACCCGGGGGTTGTGGTCGTGGGTGTACAGCCCCAAGAGGGCTCGGCGATCGCAGGGATCCGGAAGTGGCCCTCCGATTACCTTCCCAGTATTTATCGCCACGCGCGGGTCGATCAGATCGAAGAAATCAGCCAGGGCGAAGCCGAGGACATGGCGCGTCGGCTCGCCGCTGAAGAAGGCATTTTTTGCGGTATGTCGGCGGCTGGCGCGTGTTGTGTCGCGCTGCGCTTGGCTCAGCGCACCCGCGATGCGCGCATTGTGTTCATCGTCTGTGATCGGGGGGACCGGTATCTTTCAACGGGCGTCTTCCCGGGTTGACCGGAACGTCGCGGCCCAATCGGCCAGGCCAGGCCACGCCCCGTCATACCGCACGACGGCTCATTGCGCCTGGATTGCGGTGTTCAGCGTATTCCACAGCGGTTCGGTCCACGGCACCATGTCCTCGCGGAAGTACCACCAGAAATGACCGCCGATGTAGTTGGGTTGATCGATTTTCATCGTGTAGTAGCGGGTCAGGAGTTCGGCCTTGCGGTCCGGCTCGCTGCTACCGACCTCGCCGAACCCGATCCGCGAATTCGGAAACAGGGCC
>JBDLRB010000085.1:0-2988 GCA_039800205.1 Pseudomonadota bacterium | reverse complement strand
ATTGACCGAGCGTGACAGCCGGTGAGTCACCCTGAACGAAGGACAGCATGTCGTTGCCCGACGCCGATGTAATGGAATCGGAACCCGAACCCCCGCGGATGTTGTCGTTGCCAGCCGACCCAAAAATGGTGTCGTTGCCCCCGCCACTATCGATGTCGTACTCACGGTCGGAGGGAAAGTTGGAAGCGTTACCAAGATTGATGGTGTTCGCAGCAGAACTGCCCAAGGCTATGCCACCCCACGCGTCCCCTTCGCCAGGCTGTAGAACGTTGCCCGCGCTATCGACGATAGCACTCGAGCCGACCGAGACCGCGTCGAGCGCGAGCATGACCCAGTCGTTGGCCGTTACTGTTCCAGGCAGGCTGATCAACAACTGACTGGTGCCACTGGCGCTGGCCAGCGTGCCCGAAACCGGGGTGATTCCATTTAGCCTGAGCGTTGCACCACCAGACCCCAAGGCAGTGACCGGCTCGGCAAAATCGATTGCGATTTGCATCCCCGTGCCGGCACCTTGCGTCAAACCGATGTTGATCGGCTCAGGAATTTGCGTGTCGATCAGTTGAAGGACATAGGGTCCATCCTGATTTCCCAGCTTCACCGAACCTATACCGATCAAATCGCGGATGAGCACTGAGGTGGGCGGCATCGTCTCGCCGACGGCCAATCCAGCTTTTGCCTGGCCTGGCTGCTGATAGACGAACAGCGAGTCCGCGGTATTGTTCGCGTCGCGGTCATATTTGAATGCGACCGTGGTGCCCGGCTGGCCATTACTCGGCGTGAAATTCCGTCCGAGGTAACCCATCGCGTCAGTGACCTGCTGCGATGATTTGATCAGTATCGGATCGCCCGAACCGGTCTTGAAGGTGATGATCCCGTCGGCGATGCTGTGCTTGCCGATGGTGATTTCGGCTCCAGAGTTGGCGTTGTCGGCTCCATCGATATCGGCAAGCGTATCGGCTGCAATGCGCGCCGAGGGCAGGCTCAGAACATCATGGTTGGCACTAACTGGCGAAACAACGTCAAAACCACTTGTCGTGGGGTTAGATGCAGACGGTTGAATGTGGTCTATCCGTGTGCCGCCCCCCCCGTTGACACTCTGCCCAAGCGATATCTCGACGACATCCCGCGCGAAATTTCCGGTCCCTGTAGTGAGATCGGATTCATGGAGAACAATGAAGTCTTGCCCATCTCCACCACTGATCGTATCTCGGCCATCGCCGTCAACGAAAATATCGGAGCGATTGCTCCCAATTAACAAATCGTCGCCGGAGTTGCCACGAAGCGTGATCGGCGCATCGCTGAAGTAACTGTCGAGAACGATCGTAGAGTCGCCTGAACCACCGCCCCAGACTTCACCTTTGGGCAGCAGATTCCCCGACAGATCGGTGAGTTTGCTCTCGAACTGTGCCCCCATGAAATCCGGAAATTTCACCCGGACCAGGCTCTCGGCCTGTAGATTGGTATCGGTGGTGAGCGTGAGCGTGGAAGTTCCAAATCCCGAAATACCGGTCACGACGATCGGTGTGCCGCCCGCCTGGTTGGAATGTCCGTCCTGGGGCGGGTTCAGTTCGATGACAATCGCAGACTTCACGGCCGCAACCTGCGTTGCCGTTGGGCTTGCAGCACCGTTGATTCCAACCGCCTCGGAGAACCTCAAGGTGATTGCGCTTTTCGTGGAACCGCCAGCGGTCGTGTTGGTGAACGACACGCTGGTCGAAGCGGGCGCCGCACTGTCGGCGGGAGGCGAAGCGCCCACCGCCGCAAAGTTGACGGTGCCTTGACCCGACGCCGGCGCCACATAGTTGAGCAGCGCCTGCACATTCGGCTCAAGCGTCGCATCCGAATCGATATTGAACGCCCCCTTGTCCACCCAGAACCGAACGTCAAGGCTTTGCTTGGCTACGGATACAGCGGTGGCAAACGCCTCGGCCGAAGTTGCGTTCTTAATTCCCGCAAAAAGTTGCTCGGCGTTGGCAGGCAACTGGCCGCTCCCCGGGGAAATCGGGCCGACTGCAACCGTCACCTTCTCCACGCCGTCCAAGCTGACGCGTCCAATCTGGTCGTCTGTCGGATCATTTGGTGTGCCATTGTTGGACACTGCGTCCGTCTGAACCGGAGCAGCGGTAGTTCCAGGAACTTTCAAGAAACTGCCATCAAGCACTGCTGGCAGCAGGCCCGCGGGAGGTTCACCACCTGAACTGATCAGGATGGGATGCGCGTAGCCATCGGCAATGAAAGCCGATCCGCTCATTACGCCGACCTGCACCATCAGACCCTCGTTGCCTTCGACGAGCGAATCGGCTGCAAGGTTCAAGGTCATTGAACCGGTTAAAGCCTTGCTTGAGTCGCTCGCGGTGGGCGCCAACGTGAGCAGTCCACGAGGCCAATCAGTCGCAAAGTTGCCGACCAGATCCCCCTTCGTAAACCCGGCTTCCATGCCGGGCGCCGGTTCGGCCTGCCACCAGATCTGGCTGTTGACCGGGATGGGGTTAGCGAAATTAATCGTGAGCGCAATCGAGCTCCCTTCGCTCGCCTGCGTTGGCCCCGCAATGGAAGACACCAGCGGCGGAGGCAGGGGAGCGACGATGCTCGTCGATTCGTTAGCGCCGTCGGAATCGGCCAGCTCGCTCACCAGAATCTTGAGACCCGCCAGGCCATACACCTGACTCTGCTTGACGGCGTTGATCAACTCGATCCGCGAAATCGACGCCTCAGCGTTGGCGGTCAGCGGTGTAAGCGCGCCGACCGAGGCCACCCCATCCACCGCGCCTGGCTGCGTCCACGACAGGGTCAGCGTATTGTCGGCGGCTGTCAGCGCCACCGGGGCGTTCGGGGGAACCTGTGCAATCCACGATGCTACAACTTCATCAATTGTCGGCGACGCATCAGTCACGGCAATCAGCATAGGACCATGCGGCACCGCCAACCCATAGGCTGTGTTGGCAGCGAGCGAAACCGGTCCCGAAAGTACAAACGTTTGAACCTCTT
>JBDLRB010000084.1:0-59268 GCA_039800205.1 Pseudomonadota bacterium | reverse complement strand
CTGCGGCAGGTGTTCGTGGAACATCGTGTCGTAGGCGATGATCGCCACCACCGGCGCGCTCAGGGTCTTGTCGAGATTGCCCGGAGAGAGGGCCGGCCGCAGGCGCTCCTTGGCGGCTGCGCTTCGCAGGAACACGAACCGTGCGGGCTGCGCATTGGCCGCAGTGGGCGCCATCTTCATCAGATCGAACGCGGCCTGAAGGGTCTGATCGCTCACCTCGCCTGCGAGCCACCCATTGGCGGTTCGCGCCTGCCGGAACAACTGATCCAGCGCATCTTCGTTAATCGTTGTCATGACATCAATCCTTATGATTCCTGAAAAAACCGATTACGCCGTCAGGCAGCGGGCATCGGCGTGGATTGCCAGGTGACCATCTGCCATTGGCCCTCACGCAGGGCCCAGGCCTGGCAATAACGGCTTCGGACGAGCTTTGCCGTGCCGCGTGCAACGACATCGATCTCGATGTCGCCATTGACAAGCACCATGCCCGGAAAGACCCGGAAGCGCCGGGTCAGCGGTTTGAAACCACGATAGTCGTAATAGCCTTCGATCACGCGCTGCAGGTAGAGCGCGCGATCTTCCTCGGTGCCGGATGCATGAACGTAAATCAGCTCTGCACCCAGCAAGTGTTCCAGCGTCGCGCGGTCGCGTTCGAGTACGGCCTTGAGACGGCGGGCGTCCTGGGCTTCGATTTCGGCGATGATGGTTTCATCGTTCATCGTTGTTCTCCGGGATCAGACGCGTTCGACCAGAAGCGCGATGCCCTGGCCGACGCCGATGCACATGGTGGCGACCCCATAGCGGCCCCCCGTCCGATGCAGCTGATTGACGAGGGTCAGGGCCAGTCGCGCGCCCGAGGCGCCCAGCGGGTGACCCAGTGCAATCGCGCCGCCGTTGGGATTGACGTGTTCGGCGTCGTCCGGCAAGCCCAGTTCGCGAAGCACCGCGATACCTTGTGCAGCAAAGGCCTCGTTCAGTTCAATGACGTCGATCTGCTTGATCGACAGCCCGGCGCGTTCAAGGAGCTTTTGGGTGGCGGGCGCCGGGCCGATACCCATGATTCGGGGGGCGACCCCTGCGGTGGCCATCGCAAGGACCCGGGCCCGCGGCGTGAGACCGAAGCGCGCCGCACCGGCTTCATCAGCGAGCAAGAGCGCGGCTGCGCCGTCGTTCACGCCCGAAGCGTTGCCGGCGGTGACCGTGCCGTCGGGGCGGACGACGGGTTTCAGCCGTGCGAGTGCCTCGAGCGAGGTTTCGCGCGGATGCTCGTCGCGTTGGACAACGATCGGATCGCCTTTTTTCGCGGGGAGGGTGACCGGTGTGATCTCCTGATCGAATACCCCGTTGCGCTGAGCGGCGGCCGCGCGTGCCTGGCTGCGCAGCGCCATCCCGTCCTGTGCCTCGCGCGAAATCGACCATTGATCGGCGACGTTCTCGGCGGTTTCGGGCATCGAATCCACGCCGTATTGCTTACGCATCAGAGGGTTGATGAATCGCCAGCCGATCGTCGTGTCATAGACCGCGTTATCGCGTGCGAAGGCCGTGCTGGCCTTGGGCATCACGAAGGGCGCGCGAGACATGCTTTCGACGCCGCCTGCAATGCCCACCGACACGTCACCCGAGGCAATCGCCCGGGCGATCGTGCCCACGGCATCGAGCCCGGAGCCGCAGAGCCGGTTGATCGTCGCACCGGGTATGGTCTCGGGCAAGCCCGCGAGCAGGAGCGCCATGCGTGCGACGTTGCGGTTGTCTTCGCCGGCCTGGTTGGCGCAGCCGTAGATCACGTCTTCAATGGCGGCCGGATCCAGCCCGGGGTTGCGTTCAAGGAGTGCCCGTAGCGGGATCGCGCCCAGATCGTCGGTGCGCATCGGTGCAAGGGCGCCGCCATAGCGGCCAATGGGGGTGCGGATGCCGTCGCAGATGAATACGGGAGTCATGGTTGGAGCCCTTTCGAGTGTTTGAGTCGGTCGGGAGGATCGAGGCGCGCCGCGCCTCGATCGATATCAGTCGTGCGTGCCATTGCGCAGCGGCGCAGCGGTCAGCGCGCAGAGGTCTTCAAAGGACAGGCCCTCGACCCATTCGCGGGCAATCAGGCCCTCGGCGCAGACATCGATGACCGCCAGATCGGTAAAGATACGACTGACGCAGCCCACGCCAGTGAGCGGATAGGTGCAGCGTTCGACGATCTTGCTTTCACCGGTGCGGGTCTGGTGTTCCATCATGATGAAGACCCGCTTGGCGCCCGCGGCGAGGTCCATCGCGCCGCCCACGGCAGGAACGGCGTCGGGCGCACCGGTATGCCAGTTGGCGAGATCCCCCGTGGCCGAGACCTGAAAGGCACCGAGTACGCAGATGTCCAGATGCCCGCCTCGCATGATTGCGAACGAGTCGGCATGGTGGAAAAAAGCGCCCCCCGTCAGCATCGTGACGGGCTGTTTGCCCGCGTTGATCAGGTCCCAGTCCTCTTCGCCTGTGGCGGGTGCGGGACCCATGCCGAGGATGCCGTTTTCGCTGTGAAGAAAGATTTCGCGCTCGCTGGGCAGGTGGTTGCCCACCAGGGTCGGCAGGCCGATCCCGAGATTCACGTAGGCGCCTTCGGGGATGTCGCGCGCAACGCGCGCGGCCAGCTGGTCTCGGCTCAGTCGCTTCATCAATTCGTCCGCAAGAGGAGTTGTGGGGCGCGCCGCTTCAGGGGGCGTTGCTGGGCGCTGCCGCGGGCTGTGGGCCGCGCAGCACCGTGTCGCCGACCTCGACCAGGTGGGTGACGAAGATGCCGGGCGTGACGATGTGCTCGGGGTCGAGCGTGCCCAGGGGCACGATCTCGTCCACCTGTGCAATCGTTTTTTTCGCGGCCGTGGCCATCACGGGTCCGAAATTTCGTGCAGCCTTGCGGTAGACCAGGTTGCCCCAGCGATCGCCCTTCAGCGCCTTGATCAGGGCCAGTTCGGCATGGATCGGGTATTCGAGCACCTGCATGCGGCCATTGATCAATCGCGTCTCCTTGCCCTCGGCCAGGGGCGTGCCATACGCCGTGGGCGTGAAGAAGGCGCCAATGCCGGCCCCAGCTGCGCGGATGCGCTCGGCGAGATTGCCCTGCGGCACCAGTTCGAGTTCGATTTTCCCGGCCTTGTAGAGGCCTTGAAAGACGTGGGAGTCGGCCTGACGCGGAAACGAGCAGATGACCTTTCGGACCCGGCCGGCTTTCAGTAGCGCAGCGATCCCTGTTTCGCCGTTCCCGGCATTGTTGTTGACCAAGGTGAGCTCGCGCGCACCGGTCTCGATCAAGGCATCAATCAGGGCATTGGGCTGACCGGAGCCGCCAAAGCCTGAAATCATGATGGTGGCGCCATCGGCGAGCCCGGTCAGGGCCGCTGCGGCAGAGGCGAGGGTCTTGTCGATCATCGTGCGGGCATGACCCGGCCGAAGCCGGGTCGAAGGGTGGGGTGTATCGGCAAATGAGAAGTATCGCCGATTTCAGAGTCGATCGATGACTGGGCGCAGCCGCATCAGAAGGAGCAAGCCCGGTAGTGCAGTCAGCACCGTCAACAGGTAAAAAGCAGACCAGCCGATCATTTCGACAACGATCGCTGCGACCGGGCCGACATAAATCCGCCCGACGGCGGCCAGCGCCGACAGCAGCGCGAACTGAGCCGCGGAGTAGCGACGATCGGTGAGGGCCATCAGGAAGGCGACGAATGCCGCGGTACCGAGGCCGCCGCAGAGGTTTTCCAGCCCCACGGCCAGCGCCATCACCCCCGTCTGGCCGGGCAGGAGGGCAACCAGCCAGTAACCGAGATTGGAGATGGCCTGCAGGATGCCGAACAGGAGGAGCGCCGAATAGAGCGGCGTGCGTGCGAGCCAGGCGCCGCCGGCGATCACGCCGACGATCGTCGCAGCCAGGCCGAGGACCTTATTGACCGCGCCGACTTCTGCGGCCGAGAACCCGGCCCCGCGGATCAGAAAGCTCGTCGATAGCGCACCGGCAAAGGCGTCGCCCAGCTTGTAGAGCACGATCAGCGCAAGGAGCTGGATCGCCCGCTCACGGGAAAAGAAGGCGTCCCAGGGCTCTACAAACGAGGGGAAGCCGGCGCGCCGCGCGGCCCAGATCGCAACGAGGAATGCACCCACGATGATCAGGGTGTCGGCGAAGAGGCGAACCAGTCGGTGCTCGCCCAGCAGTGACCAGGGCAAGGCACGAAGCAGCAGGTAGGCGATGATGCCCCCGGCCAGCAGGGCGGCAAATCCGATGAGTTCGCGCCCGACCGGTGTGCGTGGACCCGGCGGCTCGGCGACTCTGGGAATGAACAGGGTGAGCACGAAGAGGACGGCAAAAAGAACCGCCATCAGCTGGTAAGTCCCCGGCCAGCCCAGCACCGTGTCGGCGAGCACCATTGCGAGTCCGCCCGAGACCAGCATGGCCAGACGGTAGCCGAGTACCGAGACTGCGGCACCGGCCCCCCGCTCGGACTCTTCGAGCAGATCGCTGCGATAGGCGTCGAACACGATATCCTGCGAGGCCGACAGGAAAGCGATGAGGACGGCGCACAACCCGATCATCGGAATTGATGTGCGGGGGTCAAGCGTGGCCATCAGCAGGCAGGCGAGCGCCAGACCGGCCTGTGAAACCAGCAGCCAGCCCCGGCGCCGTCCGAGCCGCGGCGGTTCGAATCGATCGGCGAGCGGTGCCCAGACGAACTTGAAGGTGTACGGCAGGCCGGCGAGTGCGAAGAAGCCGATCGTCGTCAGGTCGACGCCTTCGACGGTCAGCCAAGCCTGAAGCGTACCCGCTGACAGGGCGAGCGGCAGGCCACTGGCAAATCCCAGCATCAGCAGCATCGCCATCTTGCGACCGGCGAAGACCTGCAGCAGCAGACCGTGCCGGGGGGCGGGTCCGGTCGTCGGGCGGGGCGGAGATCCGGGGTGTTCGGACATGAGTGCGAAGTCGCGGGGAGCCGTTCGGGTCGACCTCGACCCGCGGGGTTATCTGGGCCAGAAGTGTAACCCGCAGGCTGCGCTGCGCCGGCGTGACCGCCGCGTGCCCCGCAGGCGCCCCGTCGGCTGCCGGGGCTTGATTGGCCTGACTGAGCCACAATGTTCGATAATCGTCGTCAACGACGCGAGACCGCCCGACAGAACAGGATCGATACCGTGCCTCCTTTGCCCGCCTGGATCGCCGGCCCGTTGGCGACCGCTGCAACCCGTTGCGTTCGGCATCGCTTCGTGCGGGGCTTGGCTCGTGCGGGGGCCGTCGGACTGCTGTTCGCGGGCCTCGCGACTGCACCGGCGA
Organism: Pseudomonadota bacterium; assembly: GCA_039800205.1. Taxonomy (GTDB): domain Bacteria; phylum Pseudomonadota; class Gammaproteobacteria; order Burkholderiales; family Burkholderiaceae_E; genus SYIM01. The sequence goes on along the minus strand of JBDLRB010000084.1, from coordinate 53,981 downwards.
TGGCGCAGCAGGCGGGGGGTGCCGAGGGCGTTCGGGTTGAGCGCAGTCGTGCCGTTTCTCTCGCCTCAGCAGAAAGCGTTGAACGCGATGCTGCGAAGCAGTTCGCCGCGCTCAAGCGTGAGGCGGCCGAAAAGCGTGCCCTCGCGCCGCCCGACCATCCACAACTCAAGCGCCTGCGTCGCATCGCCGAGCAGTTGATTGCCCACTCCCCCCGCTTCAACGAGCGCGCGCGTGAGTGGAAGTGGGAAGTGGTGCTGATTGGCTCGCGTCAGGTCAATGCGTTCTGCATGCCGGGCGGGAAGATCGCGTTCTTTACGGGCATCCTCGACACCCTGAAGCTGGATGACGATGAGGTCGCAATGGTGATGGGCCACGAGATCGCGCACGCGCTCCTTGAGCATGGCCGCGAACGCGTGGGCAAGGGTCGCGCCGCTCAGGCGCTCACCTTTGGGGCCAGCATCGCATCGCAAATGATGGGCTTTGGCGATCTCGGCGGCTATCTGGCGCAGGGCGCTGCGAAGCTGACCTTGCTGAAGTTCGGCCGCGAGGATGAAACCGAAGCGGATCTGGTCGGCATGGATCTGGCCGCCCGGGCGGGCTTTGACCCGCGAGCCGGAATCACCCTGTGGCAGAAAATGGCCCAGGGCGGGCCGGGCGGCGCCTCGGGTCAGTCGGCGAGATCCTCGAGCGGGCCGCCCGAGTGGCTCTCAACGCATCCCAAGCACGATCGGCGTATCGACGAGATCCGCGCCAATCTGCCCAAGGTCATGCCGCTTTTCGAACGGGCAAAAGAGGCCTCTGCGTCGCCTCGATGATCGGTGTCGGCGTCGTTGTTTTTGACAACGATTGGAGGGTAAACTGTTTCAAGTGGTCGCGCGCGCCCTGCCCGCGCTGCCCGACCGACCGCAGGCGATCGCGAGCAGCACGTGAGCGATGAAGGCATAGAGCCCCGCCCCGAGCCGCGTTGCATTCTCGGTTTCGCTGCCCGGGGCCAGGAGCCCGATTTGCCCGAGCTGATGGCGCGTCAGTCCGTCGAATCCGATGAAGGCCATCAGGATTGCGATGACGAACACATCGGCCATGCTCCATTTGCTGCTGTGCTCCAGTAACCATGACACCGTCCGTGAGGCGCCGTGGTGGGTGCGCCAGGCCCGATGCGCCAGTGCGCTGAATTTGGCGATGGGCAGCAGTGCGCAGAACACGATCATCAGCAGGCCGATGGCAATCGGGCCCGGCTGACCGGATGCCCAGAGCGCGCCCGCCAGGCTCAGTACGCTCTTGGTCTGATGAAAGAGGATCTGGTCGCGAAAGATCAGCGTTTCACCGGAGAGCTCGACCCGAAGCTCGATCAGACGCGCCTCGACCTCAATCATCGGAAGTGCCAGCCCGACTGCGAGCAGGACAAGCGCCAGCGCGGCTGAGGCTGCGAGGGGCGTATCCGGCCCGAGCGCGCTGGGCGATGTCCGGCGCCCGATCACCCAGAGGAGCCCCGCCACGGTGAGGCCCAGCGCAATGAGGAGTGCGGTCTGGGCCCGTTCGCCAGGTGCGATCCGCTCCAGGAGGCGCTGCTGGGCACGCAGGCGGTCGCCATCGCCATGGCGTTGCAGGCGGTCGAGGTCGGCCTGGCGACGCGCCGGATCGATCGCGAGGTCAAATGCGCCCTCAAGGCGCGCGCGGACCAGTGCCTCGATCCGTTTGATCTGTCCGGGCCGCTCGATGGCTGCCATCGCCTGATCGGTCAGGCGAGCGGCACTCGCGCGCACGGCGTCGGACTGGGCGAGCGCGCGCGCCGATCGTGTGATGGCGGCTTCGATGCCCATCAAGCTCAGCAGCCTGGGCGAGCTGTTCTGGCGCAGTCCTTCGATCAGGCGCTCGCCGCTGTCCTCGATTGCGCGTCCAAGGGCATCCGAGACCTGCGCCCGCAGGGGCTCCTTGACGGATTCGTCTCGTGTGATCCGGGCGATCTCCTGCGCGACCGCCCGAGCGAGCGGTGCCTTCCAGTTGTCGGGATCGAGCAGCCCGTATCGGACATCCCGAAGCTGTGCCAGATCCGCTTTCAGGGGCGCGAGCAGGCGATCGACGGCAAAAAGTGCTCCGGCGATCGCGATCCCCAGGAGGGCGAGCGCAATCGCAGCAAACCGGGTCAGCGGAGCTGTGGCCGCCATGTCTTGCTTAAACCGGAATGTCGTAATCGATCGTCAGCGGTGCATGGTCGCTGAAACGTTCGGCCTTGTAGACGCCGGCCTGTCGCGCGCGATCGGCGAGCCCGGGCGTGGCGATCTGGTAATCGAGCCGCCAGCCGACATTCTTGGCCCAGGCCTGCCCACGATTGCTCCACCAGGTGTAGCAGTCGTCGGTCGACTCCGGATGAAGTCTTCGGTAGGCATCCACCCAGCCCTGCCCGCCCAGGACCTGTGACAGCCATTGCCGTTCTTCGGGCAGAAAACCCGAATTCTTCTGGTTGGAGCGCCAGTTTCGCAGATCAATTTCCTGGTGGGCGATGTTCAGGTCACCGCAGACCACAACCTGCTGGCCTCGCCGCGCGAGCGTGGCCAGATGCGGGGCAAAGGCGGCCATGAACCGGAATTTGGCCTGCTGGCGCTCGTCCGAGCTTGAGCCCGATGGTACGTAGAGTGAGACGACGACCAGATCGCCAAAATCGGCTTCGATGTAGCGACCCTCGGCGTCGAACTCGGCGTCGCCAAAGCCCCGCCGGATGGCCCGCGGCGCGCGGCGACTGTAAAGACCCACCCCGCTGTAGCCTTTTTTTTCGGCAAAGCTGAAGTGGCCCGTGAGGCCTGCGGGCGAGATGAGCGTTTCGTCGAGGTCGCCCGCCTGGGCCTTCAGTTCCTGGACGCACACCACATCGGCCGACTGGGCAGCGAGCCACTGCACCCAGCCTTTGCGGGCGGCCGAGCGAATGCCGTTGAGATTGAGCGTGACGATGCGGGCCATGGCCCCGGATTTTACTCGCCCGGCGCGCGTGCGGGGCGGTATGCTTCGCCCGGCTGATTGTTGACCGATCCGATTGCCATGGAGGGTGTGTTGAGCGATTCGAACGCTGTTCCGACCCGCGCAGACGATGATGCCTTGCGCGCCGATTTCATCCGGTTCGCGCTGGACGCCGGCATTCTTCGCTTTGGCCGCTTTCTGACCAAGGCGGGTCGCCTGTCGCCCTACTTCTTCAATGCGGGGCTCTTCAACGACGGTCAACTCTTGGGCCGGGTTGCCGACTTTTATGCCCGTACGCTGCGTGCGGCCCAGGCTCGGGGCGAGGTCGGTTTCGACATGCTGTTTGGTCCCGCCTACAAGGGCATCACACTTGCGAGCGCGACCGCCGTCGCGCTGGCCCAGCAGGGCTGCAATGTGCCGTTCGCCTTCAACCGGAAAGAGGCGAAAGACCACGGAGAGGGGGGCGTCGTGGTGGGCGCGCCCTTGTCGGGCCGCGTGGTGATCGTCGATGACGTGATCAGTGCGGGAACATCGGTACGCGAATCGGTCGAGCTGATTCGAGCCGAGGGCGCGCAGCCGGTTGCCGTACTGATTGCGCTGGATCGGCAGGAGCGAAGCGGGACCGATCGCGAGATCGGCGAGCACTCGGCCACGCAGGACGTGGCCGCGCGCTATGGCATTCCGGTGATTGCGATTGCCTGCCTGGACGATCTGCTTGCCTACCTGGAGCGCGACTCGGGCGATCTGGCGCACCATGCTGTCGAGGTGGCCGCGTACCGGGCGCGCTATGGCGAGCGGAGTCACCCGTCCTCCGGCATCCCACCTGCCCAATGACGAGGGCGCCGGCCCCGTACGGGCGCGGCCAGACCCGGACGATCAGGCGAGCTTCCGTCGCAACAGCTCGTTCACCTGCTGGGGATTGGCTTTCCCGCGGCTGGCCTTCATCACCTGACCGACCAGCGCATTGAAGGCCTTGTCCTTGCCGGCCCTGAATTCCTCGACCGATTTCGGGTGGGCCGCAAGCACTGCATCGACCATGGATTCGAGTTCGCCGGAGTCGCTGATCTGCCGCAAGCCCCGGGCCTCAATCAGCTGATCGGGCGCCTGGTCGTCGGCGCTCGGTTCAGCCCAGAGGATCCCGAACAGCTCGCGCGCAATCTTGCCCGAGATCGTCCCGTCCTCGATCCGCTGGATCAGGCGAGCCAGCTGGCCCGGCCGCACCGGACTGTCGGCCGGGTCGCGGTCTTCGCGGTTCAGCGCGGCGGCCAGTTCGACCATCACCCAGTTGGCGGCCGCTTTGGCTTGTGCGCCGCTGGGTGCGGCGCCGAAGCTTGCCAGGACCGCCTCGAAGTAATCCGAGATCGAACGGGTGGCTGTGATCGTCGTCGCATCGTAAGCCGATAGTGAGTATTCACCTACATACCGGGCTTTGCGCGCCTGGGGGAGTTCGGGCAGCGCGTCCGCGACCGCGTCGACCCACGCTCGATCAATGGTCAGCGGCGGCAGGTCCGGGTCGGGGAAGTAGCGATAGTCGTGGGCGTCTTCCTTGCTGCGCATCGATCGGGTTTCGTCCCGGTCGGGGTCATAGAGCCGGGTTTCCTGGACCACCCGACCGCCGTCGTCGATCAGATCGATCTGCCGGCGGATTTCATAGTCGATGGCCCGTTCGAGAAAGCGGAAGGAATTGAGGTTCTTGATTTCGCAGCGGGTGCCCAGTTGCTGTGCGCCGGCCAACCGGACCGACACATTGGCATCACAGCGGAACGACCCTTCCTGCATGTTGCCATCGCAGATGCCCAGCCACACCACCAGTCCGTGAAGCGCACGGGCGTAGGCGACGGCCTCGCGGGCTGAGCGCATGTCGGGCTCGGTCACGATCTCCAGGAGCGGGGTGCCTGCGCGATTGAGGTCGATCCCCGTTTGTCCATGGAAATCTTCGTGCAATGACTTGCCCGCGTCTTCCTCGAGGTGCGCCCGGGTCAGCGCCACCCGTGTCTCGAAGTGCTCGCCCTCGTGCGCCCAGGCGATGGCGATGCTGCCCCCGGCCACCACCGGAATCTCGTACTGGCTGATTTGATAGCCCTTGGGCAGGTCAGGGTAGAAATAGTTCTTGCGGGCAAAAATCGAACGGGGCGCGATCTGCGCACCGATCGCCAGCCCGAAGCGGATGGCGCATTCGACTGCGGCCCGGTTGGCGACCGGCAGCACGCCCGGCAAGGCGAGATCCACCGCGCAGGCCTGGGTGTTGGGGGCTGCGCCAAAGGCTGTCGAAGCGCCTGAGAACATCTTCGAATGGGTCGCCAGTTGCACATGGGTCTCGAGCCCGATCACGACCTCCCAGGACCGACCGGCCCGGTTGATCAGAAATTTCGATGGTTCAAGGTGTTCGCTCATGATGGGTGGCTCTACGGGGCGATGGCGAGTCGAACGCGTCTCAGCTGGCCGCGCAGCCGCCGCTGACGGGATCGAAGATCACCGGCAAGGCATCGGCCAGCAGTCCGGACGGGCACTGGCGCTCGCATCCGGCGTGGCTCAGCGTAATGTGTCGGGGGTCGCGCCAGATCATCAGGCGGCAGCCGGTTCCGCTGCGCGCGGCGAGTTCGATGTGGGGTCGGGATCGGGTCTGACGAAAATCGGCCAGATCAAATCGGCATTGGCCCCGCGGGCCGCCGTCGACCTGCCAGGACAGGGCCCGAACCGTATTGGCGGTGACCGTCAGCGCCGAGGATTCACGCAGGCCCGTCTGCCCGGTGCCCTCGCAGCGACCGTTCAGGCTGACCGCCTGCTCGGCGATCGGGCGGAGGGGACCCGGACCGGTGCAGCCGGCCACCGAGGCCAGAACCAGACCGAGCATCACAAAACAGTGAAGTGAGCGAATACTCACTGGGGCTCCGGCGCGTGTTCGAGGTGCCAGCGGGTCTGCCCCTGATAGTGATGAGCGACCTGCAGCAGGCGCGCCTCGTCGAGATAGGGCCCGATCAATTGCAGGCCGACCGGCCGGCCCTGACGACCGAAACCCACCGGCATCGAGAGTCCCGGTAGACCCGCCAGCGAGGCGGGCAGGGTGTAGACGTCGGCCAGGTAGTTGGCCACCGGATCATCGAGCTGGCTGCCCAGATCCCAGGCAACGGACGGGGCCACCGGGCCCGCGATCACATCGACCTGTTGAAAGGCCGATTGGAAGTCTTCGGCGATCAGTCGACGCAGGCGCTGGGCCTTGAGGTAGTACGCGTCGTAATAGCCCTGTGACAGGACGTAGGTGCCGATCAGGATGCGTCGCTTGACCTCGGCGCCAAAGCCCTCAGCACGGGTCCGTCGGTACAGCTGGTTGAGGTCCAGGCTGCCCGCCGCCCGGTGGCCGTAGCGCACGCCGTCGAAGCGGCTGAGGTTGCTCGAGGCTTCGGCCGGTGCAATGACGTAGTAGGCCGGGATGGCCAGCGCAGCCCGTGGGAGTGACACTTCGATGAGCTCAGCCCCCTGGGCCTGGAGGACCGCCAGGGCCGCGTCGATCGCCGTCCGGACATCGGCCGCCAACCCCTCGCCGAAAAATTCTCTGGGCAGCCCGATGCGAAGTCCCTCGATCGGTCGGCCCAGCAGCCGGCTGAAGTCTTCTTCGGGATGCTGCAGGCTGGTGGCGTCGCGCGGGTCGAATCCCGCCATCGCCGACAAGAGGATTGCACAGTCGTGCGCGCTTCGCCCCAACGCGCCCCCCTGGTCCAGGCTGGATGCGTATGCAATCATCCCATAGCGGGAGACCCGCCCATAGGTCGGCTTGATCCCCGTCAGCCCGCACATGGCCGCAGGTTGCCGTACAGAACCACCGGTGTCGGTCCCGGTCGCCAGGGGGGCCAGCCCGGCGGCGACTGCCGCGGCGGAGCCCCCGGATGAGCCACCCGGTATCGCGGCAAGGTCCCAGGGATTGCGAGTGGCGCCGAAATGGGAGTTCTCGTTGGCGCTTCCCATCGCGAACTCGTCGCAGTTGGTCTTGCCGAGGCACACGCCCCCCGCTTGTGCAATCCGATCGACCACTGTGGCATCGAAGGGGCTCACATAGTCGGCCAGCATCCGCGAGCCCGCGGTCGACCGCCAGCCTCGGGTGACGAAGATATCCTTGTGGGCCACCGGCACACCCAGCAGTGCGCCGCGCTCGCCCTGCGCCAGGCGGCGATCGGCTGCGCGCGCGGCTTCAAGGGTGCGCTCAGGCTGTACGTCAATGAAGGCGTTGCATCGATCCCGTTGGATCCGGTCGAGGAAATAGGACGCGAGGGCTTCGGCGCTGACCGCGCCGGTGTGAAGCAGCGTCGACAGCTCGGCGACCGAGTGTTGCTCGAACGGTCGAGTCTGGTTCATTCGATCACCCTGGGAACCAGATAAAGACCGGCTTCGACGGCCGGCGCGCCCCGCTGCAGGCGGTCGCGCTGGTCGGACTCGGTGACCTGATCGTCACGCAGTCGCAATACCGTATCGCCCGGGTGGGTCATCGGTTGAACGCCGCTCGTATCGACCGCTTGCAGTTGATCGATCAGTTCGAGCGTGGTCCGGAGGTCGTGGAGCATCGCCTGCGTGGACGACGCATCGATTTCGATGCGGGCGAGTGCTGCAAGGCGATCGATGTCCTGTGGGGTCAGTTCAGACATGGGATCGGGCGGGGTGTCTTGGGGAAAGGGACGGGCCGGGGTTCGCGGATGGGCGCCGGCCCCAGCATGAGCATCCTGCGCCCACCCGGTTCCTGAAAATGAACCTGGATGGCGTCAGGGAGCGAAGGATTATACGGTATCATCTTCGGCTTTCGACGATGCGCCACGGCCTGCCTGGCGATCCCGATCGGGCGCACTGGCGTGGTGCCGGCGCCTTCTGCAGCGCACCCTCCTGACCCTGGACGGACCAGACCTATGTTCGGGTTCCTTAGAAAATACTTCTCAAACGATCTCGCCATCGACCTCGGCACGGCCAACACGCTCATTTACGTGCGGGGCAAGGGCATCGTGCTGGACGAACCGTCCGTGGTTGCGATTCGCCAGGAAGGCGGGCCCAGTGGCAAGCGGACGATCGCTGCGGTCGGTCAGGAAGCCAAGCAGATGCTGGGCAAGGTACCGGGCAGCATTGAGGCCATCCGCCCCATGAAGGACGGCGTGATCGCCGACTTCACGGTCACCGAACAGATGTTGAAGCAGTTCATCCGGATGGTGCACGAATCCCGGCTGTTCTCGCCCAGCCCCCGGATCATCATCTGCGTGCCCTGCGGTTCGACCCAGGTCGAGCGTCGGGCGATCCGCGAATCGGCGCTGGGCGCGGGCGCGTCGCAGGTCTACCTGATCGAGGAACCGATGGCTGCGGCGATTGGTGCGGGCTTGCCGGTGTCGGAGCCCTCCGGGTCCATGGTGGTTGACATCGGTGGCGGCACCACCGAGGTCGGGGTCATTTCACTCGGGGGCATGGTCTACAAGGGCTCGGTCCGGGTGGGCGGCGACAAGTTCGATGAGGCGATCATCAACTACATCCGCCGCAACTACGGCATGCTGATCGGCGAGCCCACGGCCGAAATGATCAAGAAGACGATCGGGTCCGCTTTTCCAGGCTCCGAAGTCCGTGAGATGGAAGTCAAGGGCCGCAACCTGTCCGAGGGTATTCCGCGCAGTTTCACGGTCTCATCCAACGAGATCCTGGAAGCCCTGACCGATCCGCTCAACCAGATTGTCTCGTCGGTCAAGATCGCGCTTGAGCAGACCCCTCCCGAACTGGGCGCAGACATCACCGAGCGCGGCATCATGATCACGGGCGGGGGGGCGCTGCTGCGCGATCTCGATCGCTTGCTGATCGAAGAGACCGGGCTGCCCGTGCTGATCGCCGAAGACCCCCTGACCTGTGTGGTGCGCGGTTGCGGCATGGCGCTCGAGCGCATCGAAAAGCAGCTGCTGATCTTCACGAACGAATAGTTTTCCATGCGTGTACCGGTCGCTGGCCGGTGCGCGCTTCTCCTGCCGGACCATTGAAGCGATGGACCGTTCTCCGCCGCCATTTTTCCGCCAGGGCTTGTCGGCCGACGTCCGGCTGGCCCTGTTTGCCGTCGTTGCCATCGTGCTGCTGGTGCTCGATGCGCGCTATGCGGCGCTTGCGGCTGTGCGTCAGACCATCGGGACGGTGCTGTTTCCGGTGCAGCGGGTGCTGCTCGCGCCGCGCGATCTGGGCTCGGGCCTGGCCTTGCATCTGAGTGATGTCCGTCAGCTGAGCGACGAGGTCGAGCGCCTGCGTCAACGGGAGACCGCAGCGGCGCGGCTCATGCAGCAGGCTTCACATATCGCGCTCGAGAATGCGCAACTGCGCCGCCTGCTGGGTATGCGCGAGCGCGGGGTGGGGGCGTCGGTGGTCGCAGAGGTACTCTACGAAACCCGTGACCCCTTCACGCGCCGCTTGATGGTCGATCGCGGCCAACAGCATGGCGTGCAGGCCGGTCAGCCCGTGCTCGATGCGGACGGCGTACTCGGTCAGGTGTCGCGCGTCTTGCCGCTTGCCGCCGAGGTGACGCTGCTGACCGACCGTAACCAGACGCTCTCCGTCGAATTGCGTCGGAATGGCAGCCGGGCGCTGGCGTACGGTACCGGACGGGCCGGGGCGCTCGAACTGCGCTACCTGCCGGCGGCCATTGATATTCAGGAAGGGGATCCCATCGTCACCTCGGGCCTTGACGGCGTATTCCCGCCCGGGCTGCCCGTGGGGCGCGTCAGTTCGGTCGATCGACGGCGTGCGTCATTCACCCTGGCACGGATCGAACCGGCCGCGGCGATCGAGCGTACGCGCATGTTGCTGATCCTTCAGGAGCCTTGGCGCGACCCGATGCTCCGGCCGGAGCTTGATCAGGAGCGTCGCGCGCCGGGTCGGGGAGCGGGTCGATGAACGGTCGACGCGAGGACGTGCTGTTGCCCGCCAACCGGGGATTCATTGCCTTCAGTTTCGGCGTTGCCTTCCTGCTCAATCTTCTGCCCTGGGACGCGCACTGGCCGGTCCCCGACTTTGTCGCAATGGTTCTGGTGTTCTGGAGCCTCTCCCAGCCCAGGCTGGTGGGCATCGGCATCGGGTTCTGCTTTGGTCTCTTGATGGATGTTCACGGGGCCGCTTTGCTGGGGCAGCATGCCCTCGCCTACAGCTTGCTGGCCTATGGCGCGATCAGCCTGCATCGGCGCCTGCCCTGGTTCGGGCTTGCGGGACGGATGCTGCACCTGCTTCCCCTCTTTCTTCTGGCTCAGGCCTGCAACCTGATCGTCCGAATGGCCGCCGGTGACGCATTCCCGGGATTGCACTACTTCTTGCCCAGTCTGTCGGCCGGCCTGCTGTGGCCCTTGATCGAGCGGATGCTGACGGCGCCCCAGCGCCGCGCCCTCGAGCGTGACGAGACCCGCCCGCTCTGACTGCGATGTCCGAGACGCTACCCGCCCGCAAGCCCGGCTCGGAAGACCGCAGGGGCCGAACGCGTCTGCTCGTCTGTGCGGTGGCGGTCGTGCTGGGGGGAATGGGTCTGATCGGCCGACTCGCCCAGTTGCAATGGCTGCGTCACGAGGAATTTCAGACGCAGGCCGAGAACAACCGTCTGGCGCTATTGCCTGTAGCCCCCACGCGAGGCCTCATTTACGACCGCAAGGGCGTCCTGCTTGCCGAAAACATCGCGTACCACACGCTCGAGATTGCGCCGTCGCGTTTTCGCCGGATCGAACAGACCGTCGCTGACCTGGCGGGTCTGGTCGAAATTACGCCGCGCGATATCGCGCGTTTCAAGCGACTGGTCGAGGATTCGCGTCGTCTCGAACCTTTGCCGCTGAAGACACGCCTGACCGAGGTCGAAGTCGCACGGGTTGCGGCGCAGCGCTACCGCTTGCCGGGCGTGGAGTTGCGCGCACGCCTCTTTCGCAGCTACCCGCAGGGCGAACTGGCCGCCCACGTCATCGGGCACATCGGTCGCATCGCACAAAAGGATTTGCGCGATATCGAGCGCGCGGAACTGAGCTCGCGCTACGCCGGCACGTCTCATATTGGCAAGATCGGGATCGAGAAGTCCTACGAAACGGTGTTACAGGGGCGCCCCGGCTACGAAGAGGTCGAGGTGTCGGCGCTGGGCAAGGTGGTGCGCACCGTGTCGCGCGTCGAGCCGACCGGTGGCGCCAGCCTGCATTTGACGATCGATTCGCGTTTGCAGGCGCTGGCCGAAGCGCTCTATGCCGGTCGTCGCGGTGCGCTGGTGGCCATCGAACCGGAGACCGGCGAGGTGCTCGCCATGGTGTCGGCCCCGGGCTTTGATCCCAACCTGTTCGTCGACGGGATCGATACCACCACCTGGCAGGCGCTCAACGAAGATCCGAATACACCGCTCCTGAATCGGGCCCTGCGCGGGGCCTACCCGCCCGGCTCGACCTACAAACCCTTCGTGGCCCTGGCCGCCCTCGAATCAGGGTTTCGACGGCCGGGTGATTCAATCGCCGACCCGGGGTATTTTCAACTCGGCGAGCACCGGTTCCGTGACTCCCGGCCGGGGGGGCACGGCACGGTCGACCTCTTCAAGTCGATCGTTGTTTCAAGCGACACCTACTACTACAAGCTGGCCTACGAAATGGGGGTCGATCGCCTGCACCGATTGGTCTCGCCCTGGGGCTTTGGGCAGCGAACCGGCATTGACCTCGATCATGAGGTCGCGGGCATCCTGCCTTCGAGCGAATGGAAGTACCGCCGGTACGGCAAGCGCTGGTTGCCCGGCGAGACCCCTTCGGTGGGAATCGGCCAGGGCTACAACGCCTTCACGATGCTGCAGTTGGCGCGGGCGACGGCGGCCTTGGCCCAGGGCGGGCGCATGATGCGCCCGCATCTGGTGCGCGCGATTCAGCCCGCCGGTGCCCTGGAGCCGACGGTCCTGCCCAGGCAGCCCGCCACCGACCTGGGGCTCAAGCCCGAACATCTGAAGCTGGTCAACCGTGCACTGGTCGACGTGAACCGGCTCGGAACCAGTCGGGCCGTCTTCGCCGGCGTCGAGTATTCGGTCGCGGGCAAGACCGGCACCAGCCAGGTGATCGGCATCCGTCAGAATGAGCGCTACGACGTGAAGAAAGTGGCCGAGCGTCACCGAGACCATTCGCTCTATGTTGCGTTCGCGCCCGTGCAGGCGCCGCGTATCGCTCTTGCGGTGATCGTCGAAAACGGCGGCTTTGGCGCTCAGGCGGCTGCGCCCATTGCCCGGGCGCTGCTCGATTTCTACTTGCTGGGTCGCTTGCCCGCGGAGCAGTCTGCCTTGCGTTTGCCCGTCACCCTCGATGAGGCTGAGATGCGTGACGTACCCGAAACGATCGGCCCCGAGGACGCAGCGGCCGTGCAGCCCGCCAGCGAGCCTCAGACAGGCGGGGTGCCGCGACCATGAGCCTCAGTCGACCCCTGCCGCAGACAGGCGCCGCCGCCACGGCGATCCAGCCCGAGCGCTCGGTGCTTGCGCGCGTGCGGCCCTGGGTCTTCGTGTTCGACCCGATTCTGCTCCTCCTCCTCCTGGCGGTCGCGATGCTTAGCCTGGTCACCATGTATTCGGCGGCCAACGAATTTCCCGGGCGGCTCGAGGCGCATGCCCGCAATCTGTTGCTGGCCCTTGGGGTCATGTGGGCGGTGGCTGTGACCCCCCGGACGTGGTTGTTGCGCGCTGCACTGCCGCTCTTTCTCGTCGGGATCCTGCTTCTGGTCGCCGTTGATCTCTTTGGCGATGTGTCCAAGGGCGCGCGACGCTGGCTCAATGTGTTCGGACTCATCCGGATCCAGCCCTCCGAACTCCTCAAGATTGCGACCCCCTTGATGCTCGCCTGGTATTTCCAGCATCGTGGGCGTGTGCTGGGCGGGCTGGATTTCATCGTGGCGGGTATCGTGCTTGCGGTCCCTGTGGTGCTGATCCTGCGTCAGCCGGACCTGGGCACGGCGGTCCTGGTCGGGATGAGCGGGGTATTCGCGATCTTTCTTGCCGGATTGGGGTGGCGTCCGATCGTAGCGATGGCTGCGGCCGCGCTGGCCGCAGCCCCGATTTTCTGGAACTGGTTGATGCACGACTATCAGCGTCAGCGGGTGCTGACCCTTCTGGATCCGACCTCCGACCCACTGGGTGCCGGTTTTCATATCATCCAGTCGACGATTGCGATTGGTTCGGGCGGTCTCTGGGGCAAGGGCTGGATGCAGGGCACGCAGACCCATCTCGACTTTGTGCCCGAACGCACCACGGATTTCATCCTGGCCGTGTACTCCGAGGAATTCGGCCTGATGGGCAATCTGCTGCTGATCGGACTGTACCTGGCGATCGTGTTGCGCTGCCTGGCCGTCGCAGCGGGCGCATCCGGGCTCTTTCATCGCCTGCTCGCCGGAGCGCTCGGGTTGGTGTTTTTCATCTACGCGTTTGTCAATATCGGCATGGTCTCTGGGGTGTTACCCGTGGTTGGCGTACCCCTGCCGCTGATGTCTTATGGAGGAACGGCGATGGTGACCCTCGGAGTCGGGATGGGCCTGGTGATGGCGGCCGCGCGCGAGCGCCGGCCCCGGCCGCAATGATCCTGTCCGTCCCAGCCGCTGGGGCCGGCGTCTCAAAGGCGCTGGTCGAGGCTGCAGAGCGGCTCTCGGCCGAACTGGCCGGACTGGAGTTCGATCCCCCGGTCACTCATGTCTATGATCCGCTGAGCTACGCCTGGGCCGCGCACCGGCAGTACATCGAACGCTTTGCGCCGTCCCGCTGCCGAGTGGTTTTTCTCGGGATGAATCCCGGGCCCTTCGGCATGATGCAGACCGGTGTTCCGTTCGGTGAGGTCGGTGCGGTGCGTGACTGGATGGGGATTGATGCCGTCATCGACCCACCAGCAAGCCAGCATCCGCGCCGCTTGATCGAGGGTTTCGGCTGTTCGCGCTCGGAAGTCAGCGGCCGCCGTTTGTGGGGCTGGGCGGCCCGGCGGTTCGGCGCGGCGCCCCAGTTCTTCGCCCACAGCTTTGTGCTCAATTATTGCCCGCTGGTTTTTCTGGAGGCCTCGGGCCGGAATTTCACGCCCGACCGTTTGCCGCGCGGGAAGGCGGCGGCCTTGCAGGCGGCCTGCGATCGTCATTTGCTTGCCGCCGTCCGCGCCCTTGAGCCGGATTGGGTCCTGGGCGTGGGCGCCTATGCCAGAGCGTGTGCCGAGCGCGCGCTTGCGCCCGTGCTGAGCGAGCGCGGGGGCGCGCTTCGGGTGGCCCAGATTCTTCATCCCAGTCCGGCCAGTCCCGCGGCCAATCGTGGGTGGGAGGATGCGGTCGAGGCCGAGCTGGCCCGCCTGGGCGTCTTCGGGCCCCTGCCCTGAATCCGGCCCCAAATTGACGGATCAAACGCCCTCGACCATGATTGAATGCTTGGTCCTTTCGGCCAGGCGTCCGGGCCTTTGGGCTGTTCGGGGGCCTGGGCGCGTTTTCCGGTTGTGGCGCATCCGGGCGCGTGTCACCCTGTTCGCGCCCTGAACCCTGGAGACAGGACGATGATCGACCTTCCCGGCCTGCAATTCGATCTGGGTGAAGACGTGGAGGCCTTGCGAGAGGCGGTCCGCGCATTCGTTGCGCGCGAGATCGCACCCCGTGCCGCCCAGATCGACCGAAGCGACCAGTTTCCGATGGACCTCTGGGAAAAGCTGGGCTCACTCGGCGTGCTCGGATTGACCGTGTCAGAAGACTACGGTGGGACCGATCTGGGCTACCTGGCGCACATCGTGGCCATGGAAGAAATCTCGCGCGGCTCAGCGTCGGTCGGGCTGTCGTATGGGGCGCACTCCAATCTCTGCGTCAACCAGATCTTCCGAAACGGCAGCGCGGCCCAGCGTGAGCGTTATCTGCCCGGGCTGGTCTCCGGACGGCTGATCGGTGCCTTGGCGATGAGCGAGCCCAATGCGGGTTCGGACGTGGTCTCAATGCGTTTGCGTGCTGACCGGCACGGTGATCGCTGGGTCCTCAATGGCACCAAAATGTGGATCACCAACGGCCCCGATGCGGATGTACTGATCATCTACGCCAAGACCGATCCCGATGCGGGATCGCGCGGGATCACGGCCTTTCTGGTGGACAAGGATGCGCCGGGCTTTTCGGTCGCACAAAAGCTCGACAAGCTGGGCATGCGTGGCAGCCACACGGGCGAGCTCGTGTTTCGCGATTGCGAAATCCCGGCCGATCAGGTGCTCGGCGAGATCGGTGGCGGCGTCCGTGTCCTGATGAGCGGGCTCGACTTCGAGCGTGCGGTGCTGTCGGGGGGCCCGTTGGGCATCATGCAGGCGGCCATGGATGTCGTTGTGCCGTATGTGCATGAGCGCAACCAGTTTGGTCAGCCGATCGGTGAGTTTCAGCTGATGCAGGGCAAGCTCGCTGACCTCTACACGACGATGATGGCCTGTCGGGCCTATGTGTATGCGGTGGGGCGCCAGTGCGATCGCAGCCGCGCCGGACAGGTCGATGTGCGCAGCCTCAGGAAAGACGCGGCCGGGGCCATCCTCTATGCGGCCGAGCGTGCCACCTGGATGGCGGGCGAGGCCATTCAGTGCCTGGGAGGCAATGGTTATATCAATGACTACCCCACGGGCCGCCTCTGGCGCGATGCCAAGCTCTACGAAATTGGCGCTGGAACCTCCGAGATTCGCCGGATGCTGATCGGGCGTGAATTGTTCGCAGAGACTCGATAGGGGGGCGTGCCTTGGGCGTTGCGATTGCGCGGACCATGTTGGCCGGATTCGACCGGCATTACGCGCTGTTCCGCTATAACGCCCAGCAAGCCAAGGCACGCTTCGAGGCCGGTGACTGGCACGCGATTCGTCGCCTGGCGCGCGAACGGATCGCTTTTTACGACGCGCGCGTGGGTGAAGTCGTGACGCAACTCGAGCGTGACCTCGGCGACGAGCGCTCGGGCGAGCAACTCTGGCAGCAGGTCCGTCGAGCCTACGTTGCCCTGCTGGCTGGTCATCGCCAGCCCGAACTCGCCGAGACCTTTTTCAATTCGGTCAGCACCAAGCTGCTGCATCGCACCTACTTCAACAACGATTTCATCTTCGTGCGGCCGGCCGTGGCCACCGAGTACCTGGACGCGGATGTACCGTCGTGGCGGGTCTACTACCCGCTCGACCAGGGTTGGCATGCGGCCTTGCGTGCGCTGGTGATCGACCTGGGCCTGGCGTGTCCGTTTCGGGACGCCGAGCGCGATATTGCCTGCGCCGCGGCCGTCCTCGACGAGCATTTCCAGGGCATCGATCAGCCTGCCGTCGATCGTCAGATCCAGGTGCTGCGCACGCTCTTTTTTCGAAACAAGGCAGCCTACCTGATCGGCCGGCTGATCGAGGATGGCGAGATCACGCCCTTTGCGATGCCGATCCTGCGCGATCGCGCCGGGCGCCTTCATCTCGACACCCTGCTGTTGGGCGAATCGCGAATCGAGGCACTGTTCAATTTTTCGCGTGCCTATTTCATGGTCGATATGGACGTGCCCTCGGCGTACGTTGGTTTTTTGCGGACGCTGATGCCCAGCAAGCCCGAATCCGAGCTATACACGATGCTGGGTCTGCACAAGCAGGGCAAGACGCTCTTCTATCGCGATCTGCTCAACCACCTGCGACATTCACACGATCGTTTCGTGATCGCCCCGGGCATCAAGGGTCTGGTGATGGCGGTTTTCACCCTGCCCTCATTTCCGTATGTCTTCAAGATCATCAAGGATCGCCGGCACAAGGACATGAGCCGCGAATTCATCGAGCGGCAATACCATCTGGTCAAACTTCATGATCGCGTGGGCCGCATGGCCGATACCTGGGAATATTCAAACGTCCCGTTTCCGCGTCATCGTTTCGACCCGGGGCTGCTCGCTGAGTTACGCGAGGTCGCGCCCTCGCTGATCGAGGACGAGGGCGAGTCGGTCGTGATCCGCCACCTCTATATCGAGCGACGGATGGTGCCGCTCAACCTCTATCTGGAGCGGGTCGACGACGAGCGCCTCGAGGCCGCCGTCATCGAGTATGGCAACGCGATCCGCGAGATGGTTGCGGCCAACATCTTTCCCGGCGATATGCTCTACAAGAATTTCGGCATGACGCGACAGGGGCGGGTGGTTTTTTATGACTATGACGAAGTCGCCTACCTGACCGACTGCAACTTCCGTGAGATTCCGCCGCCCCGAACGCCGGAGGACGAGTGGGCCGCCGAGCCCTGGTACGCCGTGGCCGCCAACGATGTCTTTCCCGAGGAGTTCGGCCACTTCCTGCTGGGCAATCCGAGCGTTCGCGCAATCTTTGAGGCGCATCATGGCGAGCTCTTGCGCGCCGACTTCTGGCGTGATCGACAGGCGAGGATACGTTCGGGCGAATTCGAGGATGTCTTCCCCTATCCGACCCACCTTCGATTTGCCCACCGTTTTCCCCTTCCCGAATCAACTGGAGCATGACCATGACCGATCCTGTGGTGATTGTTTCTGCAGCCCGTACGCCGATCGGCGCGATGATGGGCGAACTCTCAGGCCTGGCCGCCCACCAGTTGGGCGCCCATGCAATGCGTGCGGCGCTTGCGCGGGCCGGTGTTGCGCCCGATGCCATCGATGAAGTGATCCTGGGCTGTGTGCTGCCCGCTGGGCAGGGGCAGGCACCGGCCCGGCAGGCCACGCTGGGTGCGGGTCTGCCCCAGTCGGTCGGGGCTACCACGCTCAACAAGGTGTGCGGCTCGGGCATGAAGGCGGCCATGCTGGCGCATGACCTGCTGGTGGCCGGCAGCCAGCGCGTGGTGATCGCTGGGGGCATGGAGAGCATGAGCAATGCCCCCTATCTGATGCTGAAGGGCCGAGGCGGCTATCGCTACGGTCACGGGACGCTCTTTGATCACATGGCGCTCGACGGTCTGGAGGATGCCTATGACAAGCTGCCCAACGGCGGGGGCAAGTCGATGGGCAATTTCGGCGAAGATTGCGCGGCCAAGTACGGCTTTACCCGCGAGGCGCAGGACGCGTATGCGATCGAGTCGACGCGGCGTGCCGTCGCGGCCAACACCGAGGGCGGCTTTTCCTGGGAGATCGCGCCGGTGACGGTGGCCGGTCGCAAGGGCGAGGTCGAGATCGCGCGTGACGAGCAACCGTTCAAGGCCAACGTCGAGAAGATCCCCACGCTGAAGCCCGCGTTTCGCAAGGACGGTACGGTGACCGCAGCGACCTCCTCGTCGATTTCGGATGGCGCAGCCGCACTGGTGATGATGCGCGAATCAACCGCCCGCGCTCTGGGGGTCACCCCGGTGGCGCGGATGGTTGCCCATGCCACGCACGCCCAGGCCCCGCAGTGGTTCACCACCGCACCCGTTGGTGCGATTGCATCGCTCTATGCCAAGACCGGCTGGCGCAGCGCGGATGTGGACCTCTTCGAGATCAACGAGGCCTTTGCCGTGGTGGCCATGGCGGCCATGACCGAGCACGGCTTGCCGCATGACAAGGTCAACGTCCATGGGGGCGCCTGCGCCCTGGGGCACCCGATCGGCGCGTCCGGCGCGCGGCTGATCGTCACCCTGATCGGTGCCCTGCGCGCGCGGGGCGGTCGGCGTGGGGTCGCGTCGCTCTGTATCGGGGGCGGTGAGGCCACGGCGGTCGGGATCGAACTGCTGTGAGCGCGCCGGCCCGTGTTCTGGTGATCGGTGCCTCGCGCGGTCTGGGTCTGGGCCTGGTCGAGCACTACCGCGCGGCCGGTGCCGCCGTGACCGCGACCGTTCGGGACGCCGCGGCGGTGGCGCGGCTTGAGGCGCTGGGTGCGACCGTACGCGCGCTTGACCTGCTCGATGAGGCGGCGCTGCGTGAGGCGGCACAACAACTGTCCGGCGAGCGTTTCAATCTGGCGATCTTCAACGCGGGGGTCACCGGATCGCGCACGGCCGATCTCTCCGAGCCCCCCGATCGAGGCTCGTTCGATCGGGTGATGCACACCAATGTTCATGCGGCGCTGGCACTGGCCGCGCCGCTGATCGAAGCCCTTGCCGCCGAGCGCGGCACCCTCGTCTATCTGACCAGCCGCATGGGTTCGATCGGTGGCGTCAGTGCACCGGGGAGTGCACTCTACCGAGTTTCGAAGGCCGCGGAGAACATGGTTGCGCGGCTTGCGCACCTGCAGGCGGCCTCGCGCGGGGTTCGGGTACTCGCGATGCATCCGGGCTGGGTTCGCACCGATATGGGCGGGCAGGCCGCCGATATCGATATTGCGACCAGCGTGTCTGGCATGACCCGGGTCATTGCCGATGCGAAGGCCTACCCCTCGGGGGGCTTCTTCGATTATCGCGGCGAGCCGATCGGCTGGTAGTGACGAGCGTGCCACGCGGGAGAACGGGATGGCCGTGATCGAGAGCGGGGTGGACCCCCGGAGCAGTGAGTTTGCGGCGCATGCGCAGTGGATGCGTGCGCTGGTCGGGGATTTGCGCGGGCAGGTGGCCCGGATCGCGCAGGGCGGGGGCGAGACCGCCCGTTCGCGCCACCTCGCGCGGGGCAAGCTCTTGCCGCGCGACCGAATTGCGCAACTCATCGACCGGGGATCCCCCTTTCTGGAATGCTCACCGCTTGCTGCATGGGACATGTATGACGGCGAGGCACCCTGCGCCGGATTGATCACCGGCATCGGCCGGGTCAGTGGACTCGAGTGCATGATTGTCTGCAATGATGCGACGGTCAAAGGAGGCACTTACTTCCCGATGACGGTGAAGAAGCATCTGCGCGCGCAGGAGATCGCCGGCGACAACCACCTGCCCTGCATCTACCTGGTGGATTCCGGCGGAGCCAATCTGCCCAACCAGGACGAGGTCTTCCCCGATCGCGAGCACTTTGGGCGCATCTTCTACAACCAGGCGCAGCTGTCGGCAAAGGGGATCGCGCAGATCGCTGTGGTGATGGGTTCGTGCACCGCCGGTGGCGCCTATGTGCCCGCCATGAGCGACGAGGCGATCATCGTACGCAATCAGGGCACGATCTTTCTCGGGGGCCCGCCACTGGTCAAGGCGGCGACGGGCGAAGTGGTCAGCGCCGAGGACTTGGGTGGGGGGGATGTGCACACCCGGCTGTCGGGTGTGGCGGATCATCTGGCCGAGGACGACGCGCACGCGCTCGCGCTGGCGCGGGCCGCCGTTGCGCGGCTCAATCGCGCGAAGCCCACGCCGATCGATGCCCGCACGCCGGTCGCCCCGCGATACGACGCAAGCGAGCTCCACGGCATCGTGCCGGCCGATCCGCGCAAGCCCTTCGACGTGCGCGAAGTCATTGCACGCATCGTCGATGGCTCGGAGTTCGACGAATTCAAGGCGCGTTACGGCACCACCCTGGTCACCGGATTCGCGCGGATTCACGGCCTGCCCGTCGGGGTGATCGCCAACAACGGCATTCTTTTTGCCGAATCCGCAGCAAAGGGCGCGCATTTCATCGAGCTCTGTACGCAGCGGGGTATTGCGCTCGTCTTCTTGCAGAACATCACCGGCTTCATGGTTGGACGCAAGTACGAGCAGGAGGGTATTGCCCGGGCGGGCGCCAAGCTCGTCACCGCCGTGGCCTGCGCGCGGGTGCCGAAATTCACCGTGATCATCGGCGGCTCCTTCGGGGCCGGCAATTACGGCATGTGCGGGCGTGCCTTTTCACCACGCATGTTGTGGATGTGGCCCAACGCCCGGATCAGCGTGATGGGGGGCGAGCAGGCGGCAGCCGTGCTGGCGACCGTCCGGCGCGATGCCATCGAGGCCCGCGGGGGGCACTGGGGGCCGGATGAAGAGGAGGCGTTTCGAGCGCCGATCCGGGCACAGTACGAGCGCCAGGGTCATCCGTACTATGCGAGTGCGCGCCTGTGGGATGACGGCATCATCGATCCGGCCGATACCCGGACCGTGCTCGCACTGGGCCTCTCGATGGCTCAGAATGCCCCGATCGAACCCACGCGCTACGGCGTTTTCAGGATGTGAGGACCGATGATGTTTGAACGGATCCTGATCGCCAACCGTGGCGAGATCGCCTGCCGGATTGCAGCAACGGCCCGTCGGATGGGTATCGAGACGATTGCCGTCTTTTCGGAGGCCGACCGCGAGGCTGCACACGTGGCGGCCTGCGACCAGGCGGTACCTATTGGTCCGGCCCCGGCGCGCGAGTCGTATCTGAATGGCGCGCGCCTGATCGAGGTCGCACGCGATCGTGGGGCTCAGGCCATTCACCCCGGGTATGGTTTTCTGTCCGAGAACGAGGCCTTCGCCACTGCGGTGATCGAGGCCGGAATGGTGTTCATCGGACCCCCCCCGTCGGCGATCGCTGCCATGGGCAACAAGTCCGCGGCGAAGAGCCTGATGGCACGCGCGGGGGTGCCGCTCGTGCCGGGCTATCACGGTGAACGTCAGGAGGCTGAATACCTGCATGCGCAAGCCGATTCGATCGGCTATCCGGTCCTGATCAAGGCCAGTGCGGGTGGTGGCGGCAAGGGCATGCGGATCGTGACCGCCCGTGAGCACTTCAGCGACGCCCTGGCCTCATGCCAGCGCGAGGCACGATCCGCTTTTGGGGACGACCGTGTGCTGATCGAGCGTTACGTGCAGCGGCCTCGCCATATCGAGATTCAGGTGTTCGCTGATCGACACGGCCAGGCCGTGCATCTGTTCGAGCGCGACTGCTCGATCCAGCGCCGCCACCAGAAGGTGATCGAGGAAGCGCCCGCTCCGGGCATGGACGCCCATCGACGTGCTGCGATGGGCGAGGCTGCGCTCGCTGCGGCCCGTGCCGTGGCCTACGAGGGCGCGGGGACGGTGGAATTCATCGTCGAGCCCGATGGCCGCTTTTATTTCATGGAGATGAATACGCGCTTGCAGGTCGAGCATCCGGTCACTGAAATGATCACCGGGCAGGATCTGGTCGAGTGGCAATTGCGCGTGGCGGCCGGCGAGCCCCTGCCCTGTTCGCAGGAATCGCTTGCGATCGATGGCCATGCGATCGAGGTCCGGCTATATGCCGAGCAGCCCGAGCGTGACTTCCTGCCCTCGATCGGTCGGATCGATCACCTGCGCCTGCCGCAGGCCAGCCGGTTTGCCATATGGGGTTCCGAAGGCGCTCCGCGAGCAGCGATCCGGATCGACAGCGGCATTCGAGCACTGGATTCGATCACCCCCCACTATGACCCGATGATTGCCAAGCTCATCACCTGGGGGGCGGATCGGCAGCAGGCCATTGCCCGGATGCGGGCGGCTCTCGCCGAGGTCGAACTGGTCGGCCTCGCCTGCAACGCGGGGTTGCTGTCGCGGCTCATGCGATGCGCGCCGTTTGTTGCAGGCGATCTCGACACCGGCCTGATCGAGCGCGAACGCGCGCAACTGTTACCCACACATGCCCAGCGTGCGGACGGTTCCATTCGTGCGTTGGCGGCAGCCCTCTGGATGCAGCGTGCGGCTGCGCCCGGGGCGCAGCGTCCGCAGACAGATTGGACCGATCCCTGGAGCATACAGACCGCCTGGCGTGTGTCGGGGCCGGCGTCCCAGGCCGTGACGCTCGAGAGCGAGGGCCAGGCTGCGCGTTTCAGCGTCGAGTTCATGCCCGACGGTGAAATGAGCGTCTCCGAGGAGGGCCACATCACCCGGATCGAATCGCTGAGTCGAGCGGCAAGCGGCAGCGTGGTCTCGGCACAGATCGACGGTGTCCCCCGCCGCTTCTCGGTGCACGAGCGCGCTGACGCGCTTTATCTGTTCGATCGCGGTACCCACTATCGGTTCGTCGAGCGCCCGCTGGGCCGATCGGCGTCCGAACGCGCCGGTGTGCCGTCGGGCGCTTGCGCGCTGACTGCGCCCATGCCCGGCAAAGTCGTGAGCCTGCCGGTTGCGCTGGGCGATACGGTCGACTCGGGCCAGATCCTGATGGTGCTCGAGGCTATGAAGATGGAGCATCAGATTCGCGCACCGCAGGCAGGCCGGATCGGGACACTTTCCGTTCGTGAAGGGGATCAGGTCGACGAAGGAACTGTACTCCTTGTGATTGGCCCCGACGTGCCGCCGAGCACCGAAGTCACGGTCGCGCCCCATTGAGGCGTGCGATCGCCCAGCATGGAGACCTTGAGCTGATGAGACCCCCAGAGCCCCCGTGCGAGGTGCCCTCACCCTGCGTCGCGGTCTGCCGGATTGACCCCGCGAACGGACTGTGCGAGGGATGTGCCCGATCGCTTGATGAAATCAGCGATTGGTTGATCTTCGATGCGCCAGAGCGCCTGCTGGTATGGCAACGAATCTGTGACGAGTTCGGCGTTCCGCTCGAGCGGGCGCTGACCGGCAAGATGGGCGCCTCCCGTGCGCGGGCCCTGCTCGCCTGGCACCGCGAATCTGAAGCGGGCCGGCCTCCGGATGAGGATCAATGACATGACCATACAGTCCGCCGCTGGCCCCGTCGAAAAGCTGGGGGAGGCCGGGACCGAGGTGCTGATTCGAGACAGCGTCGAAACCGACCTGGACGATATTCAGCGAATCTATGCTCACCACGTCCGCCATGGCTCGGCGTCCTTCGAGCTTGAGCCTCCGGATCGCGCCGAACTGGCCCGTCGTCGACTCGATGTCATTGACAATGGGTTTCCTTATCTCGTTGCCGAGCGCAAGGGCCAGGTGCTTGGCTACGCGTATGTGAATTTCTTTCGTACCCGACCCGCCTACCGGTTCAGCGTCGAAAACTCGATCTACATTGATCAGGCGTATCGCGGTCTCGGCCTGGGGCGAAGATTGCTGGAGGCGCTGATCGTGCGGGCCGAGGCCGCCGGCGCACGCCAGATGCTCGCAGTGATCGGTGACAGCGCCAACACGGCATCCATCGGTCTGCATGCCGCCTGTGGCTTTCGTTTTGCGGGGGTGCTGCAGGCAAGCGGCTGGAAGTTTGATCGCTGGATCGATACGGTTTTGATGCAGCGAGCACTGGGGCCCGGCGCTTTGCAGCCGGCCGTCCCCGCAGTGCCCGAGCGTCAGATCAGATAGCTCGAATCGTTGTCATGGCCAAGGATCACATAGTTGACCCGTTTGAGGTCAGTGAGTCGACGTCCGCCTGCGTACGAGATCGAGCTTTGCAGATCCTCTTCCATTTCGCGCAGCGTGTCGGCGAGTCGCCCTTTCACGGGTTCGAGAATGCGCTTGCCCTCGACGAAGCTACGATGGCCCTTGTTGAATTCCGACGCTGATCCGTAGTACTCCTTGAAGAGGCGTCCGTCGACCTCGACCGTCGCGCCGGGCGATTCCTCGTGTCCGGCAAACATCGAGCCGATCATCACCATCGTGGCGCCAAAGCGGACCGACTTGGCAATATCGCCGTGTTCACGAATGCCGCCGTCGGCGATGATCGGGCGGGTGGCCACGCGCGCACACCATTTGAGTGCAGACAGTTGCCAGCCCCCGGTTCCGAAGCCGGTCTTCATCCGCGTGATGCAGACCTTGCCCGGGCCGATGCCGACCTTGGTGGCATCGGCGCCCCAGGCTTCGAGGTCGATCACGCCCTCTGGGGTTCCGACGTTACCGGCAATGATGAAGGTTGAGGGCAGGTGTTCGCGAATGTAGGCGATCATTTCCCTGACCGATTCGGCGTGTCCGTGGGCGATATCGAGTGTGACGTAGTCGGCCCCCAGGCCCTCGGCGGCGAGCGCCCGGACTGCAGCGCGATCTTCGTCCTTGACGCCCAGCGAGATCGAGACGTAGAGGCCCTGCGCACGCATCTGGCGGGCAAAGGCCACCGCATCGACATCAAAGCGATGGTGGATGTAGAAATACCCATCGCGCGCCAACTGTTCGCAGATGGCTTCGTTGACGACCGTTTTCATGTTGGCTGGAACAGCCGGGATCCTGAAGCGACGACCGCCGAGCTCGACCGACGGGTCGCATTCGCGCCGGCTCGAGACCACGCAGCGGCGTGGCAGCAGCAAGATGTTGTCGTAGTCAAAGATTTCCATCAACGGGTCTCCCAAAGGGTGTCGTGCTCGCCGCCTGAAGCGCGTTCAGCCTCATCCATCTCAGTACTGGTAAAAGCCCCGCCCGGTCTTGCGTCCCAGAAGCCCGGCATCGACCATTTCGCGCAACAGCGGCGCGGGCCGGTACTTCGGGTCGTTGAAGTTCGAATAGAGCACCTCCATCACGGCCAACTCCACATCGAGTCCGATCAGGTCGCACAGGGCAAGGGGACCGATGGGGTGATTGCAGCCGAGCTTCATGCCGGCGTCGATCTCTTCGGCGCTGGCCAGGCCCTCGCCCAGCGCAAAAATGGCTTCGTTGATCATTGGGCACAAGATACGATTGACAACGAATCCAGCGCTGTTCTTCACGCCAATTGGGGTCTTGCCCAGCGCCTGAGCGAAGGCCGTGACCGCCTCAACCGTCTGATCGTCGGTGCGTAGCCCCCGGATCACTTCGACCAGTGCCATCACCGGAACGGGGTTGAAGAAATGCAGCCCGACGAAGCGGCCCGGCGCCTTGAGCGCGGCCGCGAGTCGCGTGATCGAAATCGACGAGGTATTCGTTGCGATCAGGGTGTCGGCGTCGGCCACGGCTTCGACGCCAGCGAGGATCTTCAGTTTCAGCGCCTCGTTCTCGGTGGCGGCCTCGATGATCAGGTCGGCGTGCGCGAGATCTTCGAGTCTGGCGCTTGTGCGCACATGACTCAGTGCCTGCGCCTTGCCGGCCTCGTCGAGAGTGCCCTTTCTGACCAGTCGTTCGATCGAGCCCGCGACGGTTTTCATCCCTTTTTCAAGCGCGGCTTCGCTGATGTCCTGCATCACGGCGTCGAGTCCTGCGACCGCGCACGCATGTGCGATACCGCTGCCCATGGTGCCGGCGCCGATGATGCCAATGGTTCTGATGCTCATGTCGAGTTTGCCTCTGTGATGGATTGGCTGGGTAGATTTTAGTCGAGCGCGGACTGAGCGGAGACTGGGCTGCCGCGCTCGGGCGCGATCGGACCTGGGGTGCCCGCTGATTCAGACGTCGTCGGCTGAATCGTCGAAGGCCGCGAGTTGTTCGTGCAGTTCGCCCGTACGCGCCTGCCAGTACTGCGCGCTGCCAAAATTCGGAAAAGCGGCCGGAAACGCCGGATCATCCCAGCGGCTGGCGAGCCATGCACTGTAGTGAATCAACCGGAGGCTGCGCAAGGGTTCGATCAGCGCCAGCTCCCGGCGATCGAAGGCTCGTACCGCCTCATAGCCCTCGAGCAGACGCGCAAGATCTCCGGCGGCGCTCCGACCTTGTCCCGAGGTCAGCATCCAGAGATCCTGGACCGCAGGGCCACTGCGTGCATCGTCGAAGTCGACGAAATGCGGGCCTGCCGTGGTCCATAACACATTGCCCGGATGGCAATCCCCATGCAGACGGATGACCGGACAGTCGTGCAGTGTCTCGAATGCCGATCGGACGCGCACCAGCACCGCGTCGACGGCGGCGAGCCAGGCGCCCGCGCACTCGTCGGGGAGCAGGCCGCTCTCGACGACGGTGCGACGCGCGGCATCGCCCAGGGTTTCGGGGGTGATGGACGGGCGGTGTCTGAAGGGCGCCCGGGCGCCCACCCGGTGGATTCGGGCAATGAAGCGACCGATCCATTCCAGGACGCCGGGTTGATCCAGTTCAGGGGCGCGACCGCCGCGGCGGGGAAATACGGCAAAACGGAAACCCGCCCAGTGCGCGAGCGTCCCGTGGGCCAGCAAGTCCGCAGGAGGATGTTCGGTCCCAATTCCACGCGTTCGGGCGGGTCCCCGGTCGAGCCGCAGGGGGGCCACAGCCGGCACCTCGTCTTCGTGAAGCTCCTCGAGGAGCGCGTGCTCCTCGGCAATCTGTTCGTCGCTCCAGCGATTCGGACGGTAGAACTTGACGACCACCGGATCCGCGTCTTCCAGGTACACGAGATAGACACGGTTCTCGTAGCTGTTCAGCGCGATCAGTCGGCCATCGCCGACGAAGCCAACCGATTCGAGGGCATCGAGGACGGTTTGCGGGGTGAGGCCGGCGTAGGGCGTGCGGGCGCTCGCGGACATCGCCTCAGCCATGCGAAGCGGCGATACGGATCATCGCCCGCTCAATCGGGCATCCGCCTTGTCGAGCCAGACCATCAGTTGCGCCCGGAGATCGACGACGCTGAATGAACAGCTTTCTTCCCCAAATGCGGCAGCCGATTCGTAACGGGTAAGGAGGCCTTCGAGCACTTCGCCGAAACGCTCGGGCAGGGCCGCGACCAGCGCGGACTCGGCGCGCCAGCACGCGATGAGGGCCTGACTCGCCTGACCGGGCGCGAGGCTTGCCCGCAGGCGCTTGATTGCCTGTTGATGCTCTTCGTTCATCGCGGTATCGGCCTGGCCGTGCATCAGATGACCGAGGCGGTGCAGCCATCCATCGGGATCACCGCGCCGCTCACGTAACTGGCGGCGGGCGAGGCGAGAAAGAAGGCGACCTCGGCGATTTCCTCGGGCTCGGCCATTCGGCCCATTGGAATCGCTGCGACCGCCTGCGCGAGGAGATCGGCCTTGTCCCGTCCGCTCGCCCGCGCCTGAGCCTCAAGCCCCTGATCGACCCGACCGGTGCGTGTCAGGCCCGGGTTGATCGCGTTGATGCGGACCCCCAGCGGCGCATAGCCCCGCGCATAGCCCACCGTGGCGAGCATGAGGGCGGCATTGGCCGCACCCCCGCCGATGTGGGTCTCGCGTGCCTGTCGCCCGCCCTGACCCACGATATTCACCACGCTGCCCGCGCGGCGCTCACCCATACGCTTGAGCACCGGATCGAGCACATTGACATAGGCGAAGTACTTGGCGTCCATGGACTCGCGCAGGCTCTGCGGGTCGAGTTCGGCCAGCGTGAAACGGCGGGCTGCACCGGCTGAGTTGACCAGAATGTCGATGGGACCGAACTCGGTCTCGATCGATTCGACCAGCCCGAGCGCAGCCCCGGCATCGGTCAGATCGACCGCGCGGACGGCGGTCATGGCCAGGCCGCGCGCCGCCAGCGTTTGCTGCGCTGCATCCAGGCGGTCGAGCGCACGCGAAACGCCAATGACCCGTGCCCCCGCCTGTGTAAAGCGGGCCGCGCACGCGAGGCCGATCCCCCGGCTGGCGCCGGTCACGAGCACGATTTGATCTTTCATGGAGGCGCTCTCATTCATCCGACCTATTCTAGTCCGGATCGCCGGGGCCCGGTCCGATCAGCCGTGTGACCCGGCCATGCGGCCTGAAGGGACCCGCGCATGCTCTAAGATCGCGCGGTCGAGCCCGACGAACACGCTATTCACATCACGGTGGATTGACCATGAACGACGCCCTTCCCGACCTGAGAATCGACATCGTTTCCGATGTCGTATGCCCCTGGTGTTTCGTGGGCAAGCGCCAGCTCGAGGAGGCGGTCATGCGCTTTCGCGAGTCGTACCCGGCGGCCTCGATCGCGATACGCTGGCATCCATTCCAGCTCAATCCCGACCTGCCCCCTGAGGGGGTTGCCCGCAGTGACTATCTTCGCCGCAAGTTCGGCACGGACGATACGCGAGGGCTCTATCAGCGGGTCCGCCAGGCGGCCCAGGCGGTCCAGCTCGAACTCGACATGGAGGCCATCGCCCGCCAGCCCAACACGCTGGCCCCGCATGCGATGCTCGAACTCGCGGCCGAAGAGGGCTGCCAGGACGCGCTGGCCGAGCGCCTGTTCGAAGCCTATTTTCAGCAGGGGCGCGACCTGACCGACCCAGTCGTCCTGCGGGCGGTCGGCCAACTCGGCGGGCTATCCGATGCCGCGATCGAGCGCGCCTTGAGCGATCCCGAGCTCAAGCAGTCGGTCTCTGAAGCCGATCAGCGTGCCCGCGAAGCCGGCATCAGCGGTGTGCCCTGCTTCATCATCAACCGCCGCACGGCGGTCAGCGGCGCGCAGGGCGCCCAGGCGATCCTCGAGGCGATGGAGGATGCGACAGCGGGCGGGTGATCAGCCCCGCCCGACAAAGGGCATCTTCGTCGCCATGACCGTCATGAACAGGACATTGGCCTCGGGGGGCAGGCTCGCCATCTGCAGAACCGCCTGACCGACCAGTTCGACATCCATCGTGGGCTCGGGGCGCAGCGTGCCATCGGGTTGCATGACGCCGGTGTGCATGCGCTCGGTCATGTCGGTGCTGGCGTTACCAATGTCGATCTGACCGCAGGCGATGTCGTACCGACGGCCATCCAGCGCCGTGGCTTTGGTCAGCCCGGTGACGGCGTGCTTGGTGGCCGTGTAGGGTGAGGAGTGTGGGCGCGGCGTGTGCGCCGAAATCGAGCCATTGTTGATGATCCGGCCGCCGCGCGGGCTTTGCGACTTCATGATGCGAAAGGCCTGTTGCGTGCACAGAAAGACACCCGTCAGGTTCGCATTCACTACGGTCATCCATTGCGCGTAGCTCAGGTCTTCCAGAGGAACGGGCGGCGCGCCGGTGCCGGCATTGTTGAAGAGCAGATCAAGTCGTCCGTACGTCGATTCGATGCGTGCAAAGAGCGCATGGACCGATTCGGGGTCGCCCACATCGGCCGTCACGGCGAGGGGTCGGGGCCCCTGATCGCCCACTGCGGCGATGGTTTCCTCGAGCGGGGCGGCTCGCCGGCCCGCGATGACAACCTGCCAGCCTGCTCGGGCGAGCGCTCGCGTGGCGGCGCGACCGATACCGGTACCCGCACCGGTCACCAGTGCGATTCGGGGGTGTGCATTCATTCGCTGGTTTCTCCTGAAGGGGGCGGTCATCCCGGGTGCACGCCGGTCGCCGCGGGACTTATTGAGCGCCGTGGCATTGCTTGTATTTCTTGCCGCTTCCGCATGGACAGGGGTCATTGCGGCCCGGTCGTGGGCTGTCATGACGGACCGTCTGAGGTTTCAGGGCCTGCTCCCGGGCAGGCGCGAGACGCGCGTGGATTTCCAGTGCACCGTCGACCATCATGTCAACGAGTTCGTCCCGTTCGTCTTCGGGGATGGCCTCAACCTCGCCAGCTTCGGGATTGGATTCGCAGGCAAAGCGAAGAATCAGGTCCAGCGCCTCTTCACAGACCTCATCGCCGTCGACGGCTGACCAGGCGTCCGGGTAGAGATTGAGTCCACGCAGGTAGCCGGCCGCCCAGGGCTCGGCAACGGCCGCGCCCGTTTCGTCCTGGCCCAGCACAGCCGAAAATTCTTCGCCCTGGGCAAGGCGGCGCGCGACGCTGTAGCGATGGCGGCGTAGCAGTTCGACCAGACGCGCCGGGACTTCGGGCGACTGGATCGGCTGGGCGATGCCAATGGCCTCGGCGAGAAATTCCTCATCCGGGATGGCCTGGGGCGAGCTCGCAACGGCCACACAAAACCCGTCGAGCTGATCGATCAGCATGGCCTCGTCAGGTTCGGCCTGCTCGAGCAGGCGATCGAGTTCGTCGAACTCGGCTTCGGTGAGCGGTGTGCTCGATCGATTCGGTAAGGTGTTCATCCCGCAATGGTAGCCTGTCGCGCGTCGAAAATGCGTCCGGCGCGTCGACAGGTCACGCGCAGTGCATGCGCATCGCGGGCAATGATGCGGCCCGCGAACCCCGGGATGGGGGCGGGCCGCAGTGGATCCCCGGATCAGCTGTTCGGGTTTGCCGGACTCTGCGCCTTGTCTGAGCCCTGCCGATGACCCGGCCCGGGCCCATGACCGGCGCCATGACGATGCCCTTTCTGGCCCATGCCGTGCTGGCCGCCGCGACCGTGTTCCTGCATCGCGGTCATGCGTGCCTGAACCGTCTTTTGCTGCTCGGGCGTGAGTTGCTGAAAGAGGGCATTGCGGGTGCGGACCTGATGTTCGATCATCGAGGCCATTGCCTGAGCGACCTTGGTGCTGGCCGCCTGGACCTGGGTTGCGTCGAGCTGGGCTGCGGTGCTGAACTGGCCGAGTTCCTTGCGTGCGGCCTGCAGGGCCTTTCGCTGTTCGCGCATCTTGGGCGCCTGCGCATGCATGATCTCGAACATCCGGTCGCGCTGCGCTTCGCTGAGATCCAGACCCTTCAGCCAGCCCATTGCGCCGCCCTGTGATGCGCCCTGTTCATGTCGCATGCTTGCGTGATGCATCTTGCCTTCCCCATGATGGCCCATCATGCGAGCGCGGTGCTCACTATGGCGGGCCGTCGGGGTTGCCGCATTTTGAGGGGCCTCTGACTGCGCGGTGCTCAGCATGGGCCATGAGGTGGCGACCAGGCCGGAGACCAGAAGGGGGATCAGCGCTTTTTTCATGAAACGACTCCTTTGAGAACAGTTGGATCGCAAACGATTCGGAACAAAGCCATCAGCGGCGCATTCCGATGAACTGGATGCTACGCCCGCGATTGCCCCGCAGGACGGACGGTGCTGTAAGCGTTGGTAAAGATTGGTGAGCGCGATCCTTCAGACGAGGCATGCCGGTAAACTTGCCGGTACGGTCTTGAACGATCGGCTTATTTTTTCGAGGACAAGGAATGCACGCTGCCTGGTATTCACGCAAAGGGCCTGCTCACGAAGTCTTGCAGTGCGGCGAGCAACCCGATCCTGTACCCGCTTCGGGTGAGGTCCGGGTGCGCGTGCGGATCTCTGCAGTCAACCCCTCGGACACGAAAAATCGCAGTGGCGTTCGCGGTCTGGCTATGCCCTACCCCCTGATCATTCCCCATCAGGATGGCGCGGGCGTGATCGACCAGGTCGGCGAGGGCGTAGACCCAGGCCGGGTCGGCGAACGCGTGTGGGTGTATGAGGCCACCTGGATGCGGCCGGGCGGAACGGCTGCGCAGTACACCGTCGTGCCGGCCCACAAGGCGGTACGCCTCCCGGACCCGGTCAGTTTCGAGGCTGGCGCCTGTCTGGGCATTCCGGCGATGACCGCGCATCGCTGTGTATTTGCCGACGGATCCGTGCAGGGACAGATCGTGCTCATTCAGGGCGGTGCGGGCGCAGTCGGGTACTACGCCGTTCAGATGGCTCGCCTGGGCGGTGCCGCTCGGGTGCTCACGACAGTCAGTCGAGCGGATCAGGCGGCGCTCGCCCGGTCGGCGGGTGCGGATACGATCATCGACCGGCACGCGGCCCCGGTCCCCACGCAGGTGGCCGAGGTCCTGGGTGGGTCAGCCCGGGTCGATCGCATCATCGAAGTCGCCTTTGGGGCCAATTTGGCCGACGACCTCGAGATGATCGCGCCGCGGGGCGTCATCGCAGCCTATGCGTCGGACGCCGTGCCGCAGCCGCAACTCCCGTTCTGGCAGATGACCCAGAAGGACCTCACGTTGCGCGCCGTGCTGGTCTATCAGATGTCAGCCGCGGCGCACGACGAGGCGGCCCGATGGATCACGTCGGCCCTTGAGGCCGGTCAACTGAGTCATCCGATCGACAAGGTCTTTTCACTCAATGAGATTGTGCAGGCGCACGAGGCGTGTGAATCGATGAAGAACCTCGGCAAGGTCCTGGTTCGAATCGACTGATCCCGGGCCCAGGGAGGCATCCAGATGTTTCGCTCGTTTTTCTTCAATCGACGCTGGTTCGCGTGGTCGATTGCCGGCACCGCATTGATCCTTTATGCAACCTGGTACAAGGTTGAACTCGATGTCAAGATCAACGAATGGTTCGGTGGCTTCTATAACCTGATCCAGAAAGCGCTCGCCACACCGGGCAGCGTTTCGCTGGACGAATACTTTGGCCACCTTCTCAGCTTTGGCAAGATTGCCGCGCTTTTCGTTTTCATCGCGGTCGTGCTCGAGTGGTTCATCAAGCATTACGTCTTTCGCTGGCGGACGGCGATGAACGACTGGTACATGGCGCACTGGCCGGTTGTCCGCGGAATCGAAGGCGCATCGCAGCGGGTGCAGGAGGACACCATGCGCTTTGCGCGAATCGTTGAGACGCTCGGCGTGAGCTTCATGCGCAGCGTCCTCACGCTGTTCGCCTTTCTACCGATTCTCTGGACGCTCTCGGCCGAGGTGAAATCACTCCCCTGGGTCGGCGAGGTCGACCGTGCGCTGGTGTATGTCGCGATCCTCTTTGCACTGGCGGGTACGGTACTGATGGCCGGTGTGGGCTTCAAGCTGCCCGGCCTCGAGTTCCACAATCAACGGGTCGAGGCCGCCTATCGCAAGGAGCTCGTGATCGGCGAGGACGATGCGACCCGTGCTGCGCCCGCGTCGGTCGCTTCGCTCTTCGATGCCGTCCGTCGCAACTATTTCAGGCTGTTCTTTCACTACCTTTATTTCGATGTCGCAAAGTGGACCTATCTGCAATTCAGCGTGCTGGTCCCCTACATTGCGCTGGGACCCACCATCGTCGCGGGCGGCCTCACCCTGGGCGTGATGCAGCAGATCATCCGGGCCTTCGGAAAGGTTCAGGAGTCGTTTCAGTATCTGGTGACCAGCTGGTCGACCATTGTCGAGCTGCTGTCGGTGTACAAACGACTGCGGGGTTTTGAGGCGCAGATTCGTGAGCGCGAAGCGCTGGCCTGACCGCCGGCCCGCGGGCGTGAAGCGCGGGCCACCTCAGCCGTGCGCTCTTAACGATAAATAAACAGCAGGAAATGCCTCGATTCGAGCGCTTGAGCGACTGCACCTTGTCCGTCGAGCGCGGATCGGCTCACGGGCGCACCCTTGTGCGAACGGGCTTACTCGGAATCGGCGGCCTTGCGCTCAGGATAGGCTTTGGCGAACGCGAGGATGACCTCCCGAACGACCCGCCGTTGCGGCACAGGCAGGCTCAGGAACGCTTCAAAGAGCTCACGTTCCTGATAGCCAATCCCGCTGTCCCAGCGTTCACGACGCTCTTCGATCCGTCCGCTCACTTCCTCGCCAAAGCGCAGTTGGTGCGGGGGCACGCCCAGCCACTCGGCCAGGACGATCAGCTTGTCCTGTGAGGGCAGGGTTTCGCCCAGCAGCCACCGTCTGACCCCGTGAAGCGTCATCGGCTTGCCCCAGTAGCGCTGATTGAACTCGCGCTCCAGGACCGAGGGCTTTGGGTTGTAGCCCGACTCGCGCATGGCCTGAGCCAATCGCGCGGCAAACTGCTTCTTGGATGAGATCTCTTCCATAGGTCAGACCATAATCGGTCGCGAAGCACTTGGGCGTAACCAAAGGCTTCAATCACTACAAGACATTGACCAATAGTGAAATCCTGACGCTTTCGTTGCGCCTGCGCGACCTGCGGGTAATTCCGGATGGCTATTTTGCGGCTCTGGAAAATCCGGTCGAAGCTCGCGCCCTGTCGCCCTCCGAAGCCGTCGAGCGCGAGCGGCGTCTCCCTGATGCGGGTTCAAGCCGCGGCGCGGCGGAGGCCAATCTATTCCACCGTCACGCTTTTTGCCAGATTGCGCGGTTTGTCGACATCCGTGCCGCGCGCAAGCGCGGCATGGTAGGCCAGCAGTTGCAGGGGCACGGTATGGAGGATGGGCGAGAGCGGTCCCGCATGGTCGAGCAGATTGATGACGTGGATGCCGTCACCGGGAACGATATGGGTGTCCTGATCAGCGAACACGAAGAGTTCGCCGCCTCGGGCCCTGACTTCCTGCAGGTTGGACTTGAGCTTTTCGATCAGTTGATCGTTGGGGGCAACCACCACGACCGGCATTTGCGCGTCGACCAGCGCGAGCGGGCCATGCTTGAGCTCGCCCGCCGCATACGCCTCGGCATGGATGTAGGTGATTTCCTTCAGCTTGAGTGCGCCTTCGAGTGCAATCGGATAGTGCACGCCGCGCCCCAGAAAAAGCGCATGATCGCGCGAGGCGAAGCGCTGTGCCCATTGCATGACCGCCGGCTCACACTCGAGCACGCGGTTGAGCGCGGCGGGCAGGTGGCGCAATTGCGTGAGCAGACGGCGCTCCTGCTCGGCCGGCAGTCGGCCGCGCAGCTTTGCCATCACCATCACCAACGTGAAGAGCGCGGCGAGCTGTGTGGTGAAGGCCTTGGTCGAGGCCACACCGATTTCGGGACCGGCCCGCGTCAGAAAGCGCAGCATCGACGCGCGAATCAGGGCCGATTCGGGTACGTTGCACAGGGTCAGGGTGTGCTGCAGCCCCAGGCTGCGCGCATGCTCGAGCGCAGCCAACGTGTCAGCGGTCTCGCCGGACTGCGAGATCGTGATCACCAGTGTGCCTGGCTGGGGGACCGAGTCCCGGTAGCGATACTCGCTCGCGATCTCGACGCTGGTGGGTACGCCCGCAATCGATTCCAGCCAGTATCGGGCCACACAGCCGGCGTGATAGCTGGTTCCGCAGGCGAGGATCAGGATCTGAGACGTGCCCGCAAGGATCTCCGGCGCCTGGGCGCCGAAGAGTTCGGGCGTCAGTGAGGAGGCCCCCAGCACCATTTCGAGCGTATTGGCGATGGCGCCGGGCTGCTCGAAGATTTCCTTCTGCATGTAGTGCTCGTAGGGCCCCAGCTCGATCGCATCCGCAGACAGTTGACTCAGCACGACGCTGCGCGTGCAGGGCTGCCCGTTTCGGTCAAAGACCTGGTAACCGTGAGGCGTCAGTTGCACGACATCGCCTTCCTCTAGGTAAGCGATGTGACGGGTGACCTGCAGCAGGGCCGAGGTGTCCGACGCGAGAAAATTTTCGCCGGTGCCCTGACCGTCGCGCCCGACGCCGACCAGGAGTGGCGCGCCTCGGCGCGAGCCCACCACGGTATCGGGTTCGTTCGAGCAGATCGCGGCAATGGCGAACGCGCCCTCCAGTTGTGCAACGGTCTGCTGTACGGCCTCGCGCAGAGAGGCCCCGTCGCGGAGCGCGCGATGAAGGAGGTGGGCGATGACTTCGGTGTCGGTGTCTGATTCGAAGCGATAGCCCTGCTCGCGCAGCACCGCCCGCATGGCCTCATGGTTCTCGATGATGCCGTTGTGTACGACAGAGACTTCGATCCCCTGGCCCGCCGAGGCGTGCGGATGGGCGTTCCGCTCATCGACGCCGCCATGGGTGGCCCAGCGCGTGTGCGCGATACCGGTGCCCGCCGACAGGCCCATCGCCTCGGTCCGGGCTTCGAGGTCGGCCACCCGACCGACGGCCCGCACCCGGGTGATCGGGCCCTCGAGCAAGGCAATTCCGGCGGAGTCATACCCCCGGTACTCGAGCTTTTTCAGGCCCTCGATGAGAATGGGCACGACATTGCGGGCGGCGACGGCCCCAACGATTCCACACATGTTGAGCGACTCCCTGCTCTCAGCTCTTCTTGCGTTGCGGGCGGCTCCAGCCCGCAACAGTCATCTGCTTGGCCCGTGACACGGTCAGCTGATCGGCCGGGGCGTCGCGCGTGAGGGTGGTGCCGGCGCCCAGCGTCGCTCCCCGACCGACCCGTACGGGCGCAACCAGCTGGGTGTCACTGCCAATGAAGGCATCGTCTTCGATGACGGTCTGATGCTTGTTCACGCCGTCATAGTTGCAGGTGATCGTTCCAGCACCGATGTTGACCCGCGCACCGACTTGCGCGTCACCCACGTAGGCCAGGTGGTTGGCTTTTGAGCCGACATCCATGCGGGTGTTCTTCATTTCGACAAAATTGCCGACATGGGTGTCTGCGCCCAGTACGGTGCCGGGTCGTAGCCGAGCATAGGGCCCGACTCGAGCCCCTTCGCCCAGAAGGGCGCCGTCGATGTGCGTGAAGGCGAGGACCTGCGCGCCGGCGGCGATCCGGGCATTGCGGATGACGCAGTTCGGGCCGATCGAAACGCCGGGGCCCACTTCAACCGCGCCCTCGAAGACACAGTTCACGTCGATGTGAACGTCCTGCGCGCAGATGAGCTGACCGCGGACGTCGATCCGTGCGGGGTCCGCCAGCGACACGCCATCGTCCATCAGCTGTCGGGCGACCTGGGCCTGGTGAATGCGTTCCAGTTCGGCCAGCTGAGCGCGGCTGTTGACGCCCAGGGTTTCCCAGACGTCGTCGGGTTGCGCGTGGGTCACCGGACACGCTTCAGCCACGGCGAGCGCGACGATGTCGGTCAGGTAGTACTCGCCCTGAGCATTGCGATTGTCCAGGCGCGTCAGCCAGCGTTTGAGCGAGACCGTGGGCGCGACCAGGATGCCGGTGTTGACTTCACGGAGGGCCCGGATGGTCTCGTCGGCGTCGCGGTGTTCGACGATTCGTTCGATGCGTCCGTCCGCGTCGCGCACGATCCGGCCATAGCCGGTGGGATCCTCGAGATCGACGGTGAGGAGCGCGAGGCCGGGCATCGGGCCTTCGGTGGCGGCCCTCACGAGTCGAGCCAGGGTTTCGGGCCGAGTGAGCGGGACATCGCCATAGAGCACCAGCGTCGGGTGCGATTCGTCCAGCGAGGCCACCGCCTGCATGACGGCGTGCCCGGTCCCCAGTTGCGGCGCCTGAAGCGCCCAGATCAGGGTATCGTCACCGATTGTCTGCGGAACGTTTTCACCGCCGTGCCCATAGACTACGATGATGCGTGCGGCGGGCGAAACGCGGCGGGCGTGGTCGATCACGTGGGCGAGCATCGGTCGACCGGCGATCGGGTGAAGTACCTTGGGGAGCGAGGAGCGCATGCGCCGGCCCATGCCGGCAGCGAGGATCACGATGTTCATACTTTATTTAGAATCAATCAATTGCAGTGCGTTTCCAGCCAAAGGGGGAGCTTAGCATGCGGAACTGGACACGCTGGCTCGCGCTGGCCCTGCTGTGGGCCAGCCTGTCGGCCTGTACGATGACCCGGTTCGGTTACGAGCTTCTGCCCTGGCTCTCGATGTGGCGGATTGAGCGTTATATCCCGCTCAATGAGAAACAGCGCGCCGATGTCTCCAGACGGCTGGATGCGTTGCACCAGTGGCATCGGACCACGCAATTGCCCCAGTACGTCGCGAAACTCGATCAGGCGAGTGTGCAGGTGTCCTCGACCCTGGCGTCTGATCAGGTCATGCGCTGGCGAGAGGACGTGCTGGCGTTCTGGCAGCCGCTCGCGGACCGGCTGGCGCCGGATCTGGCTGCGCTCGCGCTCACGCTCGAGCCCTCGCAGGTTGATCGGCTGGCGCGGCGTCTGGATCGGGAAGCCGAAGAGCTACGGGCGAAATATGCCTCGCCGGACCTGAAAGCCCGGACCGACGCCCGCGCCCAACGCTGGGCCGAGCGCATGGAAACCATGCTCGGCAAGCTCGAGCCCGCGCAGCGCACCGAGATTCGTTCGCTTGCAGAGCGTTTTCCGTCCGATGAGACGGCCTGGGTCGAGGAGCGTCTGGCGCGTGGTCGTGATTTTGTGGCGCTGTTGCGCCGGATCGAGCGTGAGCGCCCCGCTGCCCCACTGGCCGAACAATGGAGTCGCGACTACCTGTCCGGGCTTTTTGAAAGCCGCGACCCCGAGCGGCTCGCGCGCATTGCCGCCAACAGCGCCAATGGTGACCGTTTGACGGCGATGATGTTGAACACGGCAAGCGCCGCGCAGCGACGGCATATGACCGGCGTGCTGCGCGGCTATCAGAGCGATTTCGCCCGGCTGGCTGGGATCGAAATCGTCAAGCGCTAAGGGCGGCCGGACGCGGGTGTGATTCAGCCGCTCACGGGGCGGTGCGCATGCTCGCCCATGCCATGCGGCCGGTCCGCGTGAGGATTGGGTTGCAGTAGCGATCCGACGATCATCCCCGCCAGGCTGAAGACCAGACCGACCAGCTGGGGCTCGACGATCAGAGCCTCTTCATCGACCGAGAGTTCGAGCAGTAACCAGGTCGCGAGCCCGAAGAAGACCGACAGCAGCGCACCCAGATTGCTGGCCCGGCGCCAGAACAGACCGGCGGCAAGCGGTATGAAGGCGCCGGCGAGCGTGATCCGGTAGGCGTTCTCCACCATCGTATGGATGCTGGCATCGGTCAGTACGGCATACGTCGTCACCATCAGCGTGAATACGAACACCGTCGTTCGGGTGCTGACCAGCAGCTGCCGGTCGCTCATGTGCGGCACAAAGCCCCGCAGCACGTTTTCAGCAAAGGTGACCGAGGGCGCGAGCAGGGTGCCCGATGCGGTGCTCATGATGACCGACAGCAATGCGCCGAAGAACACCACCTGGACCCAGAAGGGCATGTGGGTCACGACCAGCGTGGGCAGGACCAACTGCGAGTCGTCCGCCATCAGCTTCTTGGTCATTTCGGGGTCGATCATGCTCGCGGAGAACGCGAGGAACAGCGGGATGAAGGCAAAGAAGAAATAGGCCACGCCGCCCAGCGTGGTGGCCCAGACGGCAACGGTCTCGTTGCGTGACGAGTTCACCCGCTGGAACACGTCCTGCTGAGGAATCGAGCCGAGTGCCATCGTGACCAGCGCTGCGGTCCAGCCCAGGATGTCGATCAGGTCGAGCTCAGGCAGAAAGGCGAACTTGCCCTCGGCCGACGCCTTGGCGATGACCGCCGGGAGGCCGCCCGCCATATCGCCGGCCAGCGCGGTGACGACCAGCAGACCGACCACGATCACGATCATCTGAACGAAGGTCGTCACGGCCACCGACCACATGCCGCCAAACAGCGTGTAGGTCAACACAACCGCAGCACCGATGATCATGCCCATGTTCATCGACACGACATCGTTCGACAGGACATTGAAGACCAGGCCCAGTGCGGTCACCTGCGCTGCGACCCAGCCAAGATACGAGAACACGATGCAGATCGACACGATCAGTTCGATCCGCCGATCGAAGCGACGCCGGAAGAAATCCCCCAGCGTGAGGAGCTTCATCCGATAGAGCGGCAGGGCGAAAACGAGTCCGAACAGGACCAGGCACAGCGATGCGCCCAGCGGGTCGGAGATCAGGCCGCGAAAGCCTTCTTCGAGGAAGGTTGCAGAGATGCCCAGGACGGTCTCGGAGCCAAACCAGGTGGCAAAGACCATGGCCATGACGACGGGCATCGGCAGGTTGCGGCCGGCGGTGATGTAGTCCGACGCCGAGTGCACGCGACGCGCAGCCAGCAGGCCAATCACGACTGAGACCGCCAGATAAACAGCGACGAGTGTCAGCAGCATTGCGAAATCCCCAGGTGTTGTGAATTTCGCGGATTGTATTCGGGGCCCGATCACGGGCGTCAATCACCGTACTGTGAGGCCGGTGATCCAGGGCGCCAGTTGTAGCGCTGCGAGCACGAGCGCAAGCGCGATCAGGATACGCAAGGTCGTTCGCATGCGGCGCTGGCCCTCAAGCAGCGTTTCGAGCGTCTCCGATCGAGCCGATCGGGCACCCGACCGAGCCTGCGCGGCCAGTGCAGCGTGCGTCAAGCGGGGTAACTGAGGCAGCAGGGTGGACCACTGCCGGGCTTCCAGCTTGAGTCGCGACACGAGCCCCTCCCAGCCAATCTGCTCGGCCATCCAGCGCTCGAGGATTGGCTTTGCGGTCACCCACAGATCGAGGTCCGGGTCGAGTTGTCGGCCGAGGCCTTCGATATTGAGGAGCGTCTTTTGCAGGAGTACCAGCTGAGGCTGAATCTCGACATTGAATCGGCGGGAGGCCTGAAAAAGCCGCAGCAGCACCAGTCCGAGCGAAATCTCCCTCAGCGGGCGATCGAAGAACGGTTCGCAGCAGGCCCGCACCGCGCCTTCGAGCGACTCGACCCGGGTCTGCGCGGGGACCCAGCCCGATTCGATGTGCAGTTCCGCGACCCGTCGATAGTCGCGCTGGAAAAACGCGAGAAAATTTTGTGCGAGATAGTTCTTGTCGAACTCTGAGAGCGTTCCGACGATCCCGAAATCGAGGGCGATGTAGCGGTTGAAATCCTCGCCCTGGTCACCCACCAGGATATTGCCGGGGTGCATGTCCGCGTGAAAGAAGCCGTGCCGGAACACCTGCGTGAAGAAGATCTCAACGCCTTCGCGCGAGAGTCTCTTCAAATCGATCCCGGCCTCGCGCATGCGATCGATCTGCCCGATCGGGATGCCGTGCATACGCTCCATCGTGAAAACGTTGGTGGCGCACCAGTCCCAGTGCACCTCGGGGATGCGCAAGAGCGCCCCATCGGCGAAATTGCGTCGCAGTTGCGCGGCGTTGGCCGCCTCGCGCACCAGGTCCAGCTCGTCGTGGAGATAGTTGTCGAATTCATCGATTACTTCGAGCGGGCGCAGTCGCCGCGCGTCCGCCGATACTTTCACGAGCAACTGTCCGACGGTGCGCAGCAGGGCGAGATCACGGTCGATCACATCGGCCATGTCCGGTCGCAGCACCTTGACGGCAACCGGTTTGCCATCGGGCAGCCGGGCAAAATGAACTTGCGCGATCGAGGCCGAAGCGACCGGGGTCCGGTCAAACTCGGTGAAGAGTTGATCAATGGATTGACCCAGGCCCAGTTCGATTTCACGAACCGCAATCTCGCCCGGAAAGGGCGGCACACGATCCTGCAGCCGGGCGAGTTCGTTGGCCAGATCGCTCGGAAGCAGGTCGCGCCGGGTGGATAACACCTGACCGAACTTGATGAAGATGGGCCCCAGCGATTCAAGCGCCTGCCGCAGGCGCTCGCCGCGCGGGGCGTCGAGTTTTCGGCCGAGCCTCAGTAAACGGGCCAGCTTCAGCAGCCAGCCCGAGCCAAGGGTCGCCGCCGCGCCGGTCGCAGCCATCTCGTCCAGGCCAAAACGCCAGATCACAAACAGGATGCGGGCGAGCCGAAGGAGCCTCATGGGAGACGGACCACCCGGATCGTGGCTGCAGTGCCTGGCGGGTCGTCGGTCGCCATGGGCGGTTCGGAGGGAAGATCCATCGCACGTTCGAGATCGCGGTCCACATCGAAGCCGATGTCGCCGTCGGGATCCGGGTTGCCGGAGGCCTCGATCGATGCAAAGTCGTAAAGCGTTCGATCGAGGAGGTGGGACGGCGCAACCGATGCCAGCGCGGAGAAGATGTTCTCGACCCGGCCGGGATGGCGCTTTTGCCATTCGGCAATCATCCGCCCGACCTCACGTCGCTTCAGGTTGTCCTGCGAACCGCACAGTGTGCAGGGGATGATCGGGAATTCGCGCCATTGGGCGTATTCGGTCAGATCCGATTCACGGACGTAGGCGAGCGGGCGGATCACCACGTGCCGGCCATCGTCGGACACGAGCTTGGGCGGCATGGCTTTCATCTTGCCGCCATAGAAGAGGTTCAGGAAAAAAGTCGCGAGGATGTCATCGCGGTGATGTCCCAGTGCGATGCGTGTTGCGCCGAGTTCGTCGGCGACCCGGTAGAGGATGCCGCGCCGCAGTCTCGAGCACAGCGAGCACAGGGTTCGACCCTCAGGGATCACCCGCGTGACGATCGAGTAGGTGTCCTGTTCCTCGATGTGAAAGGGCACGCCTCGACCGCGCAGGTAATTCGGCAGCACGTGTTCCGGGAACCCGGGCTGCTTCTGGTCGAGGTTGACCGCGATGATCTCGAATTCGATGGGCGCGCGCTCGCGCAAGGTGAGCAGCAGATCGAGCATGCCGTAGCTGTCCTTGCCCCCCGACAGGCACACCATCACACGATCGCCCTCGCCGATCATCGCGTAGTCGGCAATCGCCTGTCCGGTC
The DNA here is from genome assembly GCA_039800205.1 of Pseudomonadota bacterium. GTDB lineage: Bacteria > Pseudomonadota > Gammaproteobacteria > Burkholderiales > Burkholderiaceae_E > SYIM01. Next base: position 11,598 of record JBDLRB010000084.1, on the reverse strand, counting down.
AGCCGCAACAGTCGCTTGTGCAATTTATTGCGCTCGCGCGCAATCCGGTGTTCGCGGCCCAGTGCCGGGTCGGGTGCGTTCACGGTAATCTCCAGAGCTCCACGCTGACCGATGCGGCGCGCGGCATTGGATGCGGTTTGGTGATTTCGACCCGAAGCGCCCGCACACCGGCGAGGCCGGCCAGATCGTCCGCGAGCGTTGAGCAGAGGGATTCGATCAGCTTGAACCGGCGCGACCCGACAATCCGCTCGACGGCGTCGACGACCTGTTCGTAGTTGACCGTGCCGGCCAGATCGTCGCCCTCTGCGGCGTCGTCGTGAATGGGGACATACAGGTCGACGTCGATCCGGATGGGTCGGCGTTGGGCTTGCTCATGGGCATAGACGCCCAGGTAGCAGTCGATTTCAATGCCCTGCACCTGCAGCCGGTAGCACTCAGGAAGATGAAGGTTCATGCGAAGCGGTCCGCGATCTGACGGGGGTGCTGCACGCTCAATGGCTCACCAGACTGGCACCGCCATCCACATTCAGCACCTGCCCGGTAATGTAGTCGTTGCCGGCGATCAGGAAATGTACCGCGCGGGCAATGTCCTCGCCCGTGCCGATCCGGGCAAGCGGTATGGCGGCCTCAGCAGCCGTGCGCTCGGCCTCGGAGAAAATGTCCTCTTCGGGCCAGGTGAGCGAGCCGGGAGAGACCGCATTGACCCGAACCGCCGGGGCGAGCTCGAGCGCGAGCGAGCGGGTGAGTGAGACGATACCGGCCTTGGCGGCGGTGTAGATCGAAAACCCGGGCAAGGGGCGCTCGGTGTGTACATCACAGAGATTGACGATCGCGCCGCGCTGCGCGCGCAGCGCCGGTGCGGCCGCACGACTCACGAAGAAGGCCGCCTTCAGGTTGCCATCGATCAGGGTCGACCAGCTGTGCTCGTCCGCCTGGTCAAGCGGCGTCCGAAAAAAACTGGACGCATTATTGACGAGCGCATCCAGACGGCCCCGCCACGCCAGCGCGTCCTGGACCAGCTGGGCGCAGTCCGCCGCGCGGGTGAGATCGGCCCCCAACGCTCGTGCAGAGCCGGCGCGAAGGCGGCACAGCCGCTCGACCTGCGCCCGGGCCGCCGCCTCGGAATGCCGATAATGCACGATGACGTCAAAGCCCTGTCGGTGAAGGTGGTCGGCGATGGCTGCGCCGATCCGGCGGGCAGCGCCGGTGACGAGGGCGACGGGCATCGGGCTGGACATGGCTTGGGACGCAGTAAGGTTTCGGCTGCAGGACGATGAGGACCCAGGCAGGGGCGCAACGCAAAGGCGCCTGCGGATCGCTTGCGAGTGTAAAGCATTTGCATCGAGCCGCTGCCACGGGCCCTGTCCGGACCCAGGCGCTTGGGCGGATCCACTAGACTTCCGGGCTCGATGAGCCTCTTCATGACATGAGCACCCTGCCTGAACCCGATGCTGACCAGATCGCGCTGTCGCGAGCGCTGATGGTCGTGTTGCGAGACCAGATCACCCAGGCCGGTGGTGCGCTGCCGTTCGATCGCTATATGCAATCCGCGCTCTATGAGCCCGGCCTGGGTTATTACGTGGCGGGTCAGCGGCGATTTGGTGCCGCCGGCGATTTCGTGACCGCCCCGGAGTTGAGCCCGCTGTTTGGTCGGTGCCTGGCAACGCAGCTGGCCCAGTGGTTTGACGCCGTCGCACCCGTGATCTGGGAGTTTGGTGCCGGAACCGGTGCGCTGGCCGCGCAGCTTCTGACTGCGCTCGCCGAGGCCGGTTGTCCGCCTGAGCGCTATGCGGTGATCGAGGTGTCCGGCGATTTGCGCAGTCGACAGCAGCACTGGCTTGAGACGCACCTGCCGCGGCATCTCTTCGACCGTGTCGAGTGGCTGGATCGCCTGCCGGACACGCTCGAGGGGGTGGTGCTGGGCAACGAGGTACTCGATGCGATGCCGGTTCGGCTCTTCGAATGGTCTGACGAGCGGGTCTATGAGCGGTGGGTGACCGAGCGAGACGGGCGGTTCGAGTGGAGCCGGCAGCCGGCCGACCCGCATTTTGATGCCGCGGTTCGGCGTCGTCTCGAGGCGAGCACCTGGCCGTTCGAGGCCTTCGGACGCTGCTATCGATCAGAGCTGGGCGAACAGGCCGCGCACTGGGTGAGGACGATCGGGGAGCGTCTCACCCGAGGGGCGATGCTGTTGATCGATTACGGTTTCCCGGCCCGCGAGCTCTATCACCCTCAGCGGGACCAGGGCAGCCTGATCTGTCATTACCGTCATCGGACCCACCACGATCCATTCTGGTGGCCGGGTTTATCCGATATCACCACACATGTCGATTTCAGCGCCTTGAATGACGAGGCGCGGGCCAGCGGGCTGGATCTGCTCGGTTACACCTCGCAGGCTCATTTTCTGCTGGGCTGCGGGCTGCTTGAGCACTTTGCCGCCGAGACGCCCGACAGCGTGCTCGAGCGGGCGCGGCAGGCCCAGGCGTTGCAGCAACTGGTCTCCGAAGCCGAGATGGGCGAGCTCTTCAAGGTGATTGCGTTCGGGCGCGCAATGGAGGGGGACCCGCCCATCGGGTTTTCGGCACGCGATCGCAGCGCGACGCTCGGTTAGGGCTTACGCATCGGCGCCCTGCCGCGCGCGCTGCGCGCCGCCTGGCCGCTACTCAGGGCCGGGCCTGGCGCGCCTCACGCTGTGCGATCCAGAGGGTCGAGGCGAGAATGACCGCACCGCCCACCAGCGTGGTGCCCGGCGGCACATCTCCGAAAAAAAGCAGCCCGAACACGGAGGCCCAGATCAGATCGAGGTAGCGGGCCGACTGAGTGGCCGAGATGTCGATGCGGTGAAACGATTTCGTCAGGCAGTAATGTCCCAGGCTGCCCATCAGACCGCAGAGCAGAAAAAGCAGCCACTGCCCCACCGAAAGCGGCGCCCAGACCCACAGTGCGGCGGGCAGTGCGAACAGGGTCACGCCGACCGATTGCCAGAAGACCAGGGCGGTCGGGCCGTCCTCGCGGGTCATTCGCTTGGTCATCAGCAAGGAGGCGGCAAAAACCGGTGCCGTTGCCAGCATCATGAGCGAATAGGCGCCGCCCGTGCCGCTCAGGCCCGGCGCCAGGACGATCAGGACGCCGGCAAAGCCAATCCCGGCCGCCACCCAGCGCGCGGCGACCATCTTTTCGCCCAGAAAAAGGGCCGCACCCAGCATGAGGAAGATCGGGCCGGTGAAGCCGATGGCCGTCACATCGGCCAGCATCACGTGAGGCAGTGCGGTAAACCACATCGCGAGACCCACCATATGCACACCCGCCCGGGCGAGGTGGCCGCCCACGCGCTGCGTGCGGTAGTGGCTCATGCCACCCCGCAGGGCCAGTGGCAGCATCACCAGAAAGCCTGCGAGGTAACGGACGAAGAGCGTCTGCAAGGGGTCGACCTGTTGGGTGATCAGTCGCAGCAAGGCGTTGAGCAGCGTCAGGATCACACCGGCTCCGATCAGCCAGAGCATGCCCTGAACCACCGGGCCGCCTGCGGCGACGGCGCCGGCAATCCGGGTCGGCAAGCGCCCCAGCGCTCGTCCGGCGCGGATTGCCGGCGCGGGCGTCTCGCCGGCGGGCTCAGGCTCGTTCATCGATGCCCCGACCGATCGGTGGCCGATGCTGCGACGATTCGGTCGCCGAATGCGTGACACGCCCCGGCCGGGTACCATGGGCCCACCATGCTGAAATGGCTGATCACCACGGTCCTGGCGCTTGTGCTGTTTTCGGGGCTTTCACGGCTGCTCGAACGCTTCGGGTTTGGTCGCTTGCCGGGCGACTTCAATGTGCGGTGGCGCGGCCGGGCGCTGCCGGTCCCCTTGGGTTCGACCCTGGTGCTGTCTGCGCTTGCGGCACTCATTGCCTTCCTGCTCTGAACGGCGTGCTCAGGGTCGACCGATCGTCGCCGTCACGGAACGATGACCACCTTGCCGGTGACCCGGCGATTCATCAGATCTTCGAGCGCCCGCGCGCCTTCGGCCAGCGGGTAGCGCGCGCAAATGTGGGGATTGATGCGGCCTTCGTCGATCCATCGGTAGAGCCCGGCGATGTCGGCCGCGAAGTGCTCGGGCTCGCTCTGCATGTAGCGTCCCCAGAAGACGCCCACGATTGAAGCACCCTTCAAAAGCGCCAGGTTGAGCGGCAGTTTCGGGATTTCACCATTCGCAAAACCAATCACCAGATAGCGTCCGCGCCAGCCGATCGATCGAAAGGCCGGTTCAGCAAATTCGCCGCCCACCGGGTCGTAAATGACCTCCGGACCCTTGCCGCCGGTCAGCGCGGCAATACGCTCCCTGAGGTTTTCCTCGGCGTAATTGATGCCTTCATCGGCGCCGTGTTGCGCGCAGACCTCGAGCTTGGCTGCAGTGGACGCGGCCGCGATCACGCGGGCTCCCGCCGCTTTGGCAATTTCGATCGCGGCGATACCGACGCCGCCCGCTGCGCCGAGTACCAGAACGGTTTCCCCGGCCCGGAGCGCCGCCCGGTCGATCAACGCATGGTAGGACGTCCCGTAGGTCAGTACAAAGGCGGACGCGCGTTCGAAATCAAGGCCGTCGGGCATCGGCAGGGTACGGTGCGCCGGGAGCGCAATCTTTTCGGCAAATGCGCCCCAGGTGCTCGAGCCGATGACCCGATCGCCCACTGTGCGGTTGGTGACGCCCGGACCGACGGCGCTCACCACGCCAGCCAGCTCGGCGCCGGGCGCAAACGGAAGAGCGGGCTTGGCCTGGTAGAGATTCTGAATGATCAGCACATCCGGGAAATTGACGCCCGCCGCGCGAATGTCGATCAGGACTTCGCCCTCGCCCGGGACCGGGTCGGCGACCTCCTCGAGGACCAGACTGTCAGGGAGACCGTATTGTTTGCAAAGCAGGGCTTTCACGAATTCATCGCTCCATGCAAGGGGGGTGAAAGGAAGAGGCGCTGCCCGGTCGACCCGCGCGGAGGCGGTCCTCGGGGGCGGTCGTCAGGGCGGCTATCCGGGCCGTGCGGACGGCCTGCGCGATCCGCGTCGATTCGGGAACGGACGGCCCGCGTGGAGCCTCCCGGAGACAGGATCGCGCAATCGCACCCGCATCGACGCTTCGCGCAGCCGCTTGATCTCGACTGAATGCGTCGGTCAGGTTTTGCCAGTCGAGCGATTCGATCAGGGGCCCGATCGTCCGGGCCCATCGGACGAGGCCTTGGGCCCGCTCCGGGCGGCGCAGCGCGTCGAATCGCTCCAGGCCACTCAGCCGCTGATCGGCGGTGAAAGCCGTCCAGTCGCGCAGTGCGGGCCACGCTTCATTGACCAGCCGGCCGAATTCGCGACAGTGCGCCGGGACCCGAAGCCGATCGCTGCAGGCCTGATCGAGTGCCGGCCCGTCCGGCGGGGCGGTGTGCTGGAAGCACAGACTCGCGTAGCGTTCGTCCAGTCCCAGCTGATGCGCGGCGCACGCCCCGAGCAGTGCCGCACGATCGAGTGCGGACCATTCCCGATCAAGTTCGGGCAGGATGCGGGCCAGTGCCCCGCAATCGATCAGGATTTCGAACATTCTTGCCGGAGCGCGCTCGCACAGGCCTTTGGCGAGTTCCTGCCAGACGCGCTCGGCGACCAGTGCGTCGGCCTCGCCCGAAGCGACCATTGCCTGCATCAAGGCGCGGGTTTCGGGCGCGACGGAAAAGTCGGCAAAACGTGCCGCAAAGCGCGCCAGGCGGAGGATTCGGACCGGGTCCTCGGCAAAGGCGTCACTGACATGGCGAAGACGACCCGCTTCGAGGTCATCGCGACCGCCCCAGGGGTCGATCAGCGCGCCGGACGGATCCCGGGCCATCGCATTGATGGTCAGGTCGCGCCGTTGCAGGTCGTCCTCCAGCGTCACCTCGGGTGAGCAGTGAACGGCGAATCCCCGATACCCACGCGCAACCTTGCGTTCGGTGCGAGCGAGTGCATACTCTTCGTTGGTACGAGGATGGAGAAAGACGGGGAAATCGCGACCCACGGGGCGGAAGCCCTGCTCGACCATGGCCTCGGGCGTCGCGCCGACGACGACCCAGTCCCTGTCTTTCACGGGTAGCCCGAGCAATTCGTCGCGTACCGAGCCGCCCACCCGATAGATCTGCATGAATGCCCGTCCGCCGTTCAGGACGGGGCGTGCCGCGCACGTCCGCGGTCGAGCCGTTCCTGTCGGATGCTTTCCACGTCCTGCATGCCTGCCTTGATTCCGACCGGCACGATGCCCAGCTCGGCTGCGATCGGACCGTGCATCACGTTGTCGACCGACATCGACTCGATGTTGTCGATCGAGATCAGGGGCGGGCCGGGCAGGATGGAAAAGAGCCGCGCCTGCAGGCGTGCCAGTCCGTCGGGCAGACCAATGACGGGTCGCGCGCAGCCTTTGAGCTGACCCGCCCGCCTGACCAGTTCAGCCAGGCTCAGGATCTCGGGTCCGCCGAGCGGATAGGTCTGCCCGATCGTCGCGGGGCGATCCAGCGCGTTTACAAACGCCTGTGCAACATCGCCCACCCAGACGGGCTGGAAGCGGGCTCGCGCACACGCGAGCGGCACGATCGGCGCAAAGCGCTGCAATCGGGCGAAAAGATTGAGAAAGGAGTCGTCTGCGCCAAACACGACCGACGGCTGGAAGATCGTCCAGTCGAGCCCGCTGTCACGGACCAGGCGTTCGCCTTCCGCCTTCGAGCGCAGATACATGGAGGGGAGGGGGCGCGGGCCACCGACGCCCAGGGCCGACATGTGCAGCAGCCGTTTGACCCCCTGGGTCTGGCAGGCCGCGATCACCGCGCGGGGCAGTGCGACATGCGCTTGCTCGAAGTCCGGCCCCCAGGGCTCGCCGGGTCGGCTGTGCAGGAGGCCGACCAGATTGATCACGGCCGTCATCCCGGGCAACCAGGACTCGAGCCCAGCCGGAGCGTCACCGCTGTATTCGATGACCTCGACCGTGGGTAGCAGGGTCAAGGGGCGGGCTCGAGCCAGGCGACGGGTCGGAACCCGAATCCGGTGCCCGGCCGTGGCCAGCCGAGCGATGATGTGGCGACCGATGAACCCGGTACCGCCAAGAACCAGAATATTTTCAATAGGCATCGTGACAGGCTTCTGGGAAGAACAAAGGGGTCGGGACCGTCCCGATGGGGTGAATCAGACTCACGGTTGCCCGCCCGGGGGAAGTGTGCGCGGACCGATCGGTCCACCCAGCCAGGCTCTGAGCGACTGGGGCTGTCCCGACAGCAGGGTCGCGTAGACGGTCGCGTTGGCCAGCACCTTCTTGACGTAATCACGCGTCTCGTCGAAGGGGATGATCGCTGCAAAGATCTCGGCCTCGAGGGGAGTGGGCAGGGTCTCCTGCCAGCGCATCGGCCGTCTGGGTCCGGCGTTGTAGCCCGCCGAGGCGAGCACGGGCGAACCCCCCAGATCGTCGAGAACGTTCTTCAGGTAGAAGGTGCCGAATCGGATGTTCGTGCGCGGCTCGTGAAGCTGCTCGATGCGAAAATTGCGCTGATCGAGTTTGCCGGCAATCCAGCGCCCAGTGGCCGGCATGATCTGCATCAGGCCCTGTGCGCCGGCCGACGATCCGATGTTGGTGATGAAGCGCGATTCCTGACGGATCAAGCCGTAGACCCACGCGGGATCAAGTCCGCGTTCGGCCGATGCACGCTGGATGTCGTCTCGAAAGGGCGTGATGAATCGCAATGCGAAATCGTGCTCCTCGCGCGTACGCTCAGCCGTGTTCACGCATCGATCCGGGATACCGCGCTGACAGGCCCAGGTCGCCACCGCGAGCAACTCGCGGTCGCTCAGGCCGCTCAGGGCGTGGGTCCATTCCCGGTTGCCGTCCGCGCGCAGGCCCAGCTGATACAGGCGCAGTGCCCGCTTCAGACCGGTGCGCCGCTCGACCGCCTCAATGTCTGCGGCGTCCAGGGGCTGACGGGTCCGCACCGGTAGCTGAATCGGTCGCCCAAGGTCTTCTCGTGCGAGCAGACCGTAAAAATCAAAGCCATCGGCGATCCGGATCAGGAGGCGGGCGCTTTCGTCGCGTTGCCCGCGCTCTGCGAGGGATCGGGCGGCCCAGTACATCCATCCGGCGTCCTGGCGAGCGGCGGGGCTCATTCGCTCGATGAGATCGGCCAGCAGGCGCCAGTCCCGCTCCCGAAGCGCCGCGCGCGCCAACCAGGCGAGTGTTTCATCGCTACTCGTTGCCTGCGCGCCTTGCCGGGCCCACGCGTGGGACTCCGGCAGCATGCGCTTCATCCCGGCGGCGGCGATCTGGGACCACAGGAAGGCCCGATCCGGCGCCCCCAATTCCGGGTGGGCGGCATTCAGCTGCTCTGCGGCTTGCGCGGGATCTTTCCGAGCGAGCTGGCTGAGACGGATCAGTGTGGCCCAGCGGCCGTCCGGGCGGCTTGATCCCTGCGCCGTGGTCGAAAGTGCACGCGATAGCGTCTCGCTGGGGAGACCCACTGTGCGGGCGCCTTGACGGATGGCCCCCGGGTTTCCCGATTCGATGGCCCGGAACATGCGGCGTTCGACATCACGCGGGCCCAACACCCCGCTCTGCAGCAGATCCTCGAACAGACGTTGACACGCCGACGGGATTTCACGGGGCACCATCAGCAGGGTGTCCAGCCCGGCTCGAGGTAGCGTGCCCTGCTGCTTCAGCTTCGAACGGTGCCGCTGGCAGCGAAGGCCCGGGTCCGGATCGAGCTCCTGGAGGGCGTAGTGCCGATCGAAGCGCGCCCAGTCGCCGCGCGTGGCCAACTCGTCGAGCCAGACGCGTCTCAACAGCCCGGCCGGTACCCCACCCGAGTGCTGCTGGAGCATTCGTTCGATCGCGCGCTCGGTCTCAGTGGTCGAACCGTCCGCGCCGCGCGGTTTCAGACTGAGGCGCCAGTAATCGAAATAATCGGCCAGAAGATGACCGCGTGCCTGGCTGGCGGCCGCATCCAGTCCGCGCAAATCGCGTTTCAGATAGGCTCGACGGGCCGCGAGGAACGCCTGGTCCGGGGTCAGGCGGGGGGCTTCCGCTGCGGGCTTGCCCGCCGGTTGCTGGGCGATGGCCGGCTGCATTACACCGATAATGAGGGCGAGTGTGCCCGTGATCACTGCGCCGACGGATTCCGGTCTCACTTCAACTCACCCTCATCCAGCTGGGGTCCTGGCCATGGTCGAATCGAGCATAACACGCACGCCTGTGGACGAGCGCCGCACGGCACAACGTCGCGCGCTCCTTGCCCTCCGGGCAGCGATTCCGGCGGCTGAGCGTGCTCGGGCTGAGGAGGCGATCGCGGACCGGCTGCGCGAGCTGCTGCATGCCCTGGACCCACGCGCGGTGCTGGGGGTGTACTGGCCCATTCGCGCCGAGCCGGTGTTGCCTGACCCTTCAGCGGTGCACGTCTGGGGCGCGCGTACGCTGGCTTTGCCCCGCGTGGTCGGGCGCGATCGCCCGCTCGAATTCGGGCACTGGCCGGCCGGCTGTGCATTGCTGTTTGATCGGTGGGGGATCGCGACGCCGGAGCCCTTTCAGGTGCTCCAACCCGATCTGCTGATTATTCCGTGCATCGGCTATGACCCATCCGGATTTCGACTGGGCTATGGCGGAGGCTTTTATGATCGCACGCTGGCTGCCCGGCCGATTGCGACCATTGGCATTGCCTTTGACGTGTGCGAGCTGGGCGATTTCATTGCGCAGGATCACGATCGACCGCTCGATCTGATTGTGACCGACCAGCGGGTTGTGCGGCCCCCCGCAAGGGGGCTCCGGAAGGACGCATCCCGGCGAAGCGCGTCGCAGGAGAGCGGGCAAGCGCCCGGGGCGTAGGCCGGCCCCCGGGTGGACGCTCCATGGCGTGGGCTCAGTTGAGCGCGCGGATCAGTTCGAGGGTTGGATCCGCCTGATTCATCGTGTAGAAGTGCATGGCCGGCACGCCTTCCTGGACCAGCCGTCGGCACTGCTCGCCGACGACTTCTGAACCAAAACGCCTGAGCGACTCGAGATCGTCCCCAAAGGCGGCCAGTCGCAAGCGGATCCAGCGTGGGATGTCGGCGCCACAGGCATCCGAAAACCGCGCCAGCTGCCGGAAATTGGTGATCGGCATGATCCCCGGCACGATGGGCAGCGATACCCCCGCCTGTTGCGCACTGTCGCGAAACCAGAGAAAGGCGTCGACGTTGAAAAAATACTGCGTGATCGCGCGGTCGGCGCCCGCGTCCTGTTTGCTGCGCAAGGCCAGCAGATCCGCCTCGGGCGAGACCGCCTGCGGGTGGATCTCCGGGTAGGCGGCGACCTCGATCCTGAAGGCGTCGCCACAGTGCTCACGCACGAAAGCCACCAGTTCGCTCGCGAACCTGAAATCACCCCCATCAACCATGCCCGAGGGCAGATCACCGCGCAACGCCACCAGTCGGCGGATGCCCAGCGATCGGTAATGGTCAAGCAAGTCGACGATCGACTGTCGGCTTGCCCCGATGCAGGACAGATGCGGTGCGACCGAATGACCTTCGGCCTGAATCCGGGCAACCGTCCGCAGCGTCTTGTCGCGTGTCGCCCCGCCCGCCCCATAAGTCACACTGAAGTAGGCGGGCTGTTCAGCCGCGAGACGGGCCCGCGTGGCCGCGAGCCGGTCTTCGCCTTCTTCAGTGTTGGGCGGGAAGAACTCGAAGCTGAGTTCGGGGCGCATCTCAGTACCGGTAGGTCTCGGGCTTGTACGGGCCTTCGGAAGGCACGCCGATGTAGCCGGCCTGATCGGGGGTCAGCTCGGTCAGCATCGCGCCGATCTTCTTGAGGTGCAGACGGGCGACCTTCTCGTCCAGATGCTTGGGCAGCACGTAGACCTTGCCCCGCTCGTAGAAGTCCTTGTGGGTCCAGAGTTCGATCTGCGCGATGGTCTGGTTGGCAAACGAAGAGGACATTACGAACGAAGGATGACCGGTCCCGCAACCGAGGTTGACCAGGCGACCCTCAGCCAGCATGATGATTCGCTTGCCGTCGGGGAAAATCACATGATCGACCTGCGGCTTGATGTTTTCCCAGGTGCAGTGCTCTTTCAGCGACGCAATGTCGATTTCGTTGTCAAAGTGACCGATGTTGCAGACAATGGCCTGGTCCTTCATGCGAGCCATGTGGGCATGCGTGATGACATCGCGGTTCCCCGTGGCCGTGACGAAGATGTCCGCCTTGTCGGCCGCGTACTCCATGGTCACCACACGGTAGCCTTCCATCGCAGCCTGGAGTGCGCAGATCGGATCGATCTCGGTCACCCAGACCTGCGCGGACAGCGCACGCAGCGCCTGCGCGGAGCCCTTGCCCACATCGCCATAGCCGCACACCACCGCAACCTTGCCCGCGATCATCACGTCGGTGGCCCGCTTGATGCCGTCCACCAGCGACTCGCGGCACCCGTACAGGTTGTCGAACTTGCTCTTGGTGACGCTGTCGTTCACGTTGATGGCCGGGAACTTCAGTTCGCCCCGCTTGTGCATCTGGTACAGGCGGTGGACGCCGGTCGTGGTCTCCTCGGTCACGCCCTTGACGGCGGCGAGCCGTTCGGCGTACCAGCCCGGCTGCGACGCGA
>JBDLRB010000083.1:0-5840 GCA_039800205.1 Pseudomonadota bacterium | reverse complement strand
CAGCATTAAAACCGTCGAGGCACACCGCGCAAACATTATGGACAAGATCGAGGCGCGTACGATGGCAGATCTCATGAAGACTGCTTTGGCAGCCCAAGAAGCCTAGATGCTATAATTTTTGCTTGGTTGCGTGTACGCGGCTGTAGCTCAGTTGGATAGAGTACCTGGCTACGAACCAGGGGGTCGTGGGTTCGAATCCTGCCGGGCGCGCCACCGTTCGCATCAAAAGCCACCTCTCGGGGTGGCTTTTTGCATTTCCGCTCCCCAAAGCCCGATTTCCCCTTGTGCCCAATCGGCCCGGCCGGTGCGTCTTCGACTAAGCTTCTCAATTGAGACAATAAAAACCCTCCCAATTCGCTCATGAACGTCTCCCTCCAACCGAAGCGCGTCGCGCTGATCACGGGCGCCACACGCGGTATCGGTGCGGCCTGCGCCCTCGAACTCGCCCGAACGGGGATCACCCCTGTTCTGGCCGTGCGCCAGATCGAACGCGCGCAAACCATCGCCCGCGGCTGTCAGGCGCTCGGCGTCTCGGCCTCGATCGTCCAGTGCGATGTCGCCGACGCCTCACAAGCACGCGCGGCGGTCGAGCAGACGCTCGCCCAGCACGGACAGCTCGACATCCTGATCAACAATGCGGGCGTGGTCGACCCCATCGGTCGGATCGGCGACGTCAGTCCTGAAGAGTTCTCCAAGGCCCTGCACGTCAATCTGGCTGGGCCCTTCAATATGATCGATGCCGCCCTGGGGGCGCTGCGGCGCTCGGCTTCGGCCACCGTCATCAACGTCTCCACGGGTGCAGCACACGGCCCGCGCGAGGGCTGGGCTGCCTACTGCTCGAGCAAGGCGGGGCTCTGGATGCTGACCCGCTGCCTGGCCCACGAATCGCCGGCCGAGCACATCGCGGTATTCGGCCTGCAGCCCGGCATGGTCGATACCGACATGCAGGTGCGGATCCGGGCATCGGGCATGAACGAGGTCAGCCGGGTGCCCCGTGAGCAGTTGGGTAGCGCCGCGCGGGCAGCCCGCCTGATTGCCTGGATCGCAGCTGAGCGACCGCTCGATCTGCACGGCCAGGACCTGAGCATCCGGGATGAGTCCTTGATCAAACGATCCGGGATCGATCGCTGATGGGTACCCCTCGTCTTGTGGCCCAACTGTCGATCGGCTTGACCGGCTGTGCGCTGGTTGCCTGGCCTGTCGCCTTCGCTCAGTCCGAGCGGAGCGACCCGACCAAAGCAACGCTCACTCGCACAACGCCTTCAGAACCGATCGGTGTGACTGCGCAGCCCATCGCCGAGCTCTTCGTTTACCCCGAACGGGATGCGCCGGCTCAAGTGGTCGCTCGTAACGAATCACGGATTGCAGCGGAGACCTCGGGCGTCGTGCTCGACTGGTCGGTCGATGCCGGCGAGCGCGTCGCAAAAGGCCAATTGATCGCACGGCTGGACCCGCGCGATGCAGAACTCAACCTGCAGCGCGCGCAGGCGGCGCTCGATGCCGCACGGGCACGCGAACGCCTCGCGACCTCGCAGCTCCTGCGCGCTCAGGAACTGGTCGCAAAGGGCTTCTTTTCTCAGGAAGCATTAACGCAGCGCGAAACCGAGACAGCGGTGCTCAGAGCCGAGATTTCAGCCGCCCAGGCCCAGCTCGACACGGCCCGACGACAACTGGAAAAGACGCGCATCCTCTCACCCTTTGATGGGGTCGTCCGCGAACGGATGGCGCAGCGCGGCGAGTCGGTCGCCCCGGGGGCGGTCCTGTTTCTGATCAGCGAGCGGGGTGCAAACGAGCTCAGCGCCACGATCAACCCGGCCGACGCGCCCGGCTTGCTTGCGGCCAAGGATCTGAGGCTGACTGCACTCGGACAGTCTTACCCGGTGCGGGTCCTGCGCGTAGGCAGCGCGGTCAGCTCATCTGCGCGAACCCAGAGCGCCCGGCTCGCCTTTGCCGATCCAGCCCAAACACCCCCCGCCGGCCTCACCGGCACCCTCCATTGGCGGGATGGTCGCCCCCACCTCCCCGCGAGCCTGATTGTCCGCCGTCAGAGCACGCTCGGCGTGTTCACGCTCGATACGATGGTCGGGGCAAGCGACGGGGTCGCCCGCTTCGTGCCCCTGCCCGGTGCGCAAGAGGCGCGGGCGGTCTTGTCCTCCCTGCCCCCCGGTGCCCGGGTCATCACGGTCGGCCAGGCGGGCCTCAAGGACGGAGACCGGATACGCCTTAAAGCATCGCAACAGGCTCCCACGCCCGGCAAACCCGCTCGATGATTCCGCCCTCCCATAACGGCTCCTCGTTCCTGCGGGGGCTTTATACGAACACGCCGCTGGCGAACATCGCCTTCGTCGTGGTGTTGTTGCTTGGACTGCTGAGTTACCTCTCGATGCCGCGCGAGCAGGACCCGGAAATCAATTTCAACTGGGTCAGTGTCACAGCCAATCTGCCCGGGGCCAGTGCGGAGGAGATCGAGCGCCTGATCACCAATCCCCTTGAGGACGCGGTCTCGCGGGTTGCAGACGTTCGATTCGTGATCTCGAATTCTCGAGAAAATGTGTCGAGCCTGCTGGTCCGCTTTCGTGAAATTGACGAGCGCACCTTCGACAAGCGGATGAACGATCTGCGGCGCGAGATCCAGAATCGCAGTGCCAGCGAACTTCCCAGAGAAGTCGACACCCCCCGCATCATCGAGATCACGACCTCCAATGGCTTTCCGACCGCATCGCTGGTCCTGACCGGCCTGGCGGACGACGAAACCTTGCGCCTGCAGGCGCGGCGAATCAAGACTGACCTGGAACGCATGACCGGTGTTGATCAGGTGCTGGCCTCCGGTCTGCGTGACCCCGAGCTGCTGATCACACCCGATAGCCAGGCGCTCGCCAGTCGCGGGCTGCTCGCCACCGATGTCGCCGACAGCCTCGCCGCCTGGTGGCGCGACACGGCGGGCGGCACCCTGCGCACCCGGGATGGCGCATGGTCGGTGAGTATTCGTGGGGTCAGCCCTGACCCCGAGACCCTGCGCAGCGTACCCATCCGATCGGTCGTACGACCCAATGCCAGCGCGAGGCTCGGCGAGGTCGCCCGGATCGAGCGGGCCCGCGCCCCGGCTTCGCAATACGCATCGATGGACGGTCGTCCGGCCATCGCGATGAACCTCACCAAGAAATCTCGAACCAACACCATCGATCTGATCGAGCGCATCCGGACCTACGTCGACCAGCAAAACACGGCGCTCTCCGCACTCGGACTCAGACTGACGCTCACCGACGACCAGACCGTCCCGACCGTCGAAGCGATTGACATCATGCAGACCAACGCGTTGTATGGGGCCTTGCTGGTCTTGCTCGTGTGCTGGCTGTTTCTGGGGGCGCGAATTGCTGTACTGGTCGTGCTGGGCATCCCATTCTCTCTGCTGGGCAGCTTCGCGATCCTGTCGGCCATGGGCTACACGGTCAATGTGTCCGTACTGCTCGGGGTGGTGATCGCATTAGGCATGCTGGTTGACGATGCCGTTGTCGTTGTCGAGTCCATCTATTTCAGGATGGCGCGCGGTCAGTCACCCATCGACGCGGCGGTGGACGCGGTTCGCGAGGTCTGGCGGCCCGTGCTCTCTTCGGTCGCCACGACGCTTGCTGCCTTTTTGCCGCTGATGCTGCTGCCGGGCATCGTGGGCAAGTTCATGTTCGTCATCCCGTTTGTGGTCACGCTGGCCCTGATCATTTCGCTGTTCGAGGCCTTCTGGATGATGCCGGCCCATGTCCATGCCATTCAGCCTCGGATCCATCAACAGCCCTCGCGCGCGCAGCAGTTGCGCGAGCGATTCAATCGTGCCATCCGCCGGATGCATGGCATCGCACTCATCCGCTTGCTGCGCTGGCCCAAGACACTGGCCGCGGGCGGTCTCGTGATCGTTGCAGCCGCGGTCTCGCTGATCGTCACTGAGGTCGTCCGGGTTCAGTTCTTTGCCTTTGATCCCATCCGTGCCTTTTACGTGAACGTGGATATGCCTCAGTCGGCCTCGCTCGAGGACACACTCGCCGAGACCGAACGCGTCGAAACCCGAGTCCGGTCCTTGCTGAAGGGCATCGGACCCCAGGCCGAGGCCCGAGCGGTGACGACCCTTGCGGGGATCAAATTCACCGATACCGAGGTCATCTACGGTGATGTGTACGGCCAAGTCTTTGTATCGCTGAACCCTCGGGGTCGCGCGGGTCGGGAGGTCGAGGCGATCGTCGAGTCGATGCGAGCCGAAATCGAGTCATTCCCAGGCCCCGGGCGGAAGAGCTTTACCGTACTGTCGGGGGGTCCCCCGTCCGGTAAACCCATCAACATCAAGGTGCGAGGTGATCGATTCGAGGACATCGAACGCGCCGCCGCAGATCTGAAGACCCTTGTTTCGGCCGTGCCGGGTGTGAGCGACGTACAGGACGACAACGTCCCCGGAAGGGCCCAGCTGCAGCTCCGGCTGGACCCCGATGCCATCCGCGATGCGGGTCTCAGCCCCGCACAGGTCTCGCGACTGGTCCGGATGGCTGTGGACGGCGAGGTGATTGCGTTCACCCGCGACGAGGGCGACAAGCTCGAGGTGCGCGTGCGCACAGCGCCTCCACCCGACACCCACGCACTGCCCGCAGACCCCGCCACGGTGCTCGACGAGAGCATCGTCTTGCCCACGGGAGAAATCACCCGGATCGGCGCACTCGCCAGTGCGCGCACCGAGGCCGGACGCGGCTTTATCCGGCATTACAACCTGCGCCGGACCATCACGGTCGAAGCGAATCTCGATAAGAATGTGACCGACACCCGGGCAGCCAATGAAGCGATTCGTCAGGCCTGGAATGAGCGTTTCCGTGCCAGCCACCCGGCCACCGATCTCGATTTTTCGGGTGAACTCGAGGACATCGAGGAAAGCCTCGCCGCGATGCAAGTGCTTTTCCTGCTGGGCGTCGGACTCATCTATCTCATTCTCGCCGCCCAATTCAGAAGCTACTTCCAGCCCCTGATGATCCTGGTCACCGTCCCGCTCGCCTTCTCGGGCGTAGCCTTCGGCCTCGCGCTCACCAACAACCCGTTGTCGCTCTACACGATGTACGGGGTGATCGCTCTGACGGGCATCGCGGTCAATTCCGCGATCGTGTTGATCGACGCTGCAAATGCCCGGATGGCTGCAGGCGCCAGCGCGGCCCGCGCCGTCGTTCAGGCCTCAAGGCGACGGGTGGTCCCGATTGTCATCACTTCAACGACAACGATCGGCGGATTGTTGTCCCTGGCAATGGGCTGGGGCGGTAAGAGTCTCTTGTGGGGGCCTGTGGCCTCCAGCATCGTGTGGGGCCTGTTGCTCTCCACCTTGCTGACGCTTTACATTGTGCCGCTGCTCTATCTGAGCTTCATGCGACCCCGCAGGAAGCGCCTCCCCGAGGCTCGGCTTCAGACCGCATGACCAAACGGTATGCGAGGCTGATAGGGGATTTCCAGCATCGCATGCTCTGCAGGATCCAGCTTGAGCGCCAGCGCGGCCACCGCGTCGTCCAGATGCTCGAGGCGCGTGGCGCCAATGATGGGCGACACCACGCCCGGCTGTGCGAGCACCCAGGCGAGCGCGACCTGTGCCATGGACACCCCCCGCTTCGCCGCAATTCGCTGAACCGCGTCCACCACTTCTCGATCGGCGTCCTGAACCTGAGTCAGCAGCCGCTGCGTGACGTTGTCGGTCTCGGTTCTCGCGGAGCCGACGTCCCAGGGACGGGCCAGCCGGCCGCGGCCCAGAGGGCTCCAGGGCATGAGGGCTACCCCCTGATCACGACACAGAGGCATCATTTCCCGCTCTTCCTCACGGTAGAGCA
>JBDLRB010000082.1:0-6921 GCA_039800205.1 Pseudomonadota bacterium | reverse complement strand
AACCGCCTGATTCGGGCCCTGCTGGAGCGATCCGAGGCCTGGGAGTGGCGCGTCTTTGACGATGCGGCCCGGCCGCGCGGTGCCCTGGCCCTCGACTGGCGTCTGGCCTGAAGCGGCCACGGCAAGGCTCGCCTGGTGATCGCCTTCCGCATCCTTCTTGGGCTCACCGCGCTGGCCCTGCTGGGGTGTCTGGCAGCTTTCCTGATGACCCGTGACCGACGGCACCTGCGCCGGGCCGTGGGGCTCAGCGTTGTTGCAGCCGCGCTCGCGCTCGTCTTTTTTGCCGGATTGTTTCTCGCGCGCCTCTGAGCCTCTGAGCCCAGGCGCGGCGCCTTCAGGTCCTGCGCTGGCGTTTCTGGCGTGCGATCAGGGTGTCCAGCGCGCGACTCAGCCGGCCGGGGTTCAGGCCCAGCTGGATGCCGCGGAGCGCGCCCAGGGCCTGGTCGGGGATGGGTCCCCGACCGTTCGATAGCCGGACGGTGGGTCCGCCCGGTGCGGTAAACACGTGCCGGCGCGTCTGGATGCGTAGTCGTTCGACGGCAATGCCGCGATTACGCAGTTGCGCGACCAGGCGAGGCTCGATTTGCCGCAGGCGCGCCGCCTCGGCCGCGTTTCGGCTGGCGATCTTCATTGTCCCTTGATCCAGGCCCAGGACCATCACCGGCTGGGCGGGGTGAATCTCCTGAAGCGCCCGGGCGATCTCGATGAGGCGCGCAGCCTGAGCGGCGACCGAACGGAAGTCGGCCTCTTCTTCCAGCCACTGGCCCGCTGCCCGGGAGGGCGCGGGGGGTGGGCGGCGAGGCTCACGAAAGGTCTGCGTGCTAGACTCGAAGGATTTCCGACTAGACGTCGCGGATCCGCCCTGACGGGCCGGACGAGGCGCATAACCCATGCTCCAGAATCTCCTGACCAAGGTGTTCGGCAGCCGAAATGAGCGCCTGCTGAAACAGTACCGCAAGACCGTCGTCGCGATCAACGCGCTCGAGCCGGCGATCTCGCAATTGACCGACGAGGCCCTGACGGCCCGAACGGGTGAGTTGCGTCAGCGCCATGCGGCCGGGGAAACCCTCGACCAGTTGCTGCCCGAAGCGTTTGCGGTGTGCCGCGAGGCCGCCCAGCGCGCGCTCGGCATGCGCCATTTCGATGTCCAGCTGATCGGCGGCATGGTGCTTCATCACGGCAAGATTGCCGAGATGCGCACCGGCGAGGGCAAGACGCTCACCGCGACGCTTGCCGTGTACCTGAACGCCCTGGCCGGAAAGGGTGTTCATGTTGTCACGGTCAACGATTACCTGGCCAGCCGCGATGCCGAATGGATGGGGCGCCTGTACCGTTTTCTCGGTCTGAGTGTGGGGGTCATCCTGTCGCAGCAGTCCACAGAGGACAAGCGGATCGCCTACGCGGCCGACATTACCTACGGTACCAACAACGAATTCGGCTTTGATTACCTGCGCGACAACATGGAGCATCAGGCGTCGGATCGTCGCCAGCGGGGACTGTTTTTTGCGATCGTCGACGAGGTGGACTCCATCCTGATCGACGAAGCACGCACGCCCCTGATCATCTCGGGCCAGGCCGAAGATCATACCGAGGTCTATCTGCGGGTCAATCAGGTGCCCCCCTTGTTGACCCCGATGCCGTCGGAACCCAAGACCAACGAGCCCGAGCCCCCGGGCGACTACTGGGTCGATCGCAAGGCGCACCAGGTGCACCTGTCTGAGGCCGGACACGAGAAGGCCGAGCAGATTCTCGAGCAGATTGGCTTGCTCGCGGGCGGGGCGAGCCTCTACGACCCGGCCAATATCGTGCTGATGCACCACCTGATGGCGGCCCTGCGAGCGCATACGCTCTATTTCCGGGATCAGCATTACGTTGTCCAGAACAACGAAGTGATCATCGTCGATGAGTTTACCGGTCGCATGATGCCGGGGCGTCGCTGGTCCGATGGTCTGCATCAGGCCGTCGAGGCCAAGGAGTCCGTATCGATCCAGGCTGAAAACCAGACGCTCGCCTCGATCACCTTCCAGAATTACTTCCGGATGTACGGCAAGCTCGCCGGCATGACCGGGACCGCCGACACCGAAGCCTACGAATTCCAGGAAATCTACAGTCTCGAAACCGTCGTGATCCCCACGCACCGCCCGATGATCCGCCAGGATCGTCAGGATCAGGTGTTCAGGACGGCCCGCGAAAAGTACAACGCGATCATCGCTGACATCCGGGACTGCCACCAGCGCGGACAACCCGTCCTCGTGGGCACGACATCGATCGAGAATTCCGAACTGCTGTCGGCGATGCTCGACGAACAAAAGCTCCCGCATCAGGTGCTCAACGCCAAGCAGCATGCACGCGAGGCTGAGATCGTGATCCAGGCCGGGCGTCCGGGCATGATCACGATCGCGACCAACATGGCGGGCCGTGGGACCGACATCGTACTGGGCGGTAATGTCAGCCGCGAGATCGATGCGATCGAGATCGATGCCGGTTTGCCCGAGGCGGAGCGGGCCGGTCGCCGCGAGGCCCTTCGGGCTCAATGGCAGGTTCTTCACGATCAGGTGATTGCGGCGGGCGGTCTGCACATCATCGGGACCGAGCGTCACGAGTCGCGTCGGATCGACAACCAGTTGCGCGGCCGCTCGGGCCGTCAGGGCGACCCCGGTTCGTCGCGGTTTTACCTGTCGATGGAAGATCCGTTGCTCCGTATCTTCGCCGGCGATCGCCTGAAGGCCATCATGGATCGCCTCAAGCTGCCCGATGGCGAGGCGATCGAAGCGGGTATGGTGACCCGGGCCATCGAGTCCGCGCAGCGCAAGGTCGAGGCCCGCAACTTCGATATCCGTAAACAACTCCTCGAGTACGACGACGTCGCCAACGACCAGCGCAAGGTCGTCTATGCCGATCGCAATGCCCTGCTTGAGTCGAGCGAGTTCGCCGAGCGCATCCGCGACTTGCGGCACCAGGTCTTCACCGAATTGTTCAGGCAGCACGTTCCCGAAGGGGCCGTCGAAGAGCAGTGGGATCTGTCCAGTCTCCAGAAAGTACTCGAGACCGACTGGCAGCTCGCCGTGCCGCTGGTCGAGATGACGGATACGGACGACGAGCAACTGCTGGCGGCGGTCCTCGACGCAGCCGATGCCTACTATCGCGCCAAGGTCGAACTGGTGGGGGCTGAAGCCTTCTCGGGCTTTGAGCGGTCGGTGATGCTGCAGGTGATCGACCAGCACTGGCGCGAGCATCTGGCTGCGCTGGATCACCTTCGCCAGGGCATCCACTTGCGCGGTTACGCCCAGAAGAACCCCAAGCAGGAGTACAAGCGTGAGGCGTTCGAGCTTTTCGCGTTGATGCAGGGTCGGATTCGCAATGATGTGACCCGCATCCTCATGACCGTACGGATCGAGACCAGCAATGAAGCCGAAGCGGCCCAGGCCCAGATCGACGACCGCTCCGGGATGCAGGACGTTCAGTACGGGCACGCTGATTTTGCTCAGGCCGCGCAGGGTGCCGAGGGCTCGGATGCCGAATCGATTGCCCTCGCCCTGCAGCAGGTGCCCGGCGAGACCGATGCGGCACAGCAACCGTTCAAGCGATACGGGCGCAAGGTGGGGCGCAATGACCCCTGTCCCTGCGGCTCGGGTCGCAAGTACAAGGCCTGCCACGGTCGGCTGGCCTGACACCCACTCAAGGGAGTGACCGATGCCCGTCAATCTGACCGTACCGGATCGGGCCCGTCTGTTGCCCGTGGCCGGTCTCCGAATCGGCACAGCGCGGGCCGCCATCCGCAAGCCCGGTCGGCGCGATATCCTGCTGCTTGATCTGGCCCCCGGTGCAGCGGTGGCCGGCGTGTTCACGACCAACCGATTCTGCGCAGCCCCTGTTCGCGTCTGCCGTGAGCATCTGAGCGTGTCCGGAGGGGCCATTCGCGCCCTGCTCGTCAACACGGGCTGTGCCAACGCCGGTACGGGCGAGCAGGGCCTGGCGAATGCCCGCGAAAGTTGTCACCAGGTGGCGCAGGCACTGGGCTGTCGGGCGGATCAGGTCTTGCCGTTTTCCACTGGGGTGATCCTCGAGCACTTGCCGATGGATCGACTGGGCGCCGGCGTTCGCGATGCGGCCGCGGCGCTCGATGCGTCGGACTGGCTGGATGCCGCCGAAGCCATCATGACCACCGATACGCTGCCCAAGGCTGTTTCCGAGACGGTACAGCACCAGGGCCGGGCAATGGCTGTGGTTAGTGGCATCGCGAAGGGCGCGGGCATGATTCGCCCGAACATGGCGACGATGCTCGGTTTTCTGGCGACCGATGCCGCGGTCGAGCCCGCGCTCCTGGCCCGCTGGAGCACCGAAATCGCTGATCTCAGCTTCAACCGGGTGACGGTCGACGGGGATACCTCCACCAATGATTCGCTGGTGTTGATCGCAACCGGCGCGGGTGCGCTCAAGATTGCGGCAGACACCGACCCCGGCGCGGCCGAGCTTCGCGCGTCGCTCCTGGCGGTGGCCACGCGTCTGGCTCAGGCACTGGTGCGCGATGGCGAGGGCGCAACGAAATTCATCACGATTACGGTCGAGGGCGCCCGCGACCGCGATGAAGCGAGCGCCATTGCCTACTCGATCGCCCATTCGCCGCTGGTCAAGACCGCGTTTTTTGCGTCGGACCCCAATCTTGGTCGAATCCTTGCGGCCATCGGGTATGCCGGAGTCACGGATCTCGAGGTCGACGCGATCGATCTCTATCTCGACGATGTCCATGTGGCCACAAAGGGGGGCCGCCATCCCGACTATCGGGAAGAGCAGGGACAACGCGTCATGAAGCAATCCGAGATCGGCGTACGGGTCCTGCTCGGCCGGGGGTCGACCGCCACAACGGTCTGGACCTGTGATCTTTCCCATGATTATGTTTCGATCAATGCCGACTACCGTTCCTGACGAGACCGCCCGCCTGGATCGCGAGCATCGCGAGATCCGTCTGCTCGAACAGCTCGAGCGCCTGATCGGCGGGCTCGTAGCTCTCTTGCCCGCGTCCGTTGAACCCGACTGGACAGCCGCCATTGCCTTTCGCTGGCGTCGTCGCGTGTCCGCGTTGGGTTCGCGGGGTGAGTTGCAGCCCGTTCCCAGGGTGGGGGGTATCCAGCTGGCCGACCTCCACAACATCGACGAGCAAAAACAGCTGATTGACCGCAACACCCGCCAATTCGTCCAGGGGTTGCCGGCCAACAATGTGTTGCTGACGGGTTCGCGTGGCACGGGTAAATCCTCGCTCATCAAGGCCTGTCTCAATGCATATGCAGCGAAGGGCCTGCGCTTGATCGAGGTCGACAAGTCCGATCTGGTCGACCTGCCGGATATTGTCGATCGCGTTGCGACTCGGCCCGAACGCTTCATCGTGTTTTGTGATGACCTGTCGTTTGACGAAGGCGAGCCCGGATACAAGGCGCTGAAAGTCGTTCTGGATGGCTCGGTCGCGAGTGCCTCAGACAATCTGTTGATCTACGCGACCTCCAATCGTCGTCATCTGATGCCCGAGTACATGAGCGAAAACCTTGCTGCCCGGCATCAGGAGGACGGAGAAATCCATCCGGGCGAAACCGCTGAAGAAAAGATTTCGCTGTCTGAGCGCTTTGGCCTGTGGGTCGCGTTCTATCCCTTCCGCCAGGACGAGTACCTGGCGGTCGTCTCGCACTGGCTCACGACCTTGGGTTGTGATGACAACGAAATCGAGGCCGCACGCGGCGATGCGCTCCGGTTCGCACTGGAGCGGGGATCGCGCTCGGGTCGTGTAGCGTGGCAATTTGCAAGGGACTGGGCGGGCCAGCGCCGGCTACGCGCGAGCCGCAGGCGACGGACCTGAGTACGGCCCGCCGATCGCTCATGAGTGCCCGGCCGCCGAACGAATCCCCGGACTCGCGCCCCCGCGTCGATGTGGCTGTGGGCATTCTGCAGCGGCGCCTGGACGGGCAGGTCCTGCTCGCTCAACGGCCAGCGGGGAAGCCCTATGCCGGTTGGTGGGAGTTTCCCGGCGGCAAGCTCGAGCGCGGCGAGTCGGTCGAGCAAGCCCTGGCCCGAGAGCTACACGAAGAGCTGGGCATCCTGATCGGACCGTCCAGCCCCTACGACGCCGTGGAATACGATTACCCCCATGCTCAGGTTCGTTTGCACTTTCGCCTGATCACGGATTGGCAGGGCGAACCCCGGTCGCGAGAAGGGCAGGCCCTGATCTGGCAGCACCCCGGGGCGATCGAGGTGGCTCCGCTCCTGCCCGCCTCGATTCCGGTGATCGATCGACTGGCGACTCAGTGCCGCGGGGCCGGCGCGTCGTCCAGGCGCTGATCCATTTCGGAGGCTGCGGCCCCTTCGATCCGGTACTGATCACTTGCCCAGGCGCCCAGATCGACCTGCTTGCATCGCGCCGAACAGAACGGACGCCAGCGGTTGGAGGGGGCGAACAGGGTGCGCGCGCTGCACACCGGACAGTTCACTTCGCGTGCACGGGCGGGCGCTTCAGACATCGTCCGATCGCGTTCGGTCAGAAATTGCAGAGCGCGAGCTCGAAATCGACCTCGCCGTCATAGGGACGCGGCCGGAGGTCTCCGTCCTGCGTCATGAAACGGATGAACAGCAGATAGCGGTTGGCGCTGATTTCTGGAATGGCGCCGGTCGCCGAGCGCAGACGAACCTGGACCAGCTGGTAGGTGCGTCCGCCCAGGCTGTGCTGGCTGTTGCCTTGCTGAGAGCTGATGGCGCTCCAGTGGCCGCTGCTGCGAAGCAGACCGAGCATGACCGCAATAGCGAAACGCAGTGGGGCGAGTGGTCCGGCCCAGGCTGCGATGTCCTGTTGCCTATCCTGTACCGATTGATGCTGCCAGGCATGGTAAGACGGGTGATCGAATTCGCAGGTGCCGCCGGCGATCCCGGTTCGGCTGC